>JAISYF010000236.1 GCA_031270065.1 Prevotellaceae bacterium | reverse complement strand
TCCGAAATACAAAATCTAAAATAATTTTTCAATCAGGCACCCGAATCGTCCCCTTTCATAAATAGACAGCGCGAAATGAAACGTAGCGCAGGGGTTAAAAACGCCCTGCAAAACAAAAGGGCAAACACACAGGTTTGCCCCTACCGCCAAAAATTACATACGGACAAAAATTTATCTCTGTACGTATGTAATTTTTTTTGCACACGTGTCGAAATTTATCGCGACACGTGTCGAAAAAAAATTGCGCACGTGAGGATTTTATTTTACATTCAGCACCAATGCTGTTTTCGCGGGAATTATCAATGTTTTGTCAAGTTTGTATTTCCCCCCCGAAGTTACTTCGGTTGCCTCTGCTCCGAGAATATTCATTTCGTTAAAACGTTCTAAATCAACGGTCTGCGGAACTTTTGCGTTATTTACGGCAACCATTACAAGATTTTTTTCGTCATAACGGAAATAGACATAAACGCCGTTTTGTGGAACAAACTGTTTCATTTCGCCTGTCTGCACTGCCGAATTTGATTTTCTGAAAAACAATAATTTTTGCAAGTAATGGAAAATCTCGTTTTCCTCCGAAGTCCTGCCCTCTGGGGCAAAAGCGTTGTGTCTGTCCTCTGTCCAACCGCCTGGAAAATCGTAGCGAGTACCTTCATAATTGTCCTGCGCGCCTGTAAGCATAATTTCCGTGCCAGCGTAAATTTGCGGGTAGCCGCGCACAGTAGCAAGCACCGCAAGAGCCATTTTGTAAATTGCAACATTGCGGTTTACCGTTACCGAATACCGTCTAATATCGTGATTATCAAGCATATTCATTAGCATATTCGGATTTCTGTACGAAAAATCCAATGCAAAATGATTGTAAAATTTTATCATGCCTTTCTCCCATGCATCATCTTCCAAAAATGCCGTTTCAAAAACATCTTTCAACGGAAAATCCATTACCGACTGCATTTGCGAATTAAAACCCTGCTTATTAAACGTACCCGACTGATAATAAGCGATTTCGGCAGACGTTTTCAGCCAACATTCGCCCACAATATTGATTTTCGGGTATTCATTTCTGATTGATTTCAGAAAATTTGCTGCCTGAAAAATATTGTTGTACGGGTAGGTGTCAATCCTGATGCCGTCTATGCCGATTGTTTCAATCCAATAGACGTAGGCTTGGCAAAGATAATCCATTACGAGCGGATTGTCTAAATTAAAATCGGGCATATTTTCCGCAAACCAGCCTTTTACCGCAATGTTGCGGTCTGCCTGCGCAAAATGCGGGTCAGTCCAAGAATTGAGGCGGTAACTTGTGGTCGTGTATTTGTCCCAAACGTTAAACCAATCCTTTGCGGGCAGGTCTTTTAGCCACCAATGCGCCGCGCTGCAATGGTTCGGCACAACGTCAATTATAAGTTTTATACCGTTTAGATGGCAAACATCAGCGAGTTTTCGATAGTCGGCAGTTGTTCCCAAACGCTCGTCAATCTTGTAATAATCGGTTGTTCCGTAGTGGTGATAGGAATAAACGCTATCGTTGTTTTCAAACATTGGAGTAGTCCAAAGTGCTGTAATTCCGAGATTTGCGATGTACGGCACTTTGTTGATAATACCTTGAATATCGCCGCCGTGCCGCGCTCCGGGAATGTTTCTGTCGGTTTTTTGATAATAATCAGGTAAATTGTCGTTGGCAGGATTGCCGTTTGCAAATCTGTCGGGCATCAGCAAATAGATTGCATCGGCAGAGGAAAAACTTGTGTGTTCTTTCGCATTTAATTCTCTGGTTTTCAGGGTAAAAGGCAGCGTTTTATGTTTTTTTCCGTTGGCGATGGTCAAAAAATAGTCGCCCGCCACTGCGCCTTTTGTTTCCACATACACAAACAGGTAATTCGGGTTATCTGTTTTGATTATTCGGTTGATTTTCAGAGAGTTATCTTTGAATGCCACTGTATTTTCCGCAATATTTTTGCCGTACAGCAATATTTGCACTTCGGTATAGTACATTCCTACCCACCATTGCGCAGGTTCAAGTTTATCAACGATTTGCGCCGAAATTTGCGCCGAAAACAGTAAAATTACTGTAAAAAGAAGTAGTTTTTTCATAATAATATTAATGCATTAATTTTGATTTTTAAATTTTAAAATTTATGCAAAAGTAACATAAAATTTTCAATTACACACAAACGCATAATAATTAATTTGAAAATTTGAGGATTTGATGATTTGAAAATTTGAAATTAAAATCCCAAAATATTCAAATATTCAAATTAAATTCTCAAATTGAATTCTCAAATTTTCAAATTTTCAAATTGAATTTTTGTATTTTCAAATTTTCAAATCCTCAAATTTTCAAATTGAATTATAGGTCGCTTTGCGGATTATCATAAATTTATAGGGGAAAGTTACAATTTTTTTTGCAAAATTGAAAATAAATCTGTAACTTTGCAGCCAAATTTTTATTACTAATTTTTAATAACCAATTGATTATGAAAAAATTAATTTTATTTTTTGGACTGTTTTTAGCAACAGTTACCGCAAATGCGCAAGTAGAAAAACTTGTCGGTTATTGGACTTCGATTGACGACAAAACCAGCACTGAAAAAAGCGTTTTTCAAATTTTTAAAGCGACAAACGGTAAATATTACGGCAAGTTGCTCAAACTGCTCGAACCGGGCAGAAGCGGTGCTGTGTGCGACAAATGCACAGGCGCAGACAAAGACAAACCGCTCGAAGGAATGATTCTGCTCAAAGATTTGACGCTTGACGGCGATAATCTTGTGGGAGGCACAATCCTTGACCCCGAAAACGGCAAAACATACTACTGCAAAGTGTCTTACGATGCAAAAACTGACAGGCTGAAAATGAAAGGCTCGATTGATAAAGCGGGCATATTGAGCAGAAGTCAATATTGGGTGCGCCGTAAAGGATTGTAATTTTTGAAAAATTTTCATTTTTTGCCTCTGGCGCGAAAAAAAATGACGTTTTTATGGTTTTTTAACCAAAATAGATGTCAAAAAACAGGCAAAATTGAGCCTGAAATGGCATTTTTTAAAATATTTTTTCAAAAAAATAAATTTCTAAATATCTAATAATCAGATATTTACAAAAATAAAAAAGTTAAATAAGGTTAAATATCAAGAAAACGCGAAAAATATGTTGTAGAACATATAAATTGTTGTACCTTTGTAACGTGTTTTTCATGGTATTAGATTTAAGGTTAAGAAAAGATTGGGTTGTCGAGAGGACAATCCTTCTTTGTTTTTTGCCCTCTCTTTTTTCCAAAATTTATTAGTAAAAGATTATATAAAAACGGTGCAAAATTCCTTTTTGAGATTTTGTGTCATCTGTTTATAAATTATTACTGTCCGCTAAACATTTTTTTGCTCAAAAAAATATTTAGCGGACAGTAATAAATTAATAATTTCTCCGAGTTTATCTGTGTAATCAGTGGCAAAAAGAACACAAAGATTTTTATACCTGACTTTCATTGCAGCACCCTGTCATTGCGGGCTTTGCCCCGTAATCTCATTTTTATAATATTGAGATTGCGGGTCAAAGCCCGCAATGACAAGGCACAACATCGAAAGTTGGGTATAACAATTAACAATTAATTTAACGCTTTTCTTTCTTTAAATTGCTCAAATTTTCAAATTGTATTTTTGTATTTTTGCATTTTCAAATCTTCAAATTTTCAAATTGAATTGTTTAGCGGACAGCAATATTCTAAAAAGAACAAAGACAGAATAATCAAAAAATCTTGCACAAGTCTTTGTTCTTTTAGCGTAGCGGTCTTTGTTCTTTGTTCTAAAAATATTTAGCGGACAGCAATATTTATAAATATTAATTATTCATAAATAAATATAAATTATTGTACTATGTATTGCATAGTATTGTAAAAAGCATTACCTTTGCACTCGAAATAGAACAAAGAGCGTTGCGCTAAAAGAACAAAGAGAGGCGCAAACAACTTTCAACTTTTTACTTTTAACTAAATTATGGACATTGAAAACATTAAATCACAGATGCGGAAAGGACTTTTGGAATATTGCGTTTTGCTGATACTCAACGACAAAGAGGCGTATGTTTCCGACATTATTAATATTCTGCAAAAAACAGACTTGATAGTGGTTGAAGGCACGTTGTACCCGCTTTTGACAAGGCTCAAAAATGATAATCTGCTGTCGTATCAATGGGCGGAATCTAATCAGGGACCGCCGAGAAAATACTATAAACTTACCGAGCAAGGCGTGAAATTTCTTGCCGAACTCGAAAAATCGTGGAACAATATAAGCAACTCTATAAATCAATTAAAAAACAACGGTTAATTATTAATGCTTAATTTTAGGTATTCCCTAATAACATTGCAAATCACTATATTAACCGTTAATAATTAACAATTTAAAAAGCAATGAAAAAAACTCTAACAATTAATCTTAACGGCAGCGTCTTTCATATTGACGAAGATGCCTATCAGACATTGAACAACTATCTTAATGAAGTTGATAAACACTTTCCGAAAGAGGAGGACAAGGAAATTTTGCGCGATATTGAGGCGCGGATTGGCGAACTTTTTACGGAAAAGTTGAACGCAAACAAAGCGGTTATCGAACTTGCTGACGTTCAACAAATTATCTCTGTGCTTGGACAGCCCAACCAATTCGGCGATGAGCAAACAGAGAAAAACGCAGACGAGCCGCAGACGGAAGAAAAAAACGATAAAAAACGTTCTCAAAAATCGCGAAAACTCTACCGCGACACTGATAACCAGATGATTGGCGGAGTTTTGGCGGGCATTGCAGCGTATCTCGGCGTTGATGTGGTGTGGCTCAGAATTTTGACTGTGCTACTGCTGTTTTTTGGTTTCGGAACTCCGATTATCATTTACCTTTTGGCAATGATTATCATTCCTGATGCAAAAACTTCGGCTCAAAAACTCGAAATGCGCGGCGAAGAAGTTACTGCCGATAGCATAAAAAACTTTTTTGAAAGTGAACAATTTCGCGAAAACGCCAACAAAGTAGGCTCAAAATTCGGCGAGATTGTGCTTGCTTTTGCAAAAATTTTCGTAGTTTTTTTCGGCGTAATTTTTATGATTTGCGGCATTTTAATCATTGTAGGCATCGCAATCGGCACAATGGCGATGTTGATAGAGAAGGGCACATATCCGTTTTTTAACAGCGGCAGCCCGCTCGAAACTGCCTTTGGCATTAGCCTTTTTCTGCTCTGCTTAATCCCCGCAATAGGAATGATTGTCGGCAGTATAAGAATGATACGGCGCGATTTTTCGCAAAAAAGGCAAGGTTACAGCGGTTGGATTTTGCTAATCGTTTGGGTTGCAAGCCTTTTGATAGTGAGTGGAACGGCAATTTATTTGGACAAAAATGATAATTTTCATTGGAATAGAAACTGCAATTTTGGTTGGAATATTAAGACAGAATGGATTTCCGAAAACCGTTCTGTATCAGGCTTTAACCGCATAGATGCAAAAAATGCGCTCGAAATTGAAATTGTTGAGGAGGACACCACTTATTTAGAAGTGGAAAATTCGCGGCACATTATAACAGAAGTCAAAGACAGCGTTTTATACATAAAATATTCACCTTCGAGGAGAAAACCTTTTAATTTTGATAATCTTGGTGGAAAAATTATTATTCATACACCGAAAATAAAGAAAATTGAGGCTAATAATGCTTGTGAAATTTACTCAAATTTACCTTTAAAAACGGAAAATTTTGAATTAAAAGTGAATAATGCTTGCGAAGTGGATTTAGATGTTGTGGCAAAAAACAACGTGATAGTCGAATGCGAGAATGCAACTGATTTAGATATGAAAATTACGGCAAATTATGTAAAAGTCAAAAGCGGCAACGCCTGTGATTTAGATGTAAAAATTAAGGCGAAAGAGTTGCAAATAGAGATTGGCAACGCCACAGATGCAGATTTTGATGTTGATGTTGAAACTTTAAATATTGATGCCGCTTCCGCCTGCGATATTAATGTGAAAGGGCAAACAGAAACGGTCAATTCCAACTCCGCCGCCGCCACAGATATTAATCTAAATGAACTTTTAATTGTAAAATAAAATTTCTAAAACCCGTTGTGCATTTAGGAATACGTTTTTATATTTTTAATTATTACTGTCCGCTAAACATTTTTTTGTTCTAAAAATATTTAGCGGACAGTAATAAATTTGAAAATTTGAGGATTTGAAAATTTGAAAATTCAATTTGAATATTTGAAGATTTGGGGATTTTAATTTCAAATCCTCAAGTTTTCAAATATTCAAATTGCATTTTGCATTTTCAAATTTTCAAATTGAATTGTCACAAGTTTGTGTATAATTGAAAATTTTATGTTACCTTTGCAAAAATAAAAATGTTTATGAAAAAAAAACTTTTGACGAGATGCTGGAACGTTTCCGCACAATTCGTTTTGCGGAAAATTTTGATATGGTTGTAGCAGTGGCAAACGGCGGAATTATTCCTGCTGCTATTCTTAATCAGCGTTTGGGCGTGGAGTTTAACCTGCTGAAAATCAATTATCGGGACAATTTTCAAAAGCCTCTATACGCCTCGCCGAAACTGCTTTCGCCGATTGATTTTGAGTTTAAAGGCAAAAAAATTCTCGTTGTCGAAGACCGTGTAAAAACGGGTGCATCGCTTGAAACCGCCTGCAAATTTCTTGACGGCGCAGCATTAGTCAAAACTTTTGCTGTCAATGGCAAAGCCGATTACTCGCTCTATGACGAGGATTGTTTTCTTTTTTCGTGGTGTTTATAAATTTAGAATAATATAAATGAATACAAGTTTATCATTGCCGTTTTTTACAAATTTACTGATTTTACTGATTGCTGCAAGGCTGCTCGGTGAAATTTTTGAGCGTGTAAAACAGCCTGCAATGATTGGTGAAATTATTGCGGGAATTATTCTCGGTCCCACGCTTTTAGGCGTTATCAGCCTGACAGAAGACATCAGGGTTATTGCCGAATTGGGCGTGTTTTTGCTCGTGATAATGGCGGGGTTGGAGGTAAATGCTGATGATATTGTGAAATCGTTGCGCGGAAAAAATATTTTTATAACAATAATGGCGTTTTTTGTTCCGCTTTTGTGCGGTTTTGCAGTCGGTTATCTGTTCAAAATGAGCGTTACGGCATCAATATTTATCGGGCTTTGCATATCAATAACCGCGTTGCCGATTAGCGTGCGGATTTTGATGGATTTAAAAATTATCAACACCGATATAGGACAAAAAATTCTTTCGGCTGCAATTTTTGAAGACGTTATGGCGTTAATGGTTTTGGGCATTATTCTCAACGCGCAAAATTCCGATAGAGCACTGCTTTCCATTGTAAAAGAAACAGGTTTTTCGCTGCTAAAACTCGGAATTTTCTTTGCAATTCTTTTTGTTAGTTATAAGATTACAAAAAAAATATCAAAAAAACCAAATTATCTTGAAAATATTTTAAATAGTTTACTTGATTTTTTGAAAGGAAAGGAGAGTCTTTTTGCGCTCTTTTTCTGTTTTGTACTGCTTTTTGCTGCAATTACCGAAACTTTGGGCTTTCATTTTATAATCGGCGCATTTTTTGCCTCGCTTTTAATCAATAAAAATCTTATTGGCGATGAGCATCACGCGACCATTCAAAAATCGGCTAACGGTTTGGCAATGGGCTTTTTAGCACCGATTTTTTTCGCGTCAATCGGGCTTGAATTTAATTTTGCGGCGATACATAACTATGGTTTGTTAATTACGGTGCTGCTGGTGTCGTACCTGTCGAAAATTGCGGGCGGCTACCTCGGCGGAAGATTGGCGAAATTGGAAAAACGCGCCTCGTTTTCAATCGGCATCGGCTTGAATGCACGCGGAATAATGGAACTTGTAATTGCAAATATCGCCTACAAATCGGGATTGATAAACCTCGAAATTTTTTCGATTTTGGTGCTAATGGGCGTTCTTACTACGCTCACCACGCCATCAATGCTTAAATGGAGTTTAAAAAAACAAAAATTATAAAAACATTTTTTTGTTTCGCAAAAATTTACCTTTGCAGCCGAATTAGAAAAAAAACAGTTTAAAATCACTCCCCCGCTATCGCGCACCATCCTTTGTAAAAGGGGGGAACAGAGTTGTTTTTTTAATAAAAGATAATAATTTTTAAGCAAATATACGGCTATTTATTGAATATAAAACATAAGGGCGATACTGATACTTATCGGTATTTTCGCCTTTATAATTAACGTGTAATTATCTCAATCTCCCGCCTCTCATAATAATTATTTCTAAAATCCTCAAATTTTTGGGGATTTTGTTGCAGGCGGTCGGAATCGAATTTTATATCGTAGTTTTCACATAAAATTTTTAATAACTCATTGTTTTTTGCGTGAATAATTTTTTTTGCTGAAAAATTTTTTACAAAAAAATCATTTAAACCGAGATTAAAAAATCGGCTAACGGTTTGCACACACATCTCCGTTGCATTTTTTTTGCCGTCAAGCGAGTAGCCCGCAATGTGAGGCGTGGCAATGAAAGCCTTTTGCAGCAATTCGGGCGAAATACTTGGCTCATTCTCCCAACAATCAAGCGCAAAACCTGCAATTTTTCCGTTTTCGTATGCTTTCAACAACTCCTGTTCATTCACAACTCCGCCGCGTGCAGCATTGATAATCAGCGGCTTACGTTTTAAACTGTTGAAAAACGCCGCGTTTGCAAGATATTTTGTAGCAAATTCGTCCTCAAAAGTCAAAGGCGTGTGAAAGGTAATAATATCGCAGTTTTCGGCGATAGTTTGCAGCGAAACAAGGCTTTGCTCGCGCCGATTTGCAATGGGTGCGCTGTCTTTTTTCAGACACGAGTTGCACACTTGCGCCATCCCAAGTTTTTTCAACGGTTCATCATTTAACAAAACTTTAATTTTGAGCGCGTTGCAAAGGTTTTCAACCTCTTTTCCAACATTTCCCCAACCAACAATTCCAACAGTTAAATCACTGATATTCAGATTATTACAAAAACTCCATTCTCCTATTGCCGAGCCGAGATATTGCGCCACAGACGAGGCATTGCAGCCAGCGGCAGAGTAAATTTCGATGCCATTTTTTTCGCAAAAGTCAAAATCAATATGGTCAGTTCCCGCTGTTGCAGTGGCTATAAAACGAACTTTTGAGCCGTACAAAAGAGCCTCACCGCACTTTGTTCTTGTCCGAATAATCAGCGCATCGGCATCTTTAACACTTTGATTATCAATATTTTGCCCTTTAAAATACTGCACTTCGGCAACATTTTCAAAAACTCCGTTGATAAAAGGAATATTCTGGTCAATGACAATTTTCATCTGTTTTTTTTATTTATTTTTAACCAATAAACACGAATACAAATTAAAAGTTGAAAGTTGAAAGTTGAAAGTCTGGGATTTTCGTATTTTTTATTTTCAATTCCTGTGTGTTTGATAATGCAAAAATAGAAAAAAAATTGTACTTTTGCAAACAAATGACTTACGCACAATCTATTGCATTTCTTTACGCGCAAGCCCCTATGTTTCAGCAAGTTGGGGCAAAAGGCTACAAAACAGGGCTTGAAAACACGCATTTTTTAGACCTGAATTTTGGTTTTCCGCATAGGAAATACCGCACAATCCACGTTGGCGGAACTAACGGCAAAGGCTCTGTGTCGCATCTTTTGGCTGCAATTTTGCAGAGCGCGGGCTACAAAGTGGGGCTTTATACCTCGCCGCACCTCAAAGATTTTCGAGAGAGAATTAGAATTAACGGCAAAATGATTTCCAAACACAAAGTTTCCTCTTTTATCACTGAAAATCAACAACTTATAATAGAACGCAATCTCTCATTTTTTGAAATTACTACCGCATTCGCCTTTAAATATTTCGCTGAGCAAGACGTAGATTTTGCCGTTGTGGAGGTTGGTTTGGGCGGACGGTTGGATTGCACAAATGTGATAAGTCCGCTTTTGTCGATTATCACAAATATTTCGCTCGACCATACCGATATTCTCGGCGATACTTTGGAAAAAATCGCAGCCGAAAAAGCGGGCATTATCAAGCCTCACACACCTGTGATAATCGGCGAAACGCAAATGGAAACAGAAGAAGTTTTTCAGGAAAAAGCCAAAGAAATGCAGGCGGAAATTGTTTTTGCAGATAAAAACAATTTTTCATTGCCAAAATGCGAACTCAAAGGCGTTTATCAACAAAAAAACTTAAAAACAGTGCTTGCTGCTGAAAAAAAATTGCGGAATTTAGGAGTAAAAATTTCTCAAAAAAATCTTAAAAACGGACTTGAAAATGTACTCAAACTCACAGGTTTGCAGGGTCGTTGGCAGATTTTGGGCAAAAATCCAACTGTTGTTTGCGACACTGGACATAATCAGAGTGGAATTTCACTTGTGGTGGAGCAGATTAAACAGCAGAAATTCAGACAGTTGCATATAATTTTTGGAATGGTGAATGATAAAAATCCTGCTCTCGTGCTAAATCTCTTGCCAAAAGATGCGCATTATTATTTTACCAAAGCGAAAATTCCCCGCGCTCTTAATGAAAAAATTTTGCAGCAAAAATCCGCCGAGTACAACCTTTTCGGCAAAACCTGTTCATCTGTAAAACGTGCAATCGCCGCAGCAAAAAAAGCCGCCCATAAAGACGACTTTATTTATATCGGAGGTAGTACATTTATTGTAGCGGAGGCACTGTAAAGCACAAAGACGCAAAATCACAAGGGTGCGAATGCTGTTTTTGCTCTGTAATATGATTTTTTTGGAGTTTTTATTAATATATTTTTCTATATTTTTTTACCTGCAAATATCTGAAAATCAGCATTTTGTCAAAAAAAAATCTATATTTTAACGGACACATTAAACATGTTGCTGTTTTTTTTATTAATTTTGACTTTTTAATTTTTAAAATAATTTTAACCTTATAATCACAAAATTTATTATGAAAAAACAATTACTTCTTATTCTTATTATTGCCGCATCTTTTATGTCGGCAAGCGTTTTTGGACAAATTACATCAGTCCAAAACGGCGATTGGGCATCGACATTGACTTGGGGAGGCACATTGCCGACCGCTAATGACGATGTAATTATCAACCACAATGTTAGAATTAACGCGACAGGCTTGGCTTGCGCAAATCTGACTGTGAATGCAGGTAAAACGCTGAATTTCAACAGCAACACCGCCACTAACATTTTTACCGTAAATGGTGATTTTATCATTAACGGCACATTCGTCCAAAACAACAATCAGGGTTTTCCTGTTGAAGTTTATGGTGATTTTATTGTGAATGGCGAGTATCAAACTTCGGGGCAGAACGCTGCGGGACAGACTATTATTATGAAAGGCGACGGTGAAACTGTTATCGGCGGCACAGCACTTGCCGTAAATACAAACAACCACCGTATGGGCAATTTAACTATTGACCTTAATTCAAACGATGCCGTTGTAACATTGGAGTCGGACATCTATTTTTTAGAAGGCAACGACAACAGCAACAGTAAAAAACTGACAATTAACAAAGGTGTTTTGGATTGCGCAGGACACGGCATTCATTTTAGAAAAACGGGACAGATTATTGTAAATGCAAATGGAAATTTTGCTTGGTCTCACGTTAATTGCGATTTTACAGACGACAATCTGCCGTCAATTTATTGGCACGAGCAAAATAGCGGATCCGAAATTAAAGTTACAGGTACAATTTATATTAAGGATTTTATATTGGAAAATACGGATGCAAACTACATATTTCCGAACAATGCCGCTGCAACGGTTTATGTTTTCGGCACTTTGAACAGCCTCGCAGGCGGACAAACCAATATGGGAGCGGGAACTTTTATTTGGGGACCAGACTCCTGGTACAAAGCATCAGGCACGCAAGGCACTCCGCCGAGCGGTGTTTATGCAGCCACAGGCGGCACTACAAAAACTCCAAATGAAGATTATGAAATTCCCGATGCAATTCAAAATGTGCTTGACGACTGCTCTAATACTACGCCTTGCACCGCTGTAAATCAAAACCTTACCGTTCAGGCGGAAAACGCAGTAGTTTGCACAGGCGAAAGCACAAATATTCAGGTTTTAAATTCTGAAAACGAAGTGCTTTATTCGCTTTTTGTAGGACAAAATCAAATCGGCAGCGATGTTGTCGGTACAGGCGCAACAATTAATTTGCCCACAGGAATTATTGCTGCAAACACCACTTTTGCAGTCAAAACTTCCGTTGCAAACGATGTTTTTTGCAAAAATAAAAAAATCGGCGGAAATATAGTTGTAACGCTTGCATCGGGCACAGCACCGATAGCAACGTCAAACATTCAGTTTTCGGGCATTATGGCTGGTGAAAATTATTCGATTTCGCTTTCAAATTATACGGGCGCAATTCAGTGGCAAACGAGCGCAAACGGCACAGATGACTGGACAGATATTGAGGGTGCAACTTCGGCAACCTATTCTACCAACACTTTGGCGGGCAACGTAACAGGCATTTTATATTATTTCCGCGCAAAAGTTACAGGCGGAACTTGCGGAGATACGTTCTCAAATTCTGTACATATTACCATTTTCACGCCTGCGCCTATGCCGAATTTAGTTGTAACAGACCTCTCTTGGACTCCCGCAAATGTCGGCATTGGCACGCAAGTAGTTTTTACTGCAAAAATTAAAAATATAGGCGATGTTGATATTCCCGCAGGCAGAAAAATCGGCGTAAAATTTTCTGTCAACAACACTTATGTAAATCATTGCGACACTTACTATGACGGGCTTTCAGCGGGGGCAGAGGCATTGCTTACGTCAAACGGAGGTCCAAACGCTGTGCCGCATTGGACACCTGCAAATATGCAAACCTATACAGTTGATGCTTTTGTAGATGACGACAATCAAACTGTGGAGGGCAATGAAAATGACAATCATTTGACAAAACAAATTGAGGTTTCTACAAATGTTCCGACTTGCGATTTGGTTATTGAGGCGGTTACTTGGACTTTTTCACCCTCAACTACCGAGTGTCCGCAGGCTGGCGATGATATTGTTTTCACTGCGAAAGTTAAAAATATCGGTACGGCAGCCTCGCCCGCCAACATTGTTTGCGGTGTAAGTTTCTACACAAATTCGACTGTTAGCGAAGTGTCATACAACAGAACTTACAACTCCTCTATTCCTGTCGGCGAAACGGTTGATATTACCGCATTGCAGACTTGGCGTTGTCCCACTGGCACTTTGCAGACGGTTTATGCTTGTGTTGATGACTTCCTATTCATTAGCGAACTCTTTGAAAACAACAACTGCATTGACCCTGTTAATATTCAGACAAACGGCGCGTGCGCATCATCTCTTGACGAGGTTTCAATTTCCGATAAAGTTTTTGTTGAAAATGGAAAAATTGTTACTGCTGACAATTCTGCGGAAATACTTGCAATCTACAATATTTTGGGCAAAGAAGTCAGAAATGAAAACTTGCAGCAAGGTGTTTATATTGTAAAAATAAAACAATTTGGCAAAATAAATTCAGGTAAAATTTTAGTACAATAAAAATAGATTTTTTTTAATAAAATAGATGTAAATATTGGAAAGCAGGTTTTTGTTTGAAAAAATCTGCTTTTTTCTATTTCCTGATTTTGACACTTTATCTTTCGTTCTCTATGGGCAAACATTGTTTATTCCCTGTCATTGCGGGCTTCGACCCACAATCTAATTTTTGTAATATTGAGATTGCGGGTCAAAGCCTGCAATGACAGGGAACAGCATCGAAATTAGATGAAAAACATCGATTTTCCAAGCGCATGAAATTAAAAAAAGTTTTTTACAGAGGAAAGTCAGGAGATTTTAGCACTGCAAGGTTAGCATAAAATTTTCAATTATGCACAAACGTATAAAAATTCAATTTGAAAATTTGAAAATTTGAGGATTTGAAATTAAAATCCCAAAATATTCAAATTGAATTTTCAAATCCTCAAATCCTCAAATTTTCAAATTGAATTATAGGTTGCTTTGCGGATTATCATAAATTTATAGGGGAAAGTTTAGTACATGACAAAAATCATATTTTGTCGCTGTAACCATTTGATATTTAATGATTTATAACATATATTTTTTGGAAAAGTCCTTGATTTTTCGTACCTTTACAACTAATATTCTAAGGAGTTATAATGGCAAAGAAAATTATCAAGGACGGGGACAAAGGTACAAAATTAATTTCAGTTCTCAACAAAAATCTCGAAGGAAAGATGAACAAAGCCCGAATTAAGTTTCTCGGCTTGTTTATTTGTGCGCTCTGTAAGGTTCAAACCGTAAGTTTTCAAAAGTTGACAGACGCCTTTGTGCGTTGGCACTCGAAATTTACAAACAGCGTTGGCAAATTGAAACGGCATTCAGGACGATGAAGTCAAGCAGATAAGAGTTAAAAGCGACGGCAAACGTGTTAAAAGCCTGTTTAAGTACGGTTTAGAATTTATCGCTTATTACCTCAACAACCCTCTCGCTATCATAAAAGTGGATATATGCCAAAAACAGTTGGTGAAATTCTTGCAATTAACACAATATCAATGTATTAGATT
>JAISYF010000201.1 GCA_031270065.1 Prevotellaceae bacterium | reverse complement strand
CACAAACATGAGTTAATGCCTGTCTGTAACAGCAGATATGCCAAACTCGCAGGGGAAAATCGCAACATAAGGCGAAAATATGTATTAAAGCGTTCTTTGAAAGAATTTATAGGGGAAAGTTAGCATAAAATTTTCAATTATGCACAAACTTATAAAATTTCTCCAAAAAATTTATAGGGAAAAGATAGCATTTTTTTTGTTTCCGAAAAAAAAATGCTATCTTTGACTTTTTCAAATTCAAAAGAGTTAATAAATGAAAGTAAAAATTATTTTTGTTGGAAAAACATTTTCAAAGAATGTTTCTGAAATTTGCGATGAATATTTTGCCAAAATAAAGCAATATTTTTCGCTTGAAATTGGGGTAATTTCAGCATTAAAAAACACAAAAAATTTGTCGATAAATGAACAAAGAAAATTAGAGGGAAAAGAAATTTTAAAGGCTGTTTATGCAGACGATTTTCTTGTGCTTTTAGACGATAAAGGCAAAGATTTTACCTCAATAGAATTTGCGCAATGGATTGAGAAACAGCAATTTAACATAAAAACAGCAGTGTTTGTAATCGGCGGGGCTTATGGGTTTTCTACGGAAGTTTATGAGCGGAAAAACTTTATAATTTCGCTCTCAAAAATGACCTTTTCGCATCAGATTATTCGCGCCATTTTTGCCGAACAGCTCTACCGCGCAATGACAATTTTAAAAGGCGAACCTTATCATCACGAGGAATCGCTTTTTGATTTGCAAAATAAACCATTTAATAAAAAACGTTGATTAAACCATGCAAAAAAATTACAATTTCATTTTGTAGCCAACGCCGATAGAGAAAACTCGCGGGTCGTCATTTTTCAAATATTCGTCATAACGAAGAAAAAAGTCTAAATAATCGGTGCGGTTTATGCGCCAAGTTGTGCCGAGTTGAAACCGCAGGCGGGTAGGGTCATAGCGCGTAACGGGGTCGTTGAGATTAATCGACAAATCACACGAAAGATAAGGTTTAAAGGGCTTGCCCCAAATTTCGTACTCAATTTCAACCTTATTTTTCAGCACATAACGAGGATTTACTTTGTAATTTCCGCGATTTTCATCTCTCAAAGTTGCCTGAATTCTACCCCGCCACGACAGATTTATCGGCGTAAAACTATGCTTAAAAGAGAGATTGGCGTAAAATCTGTTGCGCATCTCAAACCGATAGTCATTATTATATAAGTACAAAAATGCGTAGTACGCACCTGCCTTAAACCGCTTTTCCCAAAAAGAATAATCCGCACCAAGCGAGAGGATATTCCTGTCGAAACCGATATTGTTTGTCTGAAAACGCACTTCTTCTGCAAAATTCAACGAGAAAGTTTGAGAAAGTTTTTTTTCCAACTCAAACGAAAGCAATGCTCCTGCCTTTGTTTCCCGCTTTGGCTGCGAAAAAGCAACTATGGGAAACAAAAGCAAAACAAGACAATATGTTAATGATTTTTTCAATTTTATTTTTTTTTAATTGTTATTTGTTGTTATTTGCCTGCGGCGTTATTTGTTGTTATTTGTAGTTATTAATTGTTATTTATTGTTATTTGCCTGCGGCGTTATTTGTTGTTATTTATGCAGTAAGAAAACTATAAATAACTACAAATAACGATTAATAACCATAAATAACAATTAATAACTACAAATAACAATTAATAACCATCAATAACTATAAATAACTAAAATTTAGTTATATGGTCAATCGTATTAATTTCGCTTGTACCCGCATTATAATAGACTTTTAAAAAAGCGGTGTCGCGCAAAAAATCAATGTGTCCGACCTCAATTTTTATAATATCAAGTCCTGTGCGCTCTTTTAAATCGGCGAGCATTTCGTTGTATTTTTGGGGTTTCACAAGCGCAATTTTTTCGTACAGCACAATTTTTGATGCCGATTGGCGCAAGAAAACAGTACTTTCGAGTGCTAAAACAAAGATAATAAAAAGCAAATTCGCCGCAATTACCGATACAAACGGCACATTTGTCGAAAGTCCATTTACCGCCGAAATGCCGATAATCATAAAAAGATAGGTCATATCTCGGATTTGCAGCGTTTCGGTTCGGTAGCGTATCATTCCGAAAATGGCGAATAAACCAAGCGCAAAGCCAATATTCATCGAGATACTTTGCAGCATAAAGAGCAGCAAAAATATTGTTACGCTAAAAAGTATGAAAGTAAAATAATAGTCCTTTCTATGACTTTTTTTGTAATAAAAAAACTGCGTGATAAACCAGCATACAAGCACATTTACTAAGAAAGAGAGGAGCAATGTCCAAACGTGCGGAATGTTGAACAGTCCGTTTAAATCTTCAATACTCAGCGAGTACCACGCTTTTTGCGTTAATTCTGCGGCGTGTTCAGCCGCAATTTGAGGGTCAATAAAATCTTGTTGAAACATTTTTTTAGATTTTTAGATTTTTAGAAAACATCTTTTAATTGTCTTTGTTCTTTATTCTTTGCTCCGTTTAACTGTTTTTCCACTGCTCTATATTTTTCTTTAAATCTGTTGTATTTTGCATTTTCATCTGTTGAGTAAATTCCGATGCAGTATTTGCTAAACGAGGCGGGTTTAATGTGCATATTGTTAAGTATTTCCCGAAAATCCGACCGCTGTTGTCCGTCTTGTTTGAGTTCGAGTATCATAAGATTATTCATTGCAACTTTTTTTTTCGTTACGTAATTAAAAAAAATCAAGTCCAAGTCAATAGTAATGCGTTCTGTGGCTTTATTATTCACAAAAGTAATTCTCTTAAAACTATTTTTCAACACAGGCTTCAGTTCGCAGGTTTCAAAAATTGCGTTTTTTTCTAAAAATTGCTGTTCGGTTATATCTGAAATCGAATTTACAAACGGCGTATCTATTGTAACGCGCTTTTTGCTTGTTCTGCCTTTGTTATTTTTGTTTTTGACTTCCAAAAACGACAATTTAGAATCCACATACGACCTAATTCTGATTTTTTGTCGATTAAGTTTGCCGTTTTGGTGCATTGTAAAAAAACTCAAATCCACAGTGTCGAAATATTGTGTAGAATAATTTGCAATTCTCTTATTATCAATTACTTGCACACGAAAAAGCGGCTGCATTTTTTCCAACAAAAGCGGCAATAACTCAACATTGGCGGTAAATTTCGTATCAACTCTGTCCATCAGGCGAATGTGCGACATTTCGTCAAGGGTAATAGTCCTTATATCATTTATATGAATATTCATAGAGTTTTGTTGAATAAAGTTTGCCGTCTGGGTTGTAGTTGTACTGAATTTTTTTGCGTCCATTTTCCAAATACTCGTATTTTCTGATACGGTAAAGTTTGTTTTTGTCGTTATAAACGTTTTCGCGGATACATCTGCCGAGTTTGTCGTACTCGAAAGTTACGCGCTCGCGCTGTCCATAAACTGCGTACTCAATTTCCTCAATTTTAAAACCATCTTCGTTCCAAACGGTGAGGTGGTCGACCCATTGCCGTTTACCTTTTGCATCGGCATTCATTTCCTTAACAACAAGGTTTTTCCTCAACGCCCGTTTTTCCTCAGGCGTGAGATACGGAGTTTGACTTTGTGTTGCAGGCGGCGGCGTTTGTGCAAAAATATTGCCCGCATACATCGCTGCAAAAAATAGAATAAAAAATAATTTTTTCATCTGTTTGAATTTATTTTTAACCACTAACTACACGAATATAAAGTTAAAAGTTGGGGTTTCCCGTACTTTCTACCTAACTCCTCTACTCCTCTTAACTCGTGTCAGGTGTGGTTTTATAATTAATCATTTAATTGTGTGTTTCATTTAAGAGTTTGTTTAAATTTTAGACAAATATTGTTTATACCCTGTCATTGCGGGTACGACCCGCAACCGATGACATTTAGGAAGACTGAAAAACAGCATCTTTTGTATTTTCTAAACAGATTTATACACATTATAAACGCTCTCAACATCATATATTTTACCTGTTTCGGTAATTTCTATCTGCTTGATAATAAGCGTAACTTTCTCTGTTTCACAGTCTTGTGTTTCTACGCCTATTTCGTATTTTCCTTTTAAAAGTTTTTGAAAAATAAATTTTCCATTGACCACGCGCACATCGTCAAAAAAATATTCTTCGCCAAGATTGCGAATATATGCGCGAATGCCTGTACCTTCGCCCTCATCAATCACACTTTCGCCGTTGCAATAGACAACATTTACCTGTCCGCGCACCATTGACGTGCCGTAAGCCTTGCCTGTATGAATGTAAATCGGTTCGGCTTTTGTTGTTCCTTTACCAACTGAAACCTTTTGTACAACTGGTTCTTTGAGGCTGTTCGGCAATTCGGAATAGGCGTAAATCAGGTAATCACCTTTGCGCAGATAGTCGAAACGGTATTTGCCATTAAGGTCTGTTTCCACGTCATCGCCGAAATAATCACTTTGTTTATCGCCGAAAATTAGATAAACATCTTTTTTCGTTGCTGTAAAAGTGTCGGTTGCAAATGAATAATTGTCGTCATAATGGACAATATTATATACAACGCCTTCCAAAGATGACGTTCCACCAAGTCCTGGTTCTTTATTGCAAGAAGTTAGCGCAGCAATGCAAAAAACAGTTGCAAGCAGAGTCTTGCACAAGGGTAATTTCAAGGTTTTCATTTTTGTTATAAATTTGTAATAAAAATTTCGCTGCAAAGTTAAGAATTTTTTGCAAAAAAAAACGAATTATAAATCGCACAAATATTCACAATCCTGCTTTTTACAATTCATTAACATTACGACAACAAAAATGTTAAGATTTTAATAATCAACGATTTACTCTTTTTATCCATTACGCAAAAAATTTCTTTTCAATTCTACAATTTTTTTTCAGATTTTTTTGTATATACAATACATTCAACCCACAAAGCGCAGCTGCCGCGCAAGGTGTGTTGTGTTCTTTCATTTTTTTACCAAAAATATTTTTTCGCGCTTTTTGCCTGTATATCAAAAACTTTTAGTAATTTTCCCTATAAATTTTTCAGAATATTTTTATAAGTTTTTGTGTTATTAAAAATTTTATGCTAACTTTCCCCTATAAATTTTTTGGAGAATTTTTATACGTTTGTGTGTAATTGAAAATTTTATGCTACCTTTGCAAAAAATTATTTTTGTATGGCAGAAACACTTTTTGGCAATGAATTTAGATATGTTAATGGTAATTTGATGAAAGAAAATTCAGGTAACCTGCTTGACCAATACTTTACAAACAAAGAATTGGCACAAAATCTTTTTGCTAAAACGCACGAAATAATTTCAAAATACGAAAAAAATATAGAAAAATACGTTTGGTTAGAGCCAAGCGTTGGCGAGGGTTGTTTTTTTGATTTATTGCCTGAAAATAAACGAATTGGCATTGACATTGAGCCGTTACGAAAAGATATTATCAAGTCCGATTATTTGAAATTTGAGATCCCAAATAAAAAATTGATTATTATTGGAAATCCACCTTTTGGACATAGAGGAGTTATGGCTCTGAATTTCATAAATCATTCGCAAAAAGCGGATTATGTATGTTTTATTTTGCCAATGTTTTTTGAAAGTAAGGGAAAAGGTTCGGTAAAATATAGAGTTCGCGGCTTTAATTTAATTCATTCGGAACGTTTGCCTAAAAACAGTTTTTATGTTCCTGCAACACAAAAAAACGGTTGATGTAAAATGCGTTTTTCAAATTTGGAGTAAAAATCATAAACCTGAAACAGAGGAATTTAGTTGGTATAACAATAAAGACAAAGAACCGTTTGGATATGTTGTGAAACTGCTTACGGTTTCGTTGGCTAAAAACCGAGAATGCGGCAAACGATGGATTTTTGATGAAAAAGCCGATTTTTACATATCTTCTACTTTCCACGATAAAATTTCTATTGTTTATGATTTTGCAGAAGTAAAATACAAATCAGGCGTTGCCGTTATTTTTACTACTGAAAATCAACAACTTAAAAATAAAATTATTGAATTATTTGAAAATACAGACTGGAAAATTACGCAAGTTTGGCAACAAATTCCTGCTATCATATTGGAAAATCAAATATATTTCAAGTATTGCACGATAATTCACAAATATTAAATGAACTATAATATGTTGAATGTAAATCAATTAGAAACCAAGTTGCAGGAAATCATATAACGCAAATATAAGGCGCAATGACAAGTATTTATCTTGCCACTTCGCCCAAAGTTGAGGGCATAACAGGTAAATTTTTCAGCAACCGCGAAAAAGAAAAAAGAAGAAAAACCCGATGACAAGTATTATTCTGTTGAAAATGAACAGACTGTTTGGGATTATTGCGAGAAAATTACAGTGGATTATTTGTAAAAAATGATTTTATGATTTTATGATTTTATGATTTTCACAAAAACAAAAAAATCGCAACTAATTTTAGAGTTGCGATTTTTTTTATTTTGCGTCAATGATTGCGAAGATGTTTTTAATCGAAATGCGTTTGCCTGCGGAAATTCCAACCTGTATTTACAAGGTATGCCTTAACGCTGTGTCCTTTCCAATCCTCGCCCCGATAAATTGCCCTGCTACTGCAAGCGCAATAAAAAGTGGAATAAAAATGTTTGGTGTGTCAAGCCACAGCCGTAACGGAATAATCAGCGGAATAGAGGCGTGAATCAGGAAAAACCACATAAAAGAAAACTTTTTGTATTTTCTGCGCCAAATTCCCAAAGGGATATTTATCAAAAGTGCCGTTAATGATATAATTAAAATGTTCATTACAGTAGTTTTTCAATGTGCCTGCGTAATTTTTCGGGCGTTGTTATTGGCGAAAAACGCTTTACAGGCGTACCGTTGCGGTCAATCAAAAAT
>JAISYF010000152.1 GCA_031270065.1 Prevotellaceae bacterium | reverse complement strand
AGCCTTTTGCAACTACATCTATTCCTGATTGCTGGAAAAGATATAGTGGTCTTTATAACGGCACAAGTATGAACGCAGCCGATTTAACTGAATACAGCGGTGGTTGGAATTTCTATCAGATTGCCGGTAGCCCATTCGGCACCTCCCCATTTATTAATATATGGGGTAACTCTTATAGATACTGGCTTGTATCGCCGCTTTATACATTGCCCGACGCCCACAATCTAAATCTTATCTTTGATTTGGCATTGACTAAGTATAATTCTCCTTATAATACACCAGATATGACCGGCACTGACGATAAATTTATCGTGTTTGTTTCTGTAGACAACGGCGCAACTTGGACAGATGCAAACTCTACCGTTTGGAGTAATAATCCAGCAAATGCAGACAGTGTATATAATAATATTTCTCCTGCTGGACAAAAGATTACGATTCCGTTGTCTGCATATTCGGGCAATATACAAATTGCTTTCTACGGCGAAACAACCATGAGTAATGCGGATAACAATTTGCACATTGACAATGTAGCGGTAAGAGAAATTTCGTCTGCAAAAGCCATTACCTCTTTCTCTCTTGTAGAGCAGACAGGCGCGGCTGTGATTGACCAGGACAATTACACAGTAGACATTGAGGTGGGTTACGGTACGGGATTAGATGCTCTTGTGCCTGCTATCGAAGTATCGCAGTATGCAACAATATTGCCTGCAAGCGGAATGGTGCAAGACTTTTCAAGTCCTGTAACCTACACCGTAACAGCGGAAGATGGCAGTTATCAAGCTTGGACTGTTACTGTAACAGCGGCAAGCGTACCAAGCACAGAGAACGATATTTTAACATTCTCAGTGCCTAATCAACTTGGTCAGTCTGTTATTGACAATACAAATCATACTGTTTCAGTTACAGTACCGTTTAATACTACAACAACTCAACTGTCGGCTCTTGTTCCGACATTCACGGTATCGCCCTTTGCAACGGCAGTGCCTGGCAGCGGCGTAGCGCAGGACTTTAACAGTACTGTGTCTTACGAAGTTACAGCGCAAGACGGCGTCAACGTTGAGACATGGACTGTTACGGTAACTGTTGAACCTGTTCCGTCAGGCGCGGCTTGCAGCAATCCGATAGCATACACAATCAATGCTCCGCGAGTTTCGACATTGACAAACGAACTGTCGCGACAGGCATGGTTTGCTGTTACATTAGACCATGATTACCACGATGTTATATGGAGTACAGACGGAACAGCATTCGATACCAAACTCTTTGTAGTACAGTCCGACTGCTCTCAAAAACCGACTCAGAGCAGTGGCAATAACTCAGGTGATTATCTGTGGTACACCGATGACGGCGGCACTGGTACGACTACATTAGCATCTGTAATTTCTTATTTACGCAGGGCTAATGTTCGTAATACTGCAGGCTTAACAGGAACATACACAGGCGTTTTCCCCGCGGGAACATACTATGTGGTTGCAACTCCTTTTGACAGTTACGAAGCCATTACAAATGAAGTTAAGTTGCTGGTTACAGGTACGCTCTCTGTTGTTCCGTCTGTTTCAACAGACTCATCATCATTGGTTGGCGAAACTTCTGCAAGATTACACAAAACTGTAACGGTAAGTGTTCCTGCAACTTATAGACCTATTACATCAGGCGGTTTCAGGATCAGAGCTGTAGGCGACACATATTGGGATGACATAATCTCTGCATCGCCCTACACTTCCACAAGCGAGCTTGTTACAGGTCTTACAGGAGGTCAAACCTACGAATATTACGCATTTATTCAAACAGGTTCTGGTGAAGATTTGGTAACATATAGAGGAAACACTCTGACATTCACAACAGACGAACCCTCTATTTATCCTCCGACAGTTGTTACAGATTCAGTGTCATCTATTACTCAAACCTCTGCTCAGTTGTATAAAACTGTAACTGAACGCACAGAGTCTATTACGGCGGAAGGCTTCAAATGGAAACAGATAGGCGGAGGCTCTGAATCAGATTCGCAAGACGGCGCATTAACAGGCTTGAGTGCCAACACCGACTATCAGTTCCGCGCTTATGCAACAACTGAAACAGGTACGGTTTATGGTGATGTTCTTACATTCAGCACTCTTGCACACGTTGCTCCGACAGTTGTAACAGATGCAGCGACATCTATTACTCAAACCTCTGCCCAGTTGAATAAAACTGTAACGCAAGGATCAGAGGTTATTACGGCGGAAGGCTACAAATGGAAACAGGCAGCAAGTGGAGAAGCAGAAGCAGATTCGCAAGACGGCACATTAACAAACTTGAGTGCCGGCACCGAGTATCAGTTCCGCGCTTATGCAACTACTGCAAGCGGTACGGTTTATGGCAGTACTCTTACATTCACGGCTCTTGCACACGTTGCTCCGACAGTTCTAACTCTTGACGCAACAAGTGTAGACAAAACCACTGCACAACTCAACAGCACCGTAACAGCCGGCACTGAGCCTATTGACGAACAGGGCTACTGGTACAGAGCAGTTGGCGGAGAGTATGTAAAATCTCTTGACGGCGCACTCACAGGCTTAACAGAGAATACCGACTACGAGTTCTACGCTTATGCAACTACCGCAAGCGGTACAGTTAGAGATGAAGAGCATATTAAGACGTTCAAAACACTGCAAACAGGCTTGACGCTTATAAACGACAATCTTGTAACTATCTACCCGAACCCCGCAAACTACATTGCAACTATGGCAATAGAGGGCTTGTATGGCGACGCTCAGGTAACCGTTACAGACATCGCAGGCAAAACTGTGGCAAATCTGAACATCAGCGCAGGTACAAACCTGTTGCAAATCAACGTATCTAACTTCACAGAAGGAACATATCTTGTAAAAGTTGTTTCTGATAATATCAATACAATTAAGAAATTAGTTGTAAAACGATAGAGATACCCGCGCGAAAGCGCGAATGCACGAAAGGCGCAAATTCAAGTTTGCGCCTTTTTTGTTTCGATTCCGCTGGAAGATTTGAAAATTTGAAGATTTGAAAATGCAAAATGCAATTTTCAATATGCCGTAGGCATTTAATATTGGTAGAAAATGTCAATTCCCCCCCCCACGCTGCACGCCGTAGGTGTGCAACAAGAGGAAGAATATTTTGTGTATGGGCGAACCTGTGTGTTCACCCATACACGAAGGGCGAACACACAGGTTCGCCCCTACAATCCCAATCACAAATTATAACGTTGTTAATAGCAGCAGCCCTTCGGACTTCGCTTCGGCTACGCCTCCGCTTCGTCCGAAGGGCTGGGAATAAACAATATTTTGTCTAAAATTTAAACAAACTCTTATTTTTTTACAAATTTACCTGTATTATTTCCGATTTTTATAAAATAAATTCCTGTGGGCAAATGGGAAACGTTGATAGATAGATTGCCATTATTGTCTGAACAACGATTTTCTTGATTTACAAGACTGTTATGATTGATTTTTTTACCTGCAATATCAAAAATTTCCACAACCTCATTCTCTTTTAATTCTAAATTTATAATTATTAATTCATAATTCACAGGATTTGGGTAAATTATCATTTTTTCGTCAGAAATTTCATTGTTTTCATTCGGAATATCGTTGATTTTCACAAAATCAAACCAATCGACATTGATATTTCCTCCGATAGTCATTTGCATAACGTGAATGCCTTGCGAGAGCGAAACGTTGTGCAAAACAACTTCCTCATAGTCGTTCCAAGATGCAGTTTGCGCGGAAATGGCGGGATATTCGTCAATATCGTCAAAGGTTAAACTCAATGAGCCGCTTGCTCCGTTGCCTGTGGCTACGCGGATTGTGATGTCGTAAATACCTGATTGAGTAGCGGTTAGCGTGTATTTTGTCCATTCGCCATTGTTTGTCCAAGCAATATTGATGATGTTGTTGGAATATTCCAAATCCACAAGATTGCCGTCTTGCGAACAGTCGTTGCGGTACTCATAAAAACCGTTATTTTTGCCGCTTGTATCGAAATAAGCAACTCCCTGACAACCTAAATCATAGTCCTCCGCCTCTATTTTGCAGGGAATATTATGCGTTTTGTACGGCGTACCTGAGTATGCAGGTGCTTTGCGGAACGTGAATTTATCAAGATTGAACCCTCCATTTTCAAAACGAATTTCAAACAAATTTTCGCCCTGACGCAGCGGAATATTCGTTGCGGTAACCGTTTGGAACGTGCCCCAACCGCCTGTGTTTGGCACGTTGATAGTGCCAGATTTATTCACTCCGTTTATGTTTAAATGAAATTTTCCGCCGTTGTTTTCTGACGCAACCAAAATATCAATATCATACAAGCCTGCATTTTCCGCGTTAATTGTGTAGCGCAAAAATTCTTTGCTTTCAATATCTCCGATAGTTTTTCCATCGTTTCTATTCTCAATCACAACGCCTGCCACAGTTCTATAATTAGTATTTTGCGAAATATAGGCTTTGCGGTCGTGAAATCCGTAGGTTTCGCCTCCGCTGTTAAAATCTTCCGCTTGCAATGTGAGCGCAATGTCGGTGGTGTTGGCGGTATAGATTACGTTGTGAGGCGCATTAAACGGCTCACCCCAATTTTTTACAACCTGAATAGTGCCGTCTGTGTTGTGATAAAGATTGTCGAAATGTACTGAACGACCATTTTCGCCCGCATTTGAAATATAATCTGAATGATAAAAAGCGTACCATTGATTGTTGAAATTCACAATCGAGCCGTGATTTGTGCCGCAACCTGTGGCATAAACATACACGCCTTTGCTTTCCCACGTGCCGAGCGGAGTGTCGGCAACGGCATATTTCAGTTGGTCACCGTTGTTTGCGCCGCCGCCGCTGTTGTCGGAATATGACAGATAATATTTTCCATTGTATTTATGTATCCAAGTAGCCTCGTGAAAATTGCTCAAACCCTGCATCTCTTGCAGCGGCTCGGCAAGTGAAAGCATATCGGCACTCATTCTTGCACCGTAACAATGTCCGCCCCCTCCGTAATAAAAATACGCCTGTCCGTCTTCATCAACAAAAATACAGGGGTCAATTTCGCCATTTGACGGAAGTCCGCCGAGAGGTTGCGGCAAAATTGTGAAATTTGATGCTGGAAAATCGCTCACCGCAATGCCGATTTTCCAATTATTTCCCCAATCGTTGCCTGTGCCCGCCTCGTTTTTTGATGGATGCGGAAAATAGAAGTAATATTTGCCGTTTTTGTAAGCGCAATCAGGTGCCCACATAAATTTTGAATTATTGGCGAAAGTGCCGTTATGCCAAGGTACTTGCGAGGCGTTTAAAATTTCGCCGTAGTCAGTCCAATTCTGCATATCGGTGGTGGAAAAAACGTGATACCTATCCATTCTGTCGCAGCCCGCCGCCTGTTCCATATCGTGCGAGGCATATACGAACAAAGTTGGTGTGTTGTTGATATTCCAAACGTGCGCAGAGGCATCGGCAGTGTAAAGATTGCCTGTTTCCCCTGTTAATTCTCCTGCCGCATTCACTTTTTCAGAGCCGAATTGCCAAAAAAGCGGGTTTGTCATCGCTTGCGTTTTGGGGTAGCCAGCAGGGTAGGTCGGTTGGTCAGGATTTGACGGCGTATCTTCCGATTTTTGTATTAAAAAATTATCAAAATATGCGTCAAAATTGCCTGTCGCAGTGCCGTTGTAGCCGAGAACAAGCCCTGTGATAGTTTTACCGATATTTTCACTGCCGATATTATATTCAAAATCGACCCAAGAATTTTGCGTTCCCTCGTTTTTTGAAATATCATAAATATGCGTACCGTCATTAAAAATTATTCCTACGCCTGTGTTAATTCCTTGATTATTAAGAATATATTTTGAAAAACTGATTTTTAAATTTTGTGAAATAATAATTTTTACATCAGCAAATTTATAATAATATGTGCCGTTTGCCGAGGCAGCATTGCCTTTAATTTCCGCAACATAAAGCCCTGTTTTTGCACTGTTTGTCTGTAAAATCGCCGTTGATTGCGTATTTACATTTGAAATGGAAATTTGTGCAGGATTTTTAAAGCAAGGGTCAAGCGGAAAAGTGCCTGTGTTTTGGGCAACATTATTCACAAAATTGTAATTTGTGGTTCTGCTTTCAAAATTATTTCTGTACAAAATATCGCCGACAGCGTGCGGAACAGGCACATTTTCAGTAACTTGGCGCGTGCCTTTTAGCATTTCTACAGCCGCGCCCGCCACTCGCAACTGAAAATCTGACGACAGATAATAGCCGTCTGCGCTCGTGGTGAGAAAATATTGATTTGTAGGAATATTTGTCCAATCTGTGGCTGCTTTCATTATCGCCGTACCTTCGTCATATTCGTCAAACATTGCGAAATACATTTGCGGCACGTTGAGATTTTTAATGTTTTTTGCCTGTTTCCACATAAATTCACCTGCATTTCTTGGCGCAGTGTTCGGATTGCCGCTGTTCCACTGACTCCACGCAAAACCGGGAAAAATCACAGGCATATAGTCAATATTGTGCGCATCGCAATACGTTTTGTCGCCGAGCATTGGGTTGTTATATTTGTTGTCGGCATCGGCATTGTCGCTAAAACGCCCGACAAGCCAGGGCGAAAGCATATCATAAGCGTTGTAGGCGTTGATAAAATTTGGTTTCGAGTCGCCTGTTTCAGTGCGCCACCAAGTAGGCACTCCGCCGATAACGTAACAGCCGCGCGATTTCAAAAAATTGATTAACGCAATGGTTTCCGCCTCTGTGCCGGGGTGATTGTCGGTAAAACCTGTTCCCCAAATCTGCACAACAGGCTTGTTGCCTACTTTTGCATACGCGGGCGACTGTGTGAGTTCAAAATTTCGTTCAATATTATAAACCCAATCGAATTTTATAATATCGTCCCACGTTGCGTCAAGTCCTGTTGAGGAAATATCGTAGCAAATATAAAAAATTCTGTCTGTCTGCTCAGCCGCGTTTTTGATTTTTACAAGGTGCGAGGCTGGCGAATTGTTGATAGCGGATCCGATTCCGTTGATAAATCTCTGAACAGCCGCGCCGTCAATTCCGTAGGTTTCCATCCACTCAAAATGCTTGTTGATAACGGCGGTGTTGGCAGAATTAAAGAGTTTTGCACTTGTGCCGTTGCCGAAATTTGCAAAGCCTGTTTGCGCCAAGTCGGCATCGCTGTACTCAGCAATATCGGGGTAAATTTCAAACTTAAAGTTGCTCGGCGAGGGTTGTCCACTGTTGCTCCAATGAAACCAGTTGCCTGTCTGAAACCAACATTGATAGCCTGCAACCGATTTTCCTGTAAATTCTGAATACGCACTCGCAGTAACAGTTACAAGCGGTTCTGTATCAGGGTTTAACACTCCTTTGGTAATGGTAATTTCGCGGATAAAATTGTTTGAGTTAATTCTAAAATCCGCGCCCTGATTTTGCGCTTTCCGAAACGATGCATCGGTGAGCGCGATAGTCGCCGTAATCCAAGCATTCGTGTTGGTTTTGGCAATGTTTTGCTGCTTGTAGTTGTAGTTTCCACCGTTGGAAATCAACGAGTTATAGTGAAATTCCAAGCCGCCTGTTCCCTCATCAAAATAGGTAATTTTAATGATAAGATTGTTGTTATCTTGCGTGATAACGTTGTTTGTGGTTTTGAAATAACCGAATTTTCCCGCAGGGATTTCAATGCACTGCTGCCCGCCTTTCGTAGTTTTAACGGTGTAAGGCTCGTCTGACGGATTGTCGGGACGGTAGATGTGTTCGAGGTTGTTTTGCACAAAAGTATTCGACAAAACAATAGATGCGTCTTGTGCTTTTGCCGAAAAAACGGTACAAAACAACGCAACAAAAAATAGAGAAATTTGTTTTAAATTCATTTTTTTAACAGTGTTTTTTAAATTAAATATTAAATGTTAAATATTAAGTATTTTATGTTAAATTTTTGCGTTTTCGTGCCTTAAAAAGCATTCAACAGTATTTTCCATAAGACAGCAAATTGTCATTGGACCTACTCCGCCGGGTACTTTGGTAATGTACGAAGTTTTTGGCGCAACAGCATCAAAATCAACATCTCCGCAGAGTTTTCCTGTTCTTTCATCGCGATTTACGCCGACATCAATCACTACCGCGCCTTTTTTTACCATGTCAGCGGTAACAAACTTGGCTTTTCCGATTGCAACTATCAGAATATCAGCATCTTGTGCCACTTGCGCAAGATTTTCGGTGCGGCTGTGGGCAATGGTTACGGTGGCGTTTTCGTCAAGCAGCAGTTTGCTTACGGGCAAGCCCACAATGTTGCTGCGCCCGAGTACAACTGCTTTTTTGCCTTTAATTTCAATATTTTCGCTTTTGAGCAGTTTGATAATTCCTTTCGGCGTGCAAGGCAACACACATTCGGTCTTGTTCCACAGCGCAGCCGTATTTAATGGATGAAAACCATCAACATCTTTGCTTTGGTCTATCGCGCTAATGATTTTTTGCGTGTTAATATGCTTTGGCAGAGGCAGTTGCACGAGAACTCCATCAACCGCGCTGTCGGCGTTAAGTTCGGCGATTTTTTGCAAAAGTTCCGTTTCCAAAATAGTTTCGGAGTAGCGGATTGTTTCATTGAGAATTCCGACTTGCTCGCAGGCTTTTGCTTTTCCCGTAACGTATGAAACGCTGCCTGCATCGTTGCCTGCAAGGATTACGACAAGTTTCGGCAGACGTTTAAAACGATTTTCAAACGTTGCTACTTCTGTTGCCATTTCGCCTTTCAGTTTGTCAGAAAGTTCTTTCCCTGAAATAATTTGCATATAATTTTATGTTAATTTATAATAATTATAAATATTTGTTGCCAGATTTGCATAAAAACCTGCCGTAGCAATTAGAATTTTATAACCGCAATCAACGGACTGCGGGATAAAATCTCTATTTTAGAAACGCGGCACTCCGTGTCTTTAAAATTAAAACGCAAAGGTATAAAATATTTTGCAAGTTTTCAAAAGTTAATTTTTTTTTTTGATAAAATTTTTTTTAGAACAAATATTTAACAACAGATGCAACAGACAGAATTAAAAAAAATTCTTGCACAAGTCTTTATTCTTTTAGCGTAGCGGTCTTTGTTCTTTGTTCTTTTTTTCCAAATATTTCATCAATATGAAAATTCAGCGTCATTAATTGCCTGTGGCTCAACGTGTAAGACGGCACATAGTGCAGTTGCCAGGTAAATTTGCAGGTTACAAACGATTTT
>JAISYF010000112.1 GCA_031270065.1 Prevotellaceae bacterium | reverse complement strand
GGTACTGTCCCTTCGGGACAAAAACCACTAACTTTCTAATTATGAGCATCTTGCAAAATTACTGATTGCTTTAATTGTCTCAATATCAATGATTTAACAAACTTGCGAAAGTTAAATTTGTAACTTCCCTCTATAAATTTTTCGGAGAATTTTTATGCGTTTGTGTGTAATTGAAAATTTTATGCTACCTTTGCAAAGTTTTAAATTCAGAAAAAATAATGAAAAATTTTTCAATAATTCTTTGCACTTTGATATTGTTTTCTTGTGCGGGCAAAAATTCACAACAGACTAAAAATCAACATGTTGAAACAAAAAATATTCCTGTTTTTAATGCGGATTCTGCATATTTTTTCGTAAAAAAACAGGTTGATTTTGGGGCGAGAGTGCCGCAAAGCAAGGCGCATAAAAAGTGTGCTGATTTTCTTAAAACTGTGCTTGAAAATTACGGCGCAGTTGCCGAATTTCAATTTGCCAAAGGTAAATTGTATGACGGAAAAAGCATTGATATTCAGAATATTACAGGGAAATTTAATGTAAGCGCAAAAAACCGCATTTTGCTTTGTGCGCACTACGACAGCCGTCCATTTGCCGATAATGACGAAAATACAGCGAACCATCACACGCCTGTTTTGGGTGCGAATGACGGCGCAAGCGGAGTAGGAATTTTGCTCGAAATTGCCCGAAACCTCAAAAATTTGCCCGAAAATATTGGTATTGATATTGTGTTTTTTGACGTGGAGGACTACGGCACACCGCAATTTTACACAGGCAGGTACAATGCAGATTCTTGGTGCATCGGTTCGCGCGAGTGGGCAAAAGAGGCGCAAAAGCAAAATTATTCCGCGCAATTCGGCATTTTGCTTGATATGGTTGGTGCGCCGAATGCCCGCTTTTACAAGGAACAAGGCTCAATGGAGTACGCCCCGCACGTTGTAGAAAAAGTGTGGAATACGGCTCTGGCACTCGGTTTTGACGGCTATTTTGTTTCTCAACAAGGCGGTGCAATCATAGACGACCACGTAAATATCAATCAGTTAGCAAAAATTCCGTGCATCGACATCATTCAGTTTGAGCCAAATTCGCAAAATGGTTTCGGCGACTATTGGCACACCCTGCGAGATGATATGCGCAACATCGACCGCAACACGCTCTACGCAGTAGGGACAACAATTTTGAACGTGATTTTCTGAAAATTTGAAGATTTGAAAATTTCTTAACTCCTTTCGCTTCCGCAGGCTGCGGCTACCGCCTTACCTGCGGTTATTAAGGTACTGTCCCTTCGGGACAAAAACCACTAACTTTCTAATTATGAGCATCTTGCAAAATTACAGATTGCTTTAATTGTCTCAATATCAATAATTTAACAAACTTGCGAAAGTTCAATTAGTAACCTGAGTTTTGGATAATTTTATGGTGTTAGAAGATAGTTAATTGTTCGTTTTGTGGGACAAAAACAACTTTAATTGCAGGTTTTTTGTCAAAAAAACAGTAGACTCCAAGCGCAGAAATCAGGTTTAAAATAAAATATTAACAATTAATAATTAACAAATGAAGGAATTTTCAAATTTTCAAATATTCAAATGTACTTCGGCTCTGTTAGAAAATCATAATGAAAAAATTAGATTTTAGAAGTTTCCGATATTTAATATCAGTATATTACAAAAAAAATCAAAATTTTAGCGCATCAGCGGTAATTTTCAATTAAAAAAAACTTTTCAAATATAGAGAACTCCTAAAAATTAGATTATTTCAGGAGTTTTCCATATAAAAAACGCAGATTTCAATTTATTGATTATCAATATATTAAAATCTGCGTTCTCTTCGTAATCAGCGTTCTTTGTGCGCTGTTGGACTTTTGATTCAGTCTCTCGATGCTGTCAGGTCAATGATGGGACATCACTTCTTTACAAATTTCTCTCTGTAATTTCCCGCTTTCACGAAATACACGCCTGCGGGCAGGGAGGAAACATTGATTTTTAATTGAGAATTGAGAATTGAGAATTGAGAATTATTTATCTTTTTGCCCGAAATATCGTATATTTCGACATTTTCGACAGTCAGTTTTCCAAAGTCAACTATCAATACCTCTTTTACAGGGTTCGGATACAGCGTGATTTTGTCTGCCGAAACATCGTGTATGCCCGCGCCTTCGAGTTGAATTACATACGGACTTGCGAGCGTTCCTGTCAATGCATCTACTGTAAATACGAGCGTTTGCGATACGTTGATAATTTCGTTGTTTGCTTTGGCAACTTTCAAATCAACGACTGTACCGCTCTGTTCGCCTGCTATGGTGAGGAAAATCACGCCGTTTTCGTTTGCGGCACGTGTTCCACGACATTCGTTACCAACAAATGCGCCAAGTTCTATGTCAGTGAGCGTTACTTCGCCGTCTTTTACAATGGCAATCACATTCATATTATGTTCATACTTATTGGGCGAAACAGGATTGAACGCGCTTGCGGCGGACGCATATGTCATATTGTGCAAATTGTAATTTGGCGCACTCGACGGGGCGACAACCTGCGGATAAGTAAAAGTCTTTGGCGTTGCGGCTTTCGACTGATAAATATACGCTTTGCCGGGCTGAACGGCGGTCAAACTTCCACTCCAACTTCCGTTGTCGAAGGTTGCAAAGGTGGTTTGGTCTTTTAGCAAGTCTCCATTGATGGGCTGCAAGCCTGAGAATGCCTGTGTAACACTCTGAACGCCCTGCGCAGTGTAGCCGAGCCAGTTCCAACCCGATTGCACGGTGAGCGGCGTGTTGTTAGTATTGACAGGCGTACCTGCGGTGTGCAATACCGTTGAGGCATTCATTTTGATTTTGTAACCGCTGACGTTATC
>JAISYF010000107.1 GCA_031270065.1 Prevotellaceae bacterium | reverse complement strand
GTACTGTCCCTTCGGGACAAAAACCACTAACTTTCTAATTATGAGCATCTTGCAAAATTACTGATTGCTTTAATTGTCTCAATATCAATGATTTAACAAACTTGCGAAAGTTAAATTAATTATATTAAAATTAAAACTCATTTATTACCAGAGTACAGTATAAAAAAACATAGACAGCCCCAAATTTTCCTGAATGCACAACGGGCTATAATTAATTTTACAAAAATTTCAAACAGCCTCTTAGTGTTTGCGTTTAGTTGTGCAGCAGTTTTTGCGGGGAAGAAGGCAAAGGAAAGTCGCCTGAATAACTTCTATTCCCTTTTAATTTTGAGCGTGTTGTCTGCGTGAAAATCTACATTGAAAGCGTCAAAAACCTGATTTCGCTTTTTATCAAAAATTACGACATTCAAACCGCGCTGCGAAAGCGAATAATTTTTGCTGTTGATTGCAATGATTGACTTTGCGCCGCAGGGCTTGCTCTCAAAGCCGCTTGATAAAATATATACAGGCAAGTCGTTGATGTTTAGTATTTTAGCGAGTGTAATATTTTTTGCTGATTTTTCACAATAAACCCTGTTTTTTGAAAAAACGGAAAAGTAGGAATAACGAAATTTACCCGACAAATCCTCTTTTAATCCCGCTTTTTGCAGAATTGGAAAAATGCTGGTAAAATTCACGCTCGCCTCGTCAAAGCAAGACATCAGCACAATTTTTGCACTGTCCTGAATAATTTTTTGCAAATATTCAGAAAAAAATTCAGGCATATTTTGGGGATATTTTTCTAAATTAGTTTTAGGATAATCAATATCCCAATCCACATCAAATTTTGGCAGATTTTGGACGAGTTTTGCAAAATCTTTAGTATTAAAACTTATCTTATTTGCCTGATTTACAGTGTGTTGATAACCATTTACAGATTCTTCATTTAAGTTTATTTTTCCATTTTTATACGAAACAATTATACAGAGGTATGAATGTTGGCAATAACCGATAATATCTTGATTTACAACGGTTTGTGAAATAAGTTTTAGGCTGTTGTCAAACGTTATCACAAGCGGGTTATTTTGAGAAAACGCAGTATCTTTCACAAAAATAACCTCGTTATCTATTTTGCATATAAGATATTTATTTTTTAAATAAATTTTTACATTTTTTACCATATTTTCTATATTCAACGCAGAAAGATTTATCGCTTTAATATCCTGTAAGTTATTCATTATAAACTCGTTTTTGTTTTCTTTTATAAAATCAGAAAAGAAAACGGCGTTATGCTTGATTTTTGCTCCCGAAAGTATATTTTTCAGCAAATCAATTTGATAAAAATTAGTTGTATCTATTTGTAAATCAGATTTTTGCGCATTGGTCAAAAGATAAAGAGAGCGCGGAAAACCTGTACGTGAAAAAATCTTTTTATGTCCCATAAAAAGATGGTCGGGGAAAATAAACACCACCGTATTTTTCATAAAATCCTCATTTTCAAGAAATTTCAGAAAATCGCCTACAAGATAATCGGTTGCGGCGGCAACTGTTTCTAAATTTTCGGATTTTTTGCCAGAAATTTCAAGCATTGTTTCATCAATATAGCCGTCTGGGCAGTGAAATTGCGTTGTCGAAATCCACATCATAAACGGCTTATTGTCAGATTTTTGCGCAATAATTTCTTTTGCTTTTGTAAAAATATCTTTGTCGTACGCGCCTACAATAGGCATTTGCCGCAAATTTTCAATTCCAAGATTTTCATCAATTATGTTCTGTACGCCAAACGTTTTTAAAATGTCCTGCGTACCTGCAAATTTTGCAGTATTCGACAAATGATACATTTCGTAACCGCATTTTTGCAGCACATCGCCAAGCGTTATCATTTTTGACGATTTTGTGCCATAAAAAAGTTCGTTTGTATAACTGCTGAAAAGGCAGGGCATACCCGTAAAAACGGTGTAAAGCGACCCCGCTGTCCAATAGCTGCCGCTTTGTTGGCACATATCGTAGTAATTCCATTGCTTTTTCAGGCTCGAAAGACAGGGCGTAAATTTGCTATTCGGCTTTTGCAGCATTGCCCGCTCAAAACTTTCAAGCGAGAGAATTATGATGTTTTTTCCGCCAAATTTAGCTTGCAAATCTGCTTTTTTGGTGAATTTTAGCCGCTGATTACTTTGATTTTTACGTATATTTTCCGTATTATTCTGTGTAATCAGTGGCAATAAAATTCCATGTTTTTGCTCAAATTCTGCAATATTTTGTTCAAAATCATTGTTTTTTGTTGATGAAAAACCTGAAAAAAGGTAAATTTCCTGCAATTTGTGAAACATACTGCGCTCAGGCAACCAAAGAATTAAAATTGCGGCGAAAAGGATTGCGATTTTTATCATTCTAACCGTAACGCTTTTCCGAAAATGAGTTGCGTTTTGTAGAAAATATGCAATCCAATAAAGCACAATCGGTATTGTTGTCAGGCAAAAGACTGTCCAAAGAATTTGCTGTTTTACGCCGCCAGCCATTGTAAGCGAATTCGGGTTAAAATGCACATAAAATCGGTAATCAACAAACTCGCCGCCGAGATAAAGCGACATCAGTTGAAACACAAAAAAGGTGCTGAAAAACACAGATAAAATTATTTTCAACGCTTTGTTTTTTACTGCGGAAATAATAATTATTGCAGATAAAATATAAAAAATCAGGGAAATTATTATCATTGTTTTAGTTTTAGTTTTTGGTTTCGACCTCGCTCAACCAACTTGTAGAACTATTGTTTTACGCAGTCATTGAGCGAAGCGGTTAGTTAGTGTCGAACTGTCGAAACGACATTATTTTAGTTTTGTTAATAAATCTAAATTGTCGGCATACATTCCAAAAATCACATTGCGGTAATTGTCCCAAACAAATTTTTCGTCAATGCCATTATCAAAATTAACGTGAAAAACATAAACTTTTATACCTTTTTCTTTTAAAAAATGCAAAAAATCGCGGTTATCTTCCACAAGCCGAACAGAACAACAGACATATTTTATCGAACTGTTGAGCAAAATCTGCTTAACAGTTTCGCGGTTTGGGTCAGAATCAGAAAAAACAAGATTGTCGCTCGGCATTGGCGTAATTCCGCACTCAATCGCCTCATTTACTGCGTTCCACGAAAAAAGTTCCATTATCAGTCTGTCCCTGAACTCAAAACCGTTTTCGCTGATAAATTTTTTCGGTTCATTGATTTTGTCCGTAACCAAAATTGCGTCAGAATGTTTGCTAAACCACCTGTTTACCGCAGCCATATTCAATGGTGTATATTTTCCCATAATTTTTTGTTCTAAAAATTCCTGTTCGGCAAGCGGTTGATTATCAATCTTTTCTTGTGGAAAATTGGTGATTGTTTTATAATGTTCCCAATCGTGCGCCGCAACTATTTTTCCGTCAGAGGTCTCCAAAAAATCAAGTTCAAACAGTCTGCAACCCTTTGAGTATGAAAGGTTTAACCCCTCTAAACTGTTTGTATAAAAGTTTCCGTCAATTTCTCCGCCTGCGTGCGCAATAAAATGCGCTACAATATTGTCTTCTATTTTTTGGCAAGAAATTAAGAAAATAAAAACTAAAAAAACAAATATTTTTTTCATTATTATAATTTTTTCTGCAAAGGTAACATAAAATTTTCAATTATACACAAACTTATAAAAATTTTCGGGATTATCAAGCGTAATCGGACTGTCAAAAAAACATCTAAACCCGATTTTTCGTATATTTGAAGAATAATTTTTAAATTATCAAATATGAAAACTTCAGGTTTAGACGTGCACAAAGGTAACATAAAATTTTCAATTACACACAAACGCATAAAAATTTTTTGAAAAATTTATAGGGGAAAGACAGTATATTTTGTGCGATTTACGATGGGAAAAGTTATTCCTCAGTGAAAGAATTTTCGACTGCGACGGTTTCGATACGCGAACTGAGTTCGTATTTGGAGTCGGAAAAAGTGAAAAAAGTGGCCATGGAAAGTACC
>JAISYF010000220.1 GCA_031270065.1 Prevotellaceae bacterium | reverse complement strand
CCTGTGCGCCAACACTGTCAGGCATCTGATGAAAGACAAGCGCAGCACTGACGCCATCGACGCCGCTATGCGATACGCCAACGGTGAGATTACAAGAGAGGAGTTAAATAAATATATTGCTGCTGCTTATGATGCTGCTTATGATGCTGCTGCTTATGCTTATACTTATGCTTATGCTGCTGATGCTGCTGCTGATGTTGCTTCTGCTGATTCTGATGCTGCTGCTTCTGATGCTGCTTATGCTTCTGCTTATGCTTATGCTGCTAATGCTGCCAACTACCAAGCAACTGCCGACATTTGCAGGGAAGTTTTGACAGAAGAAGTTTTTGAAAAACTAAAAAATTATGAACAGCCAAATTAATTCTCAATTCTCAATTCTCAATTCTCAATTATCAATATTAACAATTAATTATGGAAAAAGAAAAATTATTAGAGGAAATGTATGCACATTTGGACTATCTGCGCGATATGCGTGATTTTTACGAGGAATTTGTGAGATATGATAAGCCTCCATTTATATTTTGTAAAATTAATCGTTTGCAAAATTCTATAATAAAAATTATAAAAAACATTTAGCGTCTAATTTTTTGTTTGTTAAAAAAGTTTATTATAATTTTGCGCTTTAAAAATTTAAAATTTTTTTATTTTTATTTTTTTTATGCGAAAAATTTGCACCATAAAAGAGGTTCAGAGACTGATAGACGTGAGCAAAAGCAAGGCAAATAATATGATTGTGGTTTGTCGCAATGCTTTGTCAAAAGACAAGCCTAAAATACTTTTTTTGGACGAATTTTGTAATTATTACGCACTGTAATACGACTTTTTTCAAAGCTAAATACAAAATTTTTTATACATTCGACATGCTTTTTTGTGAAAAAAGGTATGTTTTTTTTTCCATAAATTCCATAAATTCCATATTTTCCATATTTTCCATATTTTCCATATTTTTACAAAAAACGGTTGTAATTTTGCGGCGTTCAGAGGTAAGAGCATCATTATATGTTGCCGCTCTGAACACTTTTTTAGAGAAAAAAAGTGGGAATGAAAAATATGTGGAAAATTCTAATAGGAGCAGGAGCAGGGTTGTTAGCGGTATTGTTTTGGAGCAAATTAAAATCCTTGACAACAGCGTGGGATAATCTTATTATTACACCCAAACTTGATGGTGGATTGAGTAAACTTAAACTCACGCTTACCACTCTAACTATACCTGTTGCAGTTGATTTCGGCAACCGTTCCGACCAAACTATTACAGTGCAAGTGTCTGCTTTCGACATTTTTTATAACAATAAACTTCTAGCGCAAAATCAACCAACTGCTACCGATGTGCAACTGTTGCCAAACAGTGCTCGTACTCTTGCAGGTTTAAAAATTGATGTATCAAATTTTACTCTGATTTCGGTTATTGGTGATGTTGTGAAAAACATTTTGGCAAATGCAAACCTCACACAAATCGGCACAGAAATTATTAATAAACTCACTTACAATATCACAGTAGTAGTCAATAAATCTATTGTAATTAATTATGAGGGACTTTTTGGAAATCCTGCTCAACAAACAAGTACAGGCGTATCTGGTTTAGGACTTGTTCCTGCGGGTGAGCGTGATGTAATCCCTTATGGCAAAATGGAAATGTTTTTGCCGCCAAAATCCACGCTCGAAAAAACGGATTTGATCGTAATACCAAACGGCAGTGTAGAGGACACCGTGCGCTTCATGCAGAAAGTATGCAAGCAATACAATTCGGACACGACAATGCTTGCAAATGCTCTTAAAGCAGGCAGTATAGAGCAAACTTTGCACAATTTCTTTGATTTTATATTCACATATATCAAATATGTACCTGATAGCAAATTTACGGAACAGGTACGCAGACCTGCCCGCTGTCTTTGGGACAAAAAAGGCGATTGCGACTGTTTTTCAACGCTTATAGGCTCGATGTGCGAGAACTTGGGCATTCCTTATAAATTTCGCATTGCAGAATATGACAATAAGGGTTATTATCAACACGTATATGTGGTTGTGCCAAAATCTGACGGCACATATTGGATTTGCGACCCTGTTGTAGATAGATTTAATTACGAAAAAACTTTTACTAATAAAAAAGATTTTTAATTATGGACGGTATAGGTATTCAATTTTTGAACGGTGTGGGTGATACAGAGGTTACGGAACTGTCGTCTGAACAACTTCTTGCAGCGCAAAAAAGGGCTGCAATGAGGCGCGGTTTATTGCCTGAACGCACTACGCGGCGCGCAATGAAAGGCGGTCGGCGTAAATTATCTGCAAAACAGATGCAATTTTTGCGTACCACCACCCACAACTACACTCCCAAAGTTGCAGCCGAAATTGATGTTGCAATGAAAGGGCTTGATTTTTATGATGTTAAAGGCGACAATTCTGTTGAAGACGATGAGAAATTACACAACTATTTAGAGCGCACAAAAAAAATAATTGATACCGTGCCGCAATCTGTGGCAGGCTATCAAAATCCGCAAACATTGAGCGGTATGCTTGGTTATGTGCTTGACCGTTGGGACAGCGCAGAACGCGAGGAAGCACTTGATAAAATGGCGGGTTACGAAACCGATCTCATTAAAAATGGCACAATAAAAAATGACGAGCTGCTCGGTCAGTGGGAATATCTCTCTGATTTAGAGGGCTTTGATCATGACGACTACGAATATTCTGTAAATGGTTTAGCCCGTCGAAAGGCAACAAAGAACGGCTTTTTTAATCGTGTCCGCGATTTGAACACAAACGTATCTTTGTCGCCCGCTGCACGCGAATTGACGGCAAAAAATCCATTTTTGAAAAAATTTAAAAATAGAAAACGCGCGGCAATCAAAAATTCACGCCGCAATCAAAATAAAATTTTAAGGCTTAAAGGCAAAGTAACATCGCCCGAATTAGAGGCAGCAAACGAGGCTTATCGAGCGGCTGTTCTTTCCAAAGACAGCGAAAAAATAAAATCTACTTTTTTGGCACTGCAAACCGCACTGCGCAACTTAAAGAATGGTACTGCTGCTAATGCAGAAGTTACACCCGCACAGACGGCGCAAATTACCGTTAATGCTGCTTCCACAGAGGCGGTTAATGGCCTTTGTGGTTGGAATGATGACACAGATTTTAATGTTGATTTTGTAATGAGTGGAGTTGATTTACAAGGTACTTTTGGCTCTTACACCGACAGCGTAGATGACGGTTTAGAGGGTTTGGAGGACTTTGTGCAGTCAAACCGTGATATGATCGATGAAAATCCACTTGAATTTTTTCGAACAAAACGCGCTGCTGCTTTCAATGTGGCTGCGCTCGACCATATTATTAATAATTGGAACAACGAGATCAACCGCAATCGTGCAATAGATGATGTTGCAAGCGGTCGCTTTTTCGCAATAATCATCGGACTTGGCGACACCGACATCGAAGCTCCTGTAACAGAGTTTGCGGGTATGCTCGGTAAAGTGAGCAAAGCCGATAAAGCCAAAAAGAAAGCCGAAAAAAAGGCAAAAAAAGCAAAGGAGAAAGCTGAACGCAAGCAAGAACGTAAAGATAATAAAGCCGCTCGCAAGCAAGAGCGTAAAGAACTCAAACAAATCAACAAAGAGATTAAGGCTGCAAAAAAAAGTGGAGATAAAACCAAAGTTGCAGCACTTAAAAAAGATAAAAAGGCAGTAAAAACGCGCCGCAAAAAACGTATTAAGATGCGTGTAAAAAAGGTTTTCAAAAGAATTTTGCGTGTAATTTTACGTTGCAGCCCGTTGATGTTGCTGGGCAGGTCTGGTTTCTTATTAGCTGTCAGATGTAACATGTTTAAGATGGCGACTAAACTTTATCTTGGCGCACTTACCGAAGAGGAAGCGAAGAAAATTTCTTCTGCATCACAACTTGCTTTGGGAGTAAAAGCGTGGAAAAAAGCTTCTGATATTTACTATAATATTGGCGGCGATCCTGAAAAATTGCGTGGTGCAGTAATTAAAGGCGCAAAGAAAAAATGGAAAGGTCCCGAAACTATGTCAAGTAAGGCAGAGTTGAGAAAAGTGTCTGAGGCGATGCCTTCTGACCCAGATCTCGAAAAATCGTTGCAAAACGAAATCAAAGTAAATGAGGCAGAGGCAAAAAAAGACGGCACAATCATTGACGCTTCTCTTCCTGACAATGAGGTAATAGCAACGAACAAAGAAACAGAAGTAGTAAAAGAGGTTGAGGAAGAGCGCGAAGTTGATGTCGATGAAAATGGTAACGAAATCAAAGAAGGTGTCAACGGCAACTTTGAAGAATATGAAATTGCGCCCGCAATCAACTATCTTGCTGCTATCGGAATGATTGACAACGGCTATATTGATGATGATAAAATTAGTGGTTTAGGCTTTCCGCCCGCAGTAGTGGCAGCGATAACGGCTGCTACGGGCGTTATTAGTGCTATAATGAGTGCTTTGGCAAAAATTTTTCCAAAAAATGAAAAATTGCAAAAAGCCGCTGCTGTGGTAGAAGCCGTTAATAGTGGCGTACAGGCATTTAATACTGTAAATCAGGGTGCAGAATTGCAAAAAACGCAAAAGATAGTAGACGCCTTGCAAGCACAGCAACAGCAACAACAGGAACAACAGCAACAACAGGAACAGCCCGAACAGGAACAGGATCCTGAACAAAAGGGCAGTAAGTTTCAAAATTTTGTAGACAAGGCGCAAAATGTAATAAAAACTGTACAGGATAACCCTTTATATCAGACAGTAAAAAATAGCATTACAAATAATCAACAAACGCAGCCGACAGGCACAGAATATACATCTGCACCTGCACCTGCATCCGCATCTGCACCTGCATCCGCCTCTCAAACGCCCGAACAGCAAAAATCGGGTTTTAGCAAAATAGCAATGATTGGTGGTGGTATTTTAGCAATTTTATTAGTAGGTGGATTATTAATGAGCAAAGGCAAAACGCCTGAAAATCAAAATATTAACTCTTAAAATTATAAATTATGGCATTAGGTTTAAATTTAGGCGAAAACGCTAAAAAAGCAATTAAATACAGTCTTATTGGCTTGGGTGTGGCTGGGGCAGGTTTTGCAATCTACAAATTGGCTGTAAAGCCAAAAAATGCAACTCAAACCAAAGGTCTGAACGGTATTCGCGGAGCTAAAAAACGCCGCAAACAAACAAAAAATATAAAAATTTTAAAACTTTCTTAAAAACTATGACAAAAAGAAGAAAAAAAAGAACAGGAAAATCGCAAAGCGGTTTCTTGGGTGGAATTACGAATTCCAAAAGTCAGGGCTTGGGTGCTTTGGCTACGAAAGCGGCTTGTGTCATTGGCGGCGTGATTATTGGCTCTCAAATCAAAAAATTAATTGAGAATAAAAATGTTGCTGGCGAAGACCTGCTTGGTTTGAGCGGAGAGACGAGCAAATACACTTCGGCAGCGATTATTACCGCTGCTGGTGTTGCTGGCGCAATGCTTGTGAAAAACAAACTTGTAAGGGACGCGGCAATCGGTACGGTTGCAGTGGGCGCAGTTAGTTTCTTAAATACGGCGACAGGCAAGAATATTGTCGCTTTGGGCGATCCTGAAAACGGCGAACCTTACGTTTTGCCCGCAGTAGCAGGAACTATGATACCTGGCATTGGCGCAGTTGCGATTGACGAGCCAATCAACGGTGATAATCTCTACGGTGATAATCTCTACGGTGATGTTTATACACAGAGTGGTTATATACCAACACAATCTCCCTACGATGCGTCTGCTGACCCATATTCGTTTCAGCAACCTGCGCAGGGTGTAGGTGCAGGAGAAGAACTCTACGGCGATGATGATGACCTTGCTGGTGATGAAGACAACCTTTATGGTCCCGCTTCACTTTACGGCATTTAATAAAATTCCGTAAAGTGTTGATTATTAGTTAATTATTACTTTTTTATAAAATTTTTTTTAAACAAAAACAAATTATGGCAGAAAAAGAAAAAACTGTTAAATTGAGAGGAGTTAAATTTGTAAACTCTACTATTTCGACCGCGAAAGCGGAATTTGTTGCAGGTATGCACACTTTGCCCGCTGCAATTCAGCAAGCAATCGGCGATAACGCAACATTCCTTGACCACAGCATTTATGCTGTTAAACGCACAAACAACGCATCATCGTTGGAACTGTTCCAAGATAGTGATACCAAGCAGGAAGGCGTTTGTAACCTTAACGGCGCAAAACTGAACGCAGGTGAGTACTTTATGCTGACTGGCATTAGGTTGATGGCGGCAAATTATTCGACCGAAACTGTGGGTGCAGAGTACTTTCAATCCATCCGCGATTTGGGAATTGATATTGCCAATGGAGAGTTGGAAATCAAGGCAAATAGCAAGCCTGTAACGAGTAAACTCTCGTGTCGAGTGTTTGCCACAAGCTATGAAGGCGGAGCGAAAGCTTTAGATGGCTACTATCGTTTGGAAAGTCCAAAATTGATTGCTGCACAAGTGCCAATCACGGCTACTTTACGCCTGAACCCAACTGTATCTCACGGCGACTATATGTTGCGCATTGAGTTAATGGGTGTAATTACGGCAAGAGCGTAATCGTTCATTTGTTAAATAATTTGGCGGAATTAAGTTTAATACTTCCGTTTCCGCCAAATTTTTTAAGAAAAAAATTACTTTAATTACAAAAAACATCATACAGCGGGTTGAATGTCCCTCTGTATGAACAAATAAAATTTTAAGATAATGTTTATATATTCAATACCAACATCTAACGAAGAAATTGTATTCTCAACGCCTTTGAACGCAAAAAGTTTGAGGGGATATTTTTTCGAGTACAAAGACGTGAGTTTTGGCAACGTTTTTTCACAAAAAATTGATTATATTAACGTGGCAGGCAGAAACATTTGTAAAAATTTGCCTATATATCCATTTACAACCGCCTACGGTATGAGTATTGCGGGCGGGTTATTGGTTATTAACAGATACAATTATTGCAGGGTTTTCATTCCTGCCGATATTAATGTAGATAATAGCGAAGTAACTGTTAAAGGTTTGAAAGACAATCAATTAAATATTTGTTTTATTTTTGATGAAAATGAAGTAAAAAAAGAGCGTTTTTTATTTTTTGAACACAGAGCATTAAACAATAATGACAATTTTCAAAATGCTCATTTTTACACAAATCAACCCGCAAAAATATTCTTCATGTCAGCAATAGTTCGTTATATGTCGATGATATACAGTCAAATATTATTAAGCAGTTACAGAGATGTTGATTTGCAGCTTACAAGTGAACAAAATCAATGGTTTGAACAAAGAATAAATGCTGGATTATTCACTCCTACACAAAATAATACTTGGAAAGATGTTTTTGTGAAAAATGACTTTGATATTATGGGTAAAGAGGTGATTTTAGAACAAAACAAAAATATTGCAGGGACAGGACAAGATATTATTGTTTATAACTACTTTTTTGGCTATTTTACAATTTAAAAAAAAAATAAAAAAAATGAAACGTACATTACAAAGATTTCAAATTACAGTGCCAGCGGCAACGGCTAATGAAAACGGCTCATTTGTGTTGAACAACGCGAAAATGCTCGAAAGTTACGCAAGAGTAACGCACGTTTTTGTTGTGAATGAAACAACTGTTAATCTGGGCAACACATACAGCAATCTTATTATTGGGGGCGTTGAAGTTTTGCCAAAAGATACAAAATTGTCAATTATTCAATATAACGGCAATTTTTCTCCGAAAGATAGCGGTTGGGACTTTGCAAACGACAAAATACCCGCTCGCAGTTCTGACGTGATTATGGAGTTTGACAACGCCGATACGCAACCCGTCAGTTTTTCGGTTTATTTCACACTCGAAAACGACTAAAAATGTTAAAAATATACACTTTAAATATTGATAAAGTAAGAAATTTGGGCGATTGCCGTTCAAAAGATTTTTCTTTGCCAAAAAATATTAAAGAAATTACAGGAATTTATGCCTGTATTAAGGATTTGGACGCAAATATTTCACCAAATACATATGGTATTTTGAATGTTGCAATAAATGAGGAAAATATTGCCTATTCGCCAATATTATTGTTAAATAATTTTATGAATATTCAAAAAAATATTATGATTTTACCAACGCCTTACAAAGTGCAATCAAACTCAATGATAAATTTTACAATCGAGGAATTCATCAAAAATTTTACAGGTATAGAACAATATTTTAAAGCAAAAATTCAAATTTACTTAAAATATAGATAATGGATGTCTTAAATAATATAGTAGAAAAAGAGGTATCAAGATTTAAAAATATGGGGTACGATACCATTATTACCACTGAAAGAATTTTGGTGAAAACAGGTGTCGAACAATACATCATCGGCAACAATACATATATCTTGACCGGTGGTTTGGTGGGCGAATCCTCAGATAAAGTGATTATTAATTCTTCTATGTCTGCTATTTCGTTTGTTCAAGGCGAATATTTTGGGAACTATATTAATTTTCCTCGACTTTCGATTTTGACCAAACTGAAAAATTATATTTTGATAAAAACACAGACGATAGATGAGCAAACAGGACTTCCTGAAATTATTGATAGTAAGTTGGCAATCCCTTATTACTTGGATTTTGTAAAAATAACTCCTTTAAAAATTTAAATAATTTTAAAATAAAAAATAAATAATGGTAAATATCGGAGAAAATATGAAGCAAGTTAATTTCCTTAAGCAGCGCGTACAGGAACTCGCCACAGGGAAGTTGCTTTTTTACGAAATTTGGGCATTTATGCCAGAAACTTCTGCCGAATATCAACTTTGGACATCGGGTAACAGTCGGGATAATGCAAATATTGTTTCGCTTTTTTCTGAACAAATTGACAACTTGCTGACAAACGACCGTTTGGCAAAGGTTAAGGTAGTTTTAAAATCTAACAAAAAGAATTTTGGCGAAAGCGAAATAGTTTTGAGATCTGCATATCAACCGTCATATCAAAATTATATGCCTGTTATGCCGCAGCCAAAAGCAAGCGCAGAGCCGCAAAATTCTGAAAATCAACAACATAATAACTATCAGAATACGCCGATAGAACTTTTTAAAGGACTTGGCGAAATTGAAAACAGTGCTTTCGGCGGACTTGGAGCGGTCATAAATGTGCGTGATAAATTAATCGCAAACGAATTTGAAAAAATAAGACAGGAAGAGAAATCGCAGCAACTTATTTCCGAAATTACACAGCTGAAATTAGAAATTCAGCAAAAAGATTTTGAAATAAAAGTATTGAAAAATCAGCAAGATAAGTTAGAAGATAAAATTGAGGAATTGGAAGACCATCTCGAAGAATATGAGAAAATTAATCCTAAACGCGATATGGTCAGCGGTTTACTTGGGCAGGTTTTAGAGGGAGTAGCAGTAGGAGTTTTGAAAAAATCGCCAAAAATTAGCGCATTAATGGGCTTTGATGATGAAACTCCCGCACAGCCGCAAACAGCCGCACCACAACAATATCAGCAGCCGCCTGTACAAATGCAACCTGTTGAAATACAGGAAGTTGAACAAAACAATAACAACGAATAATCATTTAAAAAAAATAATATCTTATGAAATTAGTACATTCTTTTTTTACACAACCATACCGTTTTACTGAACATTTTACAGGCAGTAATTTACGGTCTAATATTACCTGTTTTGCGCTTTCCGTCGCTTATGCAAAGCAAAACGGATTTGAAATAGAACTCTACACAGACAATCTTGGTAAAAAATTCCTTGATTTTTTGCCATACGATGTAATCCACACCGACTTGGAGGGGTTCAAAGGGATACAGGGCGATACAAATTTTGGTATTTGGTCGGCTGGCAAAATAGAAGCATATAAGCGCATGGCACTTGGCGACGTGCATATTGACGGTGATGTTTTCATTAAAAATTCGTGTTTAAAAGGTTTTCTGGTAAGAGATTTTGACGTTATGTTTCAAAGCCACGAAAATACGTGTATAGGAATTTATAATACGTGCTTGAATTTTGCAGGATGCGAATGGCTCTATCCTGTTTTTCGGAATAGTAAAAAAACTCTCTACAATGTAGGAATTTTGTGTTTTAAATCGCAAAATGCGAAAGACAAATACATTGCTGCTTATGAGGCCTTAGCGAAAATAATTGTTGCTAAGGGCGCAAAAAATCTTGGTCATACAAATCTGTTTTTGGAACAGGCGCTCGCTATTGAAGCAATGGGCGATGTGAAAATTGACACAGTTTTGCAAAGCGAAGATCCACAATGGGAGATGCCGCAGTACGGCTTGGAACATATCGTAGGACACGCCAAGTATCAACCGCAATATATGAACAGATTTTTGAAAGAATTACAAGAGGTGTCGAGCAGTATTTATACTGCACTGCAAACGCTTGATATTGAAGCAATTATAGCCGAATACGATAACGCCAAAGTAGCACAGCCCGAAGAAGCACTGCCCAATGTAGCACAGCCCAAAGTAGAGCAACCCAAAGTAGCACAGCCCGAAGAAGCACTGCCCAATGTAGCACAGCCCGAAGTAGAGCAACCCGAAGTAGCACAGCCCAAAGTAGAGCAACCCGAAGTAGCACAGCCCGAAGTAGAGCAACCCGAAGTAGCACAGCCCAAAGTAGAGCAACCCGAAGTAGCGGAAGATGACGAAGCCGATGATGACGAAGCCGATGATGAGTAATTTTGATATAAATTTTTTCACAAAAAGCCTGTGAGTGCTTGACCGCGCTCACAGGAACTAAAACTAAATTTTAAAAAAATATTTTATGGTAGAAATTATTTTAACAGTCATCGGACTTATCGGCACAATCGGGCTTACTGCTATTATTACGGCAGGGGCAACGCGCAAGAAAGCGGCAAAAGAGGCAGATATTACAGGGCTCGAAGCCACAAATAACGCTGTGGATTTGGCGGACAAAATCGCAAAAAAATACAACGAACATATTTTAGCAACTGTTAGCAGTGATAGCACTCACCATAATGAGCGGCACGACCAACTTGACACAAATATATTGGAAATTAAAAATGCAATTATTACAAATTGTCAAAATTTGTCAAATATCACTGAATATTTGAACGGCGATTATCAAAAATTTTTAAAAAAACAGGCAAAATTAAGAAAATGAAACGTGATTTTTTTATATCATTATTTTTTACGATACTTTTGATAATAATTTTTTTTGTCATAAGTTCTCTGACGTCGTGCAGAACAGTGCAGCCGCAAATCGTTGAAAAATCGGTAGAAAAAACCATCTATCAACGACACGACAGTCTTATAATTGTACCCGCAGACACTGCATCAATTCAGGCTCTTGTAAATTGCGACAGCACAGGTAAGGCGTTCATCAGCGCGGTTCTCAATTCGCAGAACGGCGCACAAAACGCAAACATTCCGCGTATATCACTGAATAACAACATTTTAAGTGTGTCTTGCGAATGCGACAGTATAAGCATATTTCTGACGTGGTATAACAGATTTTATGAACTTCACCAAAACAACAACGAAACTGTTGTGTTTGAAAAGAAAGTAACATTTTGGCAAAAAACAAAACTGTTTTTTATTGGCTTTGGGTGCGGTTTGGCACTGTTTTTTATTGGATTATTAATTAAAAAAATTTATATCAGATGAAAAATTTAATTTGTTCATTTTTGGGGCATAAGCATGAGAAAGGCTGCATAATCACAATGCAACGAGTTCCTGATTTTGATTGGAAAAAAAAACGTTGCTTTTATGTTAAAGGCGAGCATTTTTGCGCTCGTTGTGGAAAATCACTATACTTTTCTAAAACAGAGGGTTTGTGGAGCTCTGAAATAGTAACAAAATTTAGAAACGATAGATAATATGAAAAATTACGAAGTAAAAATTAATATTTGGGCAGAAACACCAGAGCAATGTATGCAAATTGGTAATTTGCTGCAAAATACGGTTAATGTTGTGCCGCAAGCGGACATCATTAAACTTTTGACAAAAGTACAAGAAAAGCCGTCAATTGTAAAAACGGCTTTAAAATGGATTTAATTTTATGGAAAAAGGTAAAATCATAGCATTGATTGGCGGCATTACCCTTTTGGGTATTGGCACGTTTTTGATTGTTAAAAAAATCAAATCGAAACAAACCGAACAGTTGCCTGACGATAGCAGTTCGGGAAGTGGTAGTGGCAGTGGCAGTGGCAATTCTGGCAGTGGCACGGCTATGGTTTTTCCAATAAAATACGGCAATACGTCTTACAGCTCGAGCGTGTATAATTTGCAGAAAAAATTGAATACGCGCATTTCGACGATGTATAGCAGTGCAACAGATGCGACAAAGCAAAATCTTGTGTCGATTTTTGGAAGCACTCATTTATTAAGTACAGACGGACTTTTTGGCGAAAAAACGCGAAAAGCGGTTGCAATGTTTGTTCCTGACGCCTCTGGCGCAGGAACAGCAGATATGGGCAAAGTAGTAACAGAGGCACAATATAACGCACTATAATTTATGGCACAAAAAAAACGAAAAAAACGAAGTCTTGGCAACGCACAACTGATTGCAGCAGCGGCAACGCCTGAAAATTTGCGCGAACTCCGCTTTGAAGCATTGGAACAACAAAAATTTGCTCTAAAAGTTGGATTAGGTGCGATTGGTGTAATAGGTGCAATTATTGGTACTGTTTTTTTGGTAAAATATCTTAACAAAACAAAAACAGAGCGCGATTTGGAAAAAACGCTAAATGAAATTGCCGATGTTGACGGTTCAAAACTTACGCTCTCGAAGGCGCAGGCACTCACTTACGCCAATAAATTGCACGAGTTAATGAAAGGTTTCGGCACCTCAGACGAAGCTCAGATTGAAGATATTATTATCAATAAAGCAGTAACTGCTGACGATTTACGATTGATTGTTCAACAGTTCGGAGTAAAACCTTATGGCACTTTTGGCGAGCCTATGTTTGGCAGCGGCACACTAAAAGATCTTATGGGGTGGATAAAAGAGGAAATAGGTGGTGCAGCATATTCGCGCATCGCGGCAAAATTCACTTCGGCAGGTTTGTTTTTGTAAAAAAAAAAATACTTTATATATTTTTTTATTTTTTAATTGTATTTTATCGGCAGTCGAGGTCGAGCATAGGATACACTCGACATACTAACGGCTGCCGATTTTAGTATTAAAAAAGAAATTATTTATTTTAAATTTTTAAAAAAAAAAATTTATGGAAAAAAAACATTTATTAATTGCAGGAGGCTTAGCAGTTGCCGCTATTGGCGGTTATTTTCTATACAAAAAATTTGCAACTCCCGCAGCAACTTCCACAGGTAACAGTTCTGTTCCTGTTAATACATCTACAAGCAGCACGAGCGCAAGTTCTGGCAGTTCTGGCGGTGGTTTGCTTTCGACATTAATTGACAGCGGAAAAAGTCTTATTAACAAAATCAAAGACAGCAGCAATTCAACTACGGAGAAAGTAGTATATGAAGTTCCATTCATAGACAAAGCTGGATTTAAATCAATTATGCAAAAAAAGGAACCGGACGTTGCAGTTGGGGATTTGGGCGCGGCAAGGCGGCGAAAAATGAAGGCTGTAAGAGTAAAAAAAACTGTGAAAAATACCTCACAGGTTTCAAAAATGCTTACGCCTGAACAAAGAGCAGCGTATACCGCTCAACGCAATGCAATAATAGAGGCAAAGCGCAATGAAGTGTTGGCGGCAAGAAAAATTTATGCGCAACAGAAAGCGTTAAAGGCAAAAAAGGCAAAAAAGCCAAAGTATCGCATTGTAGCTACGCAATCTTCAAGTATGCTCCCGCAAGTTGCACAAGCAAATATGCTCCCGCAAGTTGCACAAGCGGTTGATGTGAATGCTGTTGCAGGATTTTATTAATAATTATGACTGAAAAAGAGAAAGCATATTGTTCCTTGTTAGTCGGCTCTTTGGCTTTTGTTGGAGCCAGTGTTTTCTTTATAATTAACAATCACGCGGCAATGAAAAAAATTTTAATTACTTTTATAAAAAAGTGGGAGGGTGGTTTTAGCAACAATCCTAATGACAACGGTGGTGCAACAATGAAAGGCGTTACCATCGGCACTTTTACTGCTTACCGAAAGAGTAAGGGACTACCCGCGCCCTCTGTCGAAGATTTAAAAAATATTTCTGATGCAGAATGGGAAGAAATTTTTACAACTTATTATTGGAAACCCTGCAAAGCAGACAGTATTAATAATGTGCTAAATGCTTGTGTATTAGTGTCTTGGGCGTGGGGTAGCGGTGTAACAGGCGCAGTATTATTGTTTCAGCGAAACTATGGTCTTACGCAAGACGGTGTTATAGGTGCTAAAACTATTGCCAAACTTGAAAGTGCAAAATTCAGTGATTTATGCAAAATAAGAGAAAAATATTTTAACAGCATTGGCACAGGTTCGCAGGCAACTTTCTTGAAAGGTTGGTTAAACAGATTAAATGATTTTGTAAAAACTTTTTCACCTTTTGCTTAAAAAATGAAAAATTTATTTGAAAATAGAAACAATTTGTTCGACAATGACACTGAATTTGCCGAAGTTTCTGTTTATCCCCATCTTTTGAAAGAGAATGATTTAATTTCGTATGACAAAATATCTTGGGGCGAGAGAGGTACTTACAAAATTAAAGAAGGTCGCGTTTATGGTAGAGTAGTGAAATTACCAAAAGAAATGAAGGGTAAACATCATTTTGTTATTGAAGTTGAAGGCGGAAAAATCGAAAAACCTACTTACAACACTCTTTATTTTGGTAATACAAAGCGTTATCAACCTGTATCGGAAAAAAACTACAAACAAGGTCGTTTGTTTGGCGGCGGCGCCATCCGCGAAGACGTTTTTTTTTCGCTAGTAAGTGATTTTATTTTTGGGGAAAAATTTAATGTAAAAAGCGTTGAAATGTTGGCAAAAAATGCAGGTTTAAAACTTGACGACAGCACCCAACTTAAAGAACTGTACGAAGTTGCCCTTAAAAAAGCACTGCAAGGACGGCTCACAGGCGATGTTTTCAAAAATTTTCAGACCGCAATAAAAATCTACGACAATCAGGCGACTTTCAATGAACGTACCAGCAACAGCGTGATATTACAGCAATATTCCACGCCGTTGCCGCTGAGTTACATTGCAGGCGCGTATGTGGCGCACAATCAACCAAGAAATGCAAAGTATTTTGAACCCTGCGCGGGAAATGGCATGCTAACCGTTGCGCTGTCCGAAAAATGTACCGTTGTCAATGAAATCGACGATAACAGGCGGAGTAATTTAGAAGAATACGGAAATTACAGGGATGTTTTTTCATTTGACGCTTCAAGACCATACAGTGATGTTTTTTCATTTGACGCTTCAAGACCACTTGACGTAAAAAAAGTTTTGTTTAACGGCATTATTGCCAACCCTCCTTTTGGCAAAATAGAGGCGCAAAAGTTTGACGGTTACAAGATTGACAAACTTGAATTTGTAATGGCAATTCACGCACTCAACACAATGAAAGACAGCGGTCGTGCCGCTATCATTGTAGGAGGTCATACCGAATGGGACAGTTACGGCAGGGTAGTACGCGGCGCAAATCTCTACTTTTTATCATATTTATATCATTTCTACAATGTGGAAGATGTTATAAATATCAAAGGCGACATGTATTCAAAGCAGGGTACGCGCTTTCCGATACGGCTGATTTTGATAAATGGGCGCAAAGCAACGCCCGAAGGCACAGCACCGAAAAAAACCTGCTATGACACTACCGTAATGAATTGGACGGAGTTGTGGGAGAGGGTAGAACCGTATTTTTCCAGCGCAAAAAACAGCGAAGTCGAGCGTATACGAATTGCAGAAGCCGAGATGAAATTAATGGAGATGGAGATGGAGATGGAAATGGAAATGGAAATGGAAATGGAAATGGAAATGGAAGAGCAAAAAAACGACAAAAGCAAAGAGGAAAAGATAGAGGAGACAGTAGAACAACTTGTTGAATTGGTTAATGAAAGAATACTCAAAGACGGTAATCCTAATAATTATGAGCTCAGAACAAAGGAGAATTATTTCATAAAAGAATTTGCAAAGGCAATAATTGAGAAAGATTATAATTATATAATTGGGTATATTGGGGGGGAAAAAAATTGGAATGTGGAGATGAGAAAGGATTTCAAAAAAATTACAGGAGTTTCGCTTTTTGGGACTATTAAAGAAAATCATATTGCAATTTTGAATTGGGCGGGCATTAACCCAGAATATTATTATGCAAAACAGGCATTGTTAAAAGAGAAAAAAGAAAGAGAAAAAGAAAGAGAAGAAAAAAGAAATAGAAAGATAAGAGCATTTCGGAATTTGATTGATTGGGCTGAAAGTAAAAGAATATATCGTAAAGGTTATAGTAAACGTAAACCCTCTGTCTTTAACTCTATGAGTTTGTTTGATTTATTAGTACAGGCTAAAAAAGACGGTTATATTTTGCAAAAAATGTATGGCGATGAAAGTTCCACAGAGTATGAATTAGTCAAAGGAGATTTTTCTTTTTATCTTTCACCAAAAGCAAAAATGGTAGCAGACTATATTTTTTCGGGAAAAGAGGAGTTAGACTATATTTTTTCGGAAGAAAATTGAGTTTTGAGGACTAAAACAGCATGTAAAGAAAAGCCCTGAATTAATAAAATATTAAATAAAAAAAAAAATTATGGAAACAAAAAAAGAACTCTACTTTGAACAGGTAGGACAGCACAGTGTGCTGGACAACCCTCATATTATTGAACTTAATAATATGCTATTTCAGCGATTTTTAAGATTTCATGGAAATGAAAAATTAAAATTTTTGCAGGGTTTATTTATTCAACTGTCGAAATTCAGTCAATATTCAGCATTGGAATTTGAAAAAATGATTAAAGTAAAAGAAGATTCAGAACGATTAAAAGAGTTCGGATTTTCGGCAATAGAAAAATTTAAAAATTAAAATGTATTTTGAAAGTTGTTATACAGCCGATCAGTGCAAACAGCATTACCGCGAACTTGCAAAGGAACTGCACCCCGACAAACAGGGAGGCAGTAATGCTGCTTTTACAGCTATGCAAGCAGAATACGAGGCGCGGTTAAATGAATTGGCGGCGCAGGCAAAACGCGAACATAATAAAATTGAATTTGAAAAACTTGCACAGGCGGCTGTGGAACTTGCAAAAATCGTTACACCCGAAAAATACGCAATGTTTCAGTCTGCAATGCAAAGCCCAGCAGTTGCCGCAATTACGACGTTACTAAATGGATATTTTCCGAAACAGGCAAAAACAGTGGATAATATTTTAAAATTATTACAATGAAACTGATACAGATACTCAATCAATTTTTTACCATCAAAGGTGAAAACGGCACAAAGTTTTGTGTTGCGGCCGACAGCGACCGTAACAACAATGTTACGCAGGTGGAATATATCAGTGTTCAAAGCACAAAGAAACTCCCTGCCGATTGGCAAAGTTTGAAAAAACGCCACTCTACAACTGCAATTTCCAAAATTCAGCCTGTTGAATTTAAAAATATTGACGGTTTGGGAATGGCATACCGCGCCGCTGCTACTGCGGTCGATGTGCTCAATACCGTTGTCCCCGACAGTATGGGTGAAGAAATGCACAACGCGCTGAAATCACTCACAAAAGCCGTTGACGATGTGAGCGGATTTGTATGTGAGCGTCTGCAGTTCAGCCGTGAGCAACTTGCGGAACGTTTGGCAGCCGAACAGGTGGACGCCATTGCAATGGCTATCTACAATATAGAGATGCGAAATCAGGGGTTTATAGTTGGCGACCAGACAGGAGTAGGCAAAGGCAGAATAGCGGCTGCAATGGTGCGCTATGCGATTGTTCAGGGCTACACGCCTGTTTTCATAACCGAAAAACCTAACCTTTTTACTGACTTTTATCGTGATTTGGCGGACATTGGTTGTGCCGATTACAAACCGTTTATTATAAATGCAAAAGAGAGCAAAAGCGTGATTAAGGACAAGAACGGTGCAACTCTTTTTGAACCCGATGACGTTAAAATTCAAAATGATATTTTTGAAAAAGGTTTTATTCCAAAAGGTTACAATTTTGTGATGGCTACTTACAGTCAGTTTTCTGACAAAGATTTTACATTAAAAAAGCAATTTTTACACAAAATAGCAACAGACAACATTATTATACTAGATGAAGCGCACAACGCTGGCGGCTCTGTTGGCGTGATGAAAGGCGGCAAACAGGTGGGCGGCTCAAATACTGCTACATTTTTTGTTGATGTGGTAAAACGCACAAAAGGCGTTGTGTTCCTATCAGCTACATTTGCCAAACGCCCCGACAATATGCCACTTTACAGTGTAAAAACGTCTATCGGCGAAACTTCGCTTCCCGCTGACAAACTTGTGGAAGCTATTACCAAAGGCGGAGTGGCGTTGCAGGAAGTGTTGTCGAGCAATATCGTAAAAGAGGGACAAATGGTGCGCCGCGAGAAGTCGAAAGACCAAATCACAGTCAATTATATCACGCTCGACAAAGAGGGCAAAGCGCGATTTGGCGTGCCTGACTGCGAAAAGTCGCACCGACAAAATCTTGATATTGTTACCGAACTTATACGTGATATTATTGATTTTCAAGAAAAATATGTTTCTCCTGTCATTAAGAATTTAGATGAAATCAGCTCCGCGCAAAATGTTTTTACGGAGCAACGAAGAGGTACGGCAAAATTAGGCGTTGATAATCAAGCATTTGCAAGCAGAACATTTCAAATTATCAATCAACTTTTATTCTCATTAAAGTGCCGCGAAGTCGCGCAACGCGCCGTTTGGAATATGCAAAATGGAAGAAAGACAGTTATCGCCTTTGCCAACACAATGGAAGCAATGCTCGTCAACTTGGGCGTAGATGTTGGTGATGTAATTAACATTGACTACTCTGCTTCGCTAATTTTAGGGCTTGACAGCACTTTGCGAATTACTGAAATTGGTGATGATGGCATTGGTCGCGAGAAACGATCCCTTTCTCTTGACGAACTTGGCGAAGAGGGCGCAAAATTTTACGCTTTTTTAAAGCAAAAAATCCGCAAATCCACCTCAAACATAATCATTTCGCCCATTGATTTAATGAAAGATATTATAGATCGGGCAGGCTTTTCTGTTGCCGAAGTTACAGGTAGAAAATATCAGGTTAAATTTAATGAGGACTACACCAAAGGAACGATTGATAGTCGAAAAAAAGAGAATATTGCGGACGCATTTCGAAAATTTCAAAACAACGAAATTGACTGTCTGTTTATCAATACAAGTGGCTCAACAGGTGCAAGCGCACACGCCATTCCTACCAATTCAGTGAAAGCCGAAGATGTTAAACAGCGCGTAATGATAATTGCACAGCCCGAATTGAATATATCCACCGAAGTGCAAAAGCGCGGGCGCATTGACCGTACAGGACAAATCTACCCGCCCATTTACGAATATATCAGCAGCGCAATTCCTGCCGAAAAGCGTTTTATGATGATGTTGCAAAAAAAACTCAAATCTCTTGACGCAAATACAACAAGCAATCAAAAACAGAGCAAAAACGTTGTCGAGTATGATGATTTTCTCAACAAATACGGCGATGATGTGGTTACGCAGTTTCTCAATGAGGATACAGAACTCAAACGCAAACTTGGTTACAAGAATGACGACGATGAAAAGATGGATGATAAAATTCAGATACATCAAGCCACAGGGCGCGTTGCGCTTCTTAGTACAGCAGAACAGGAGGAGTTTTACAACACAATGCTTGAACGCTACAAATCGTATGTAGATTTTAAAATTCAGGCGGGAGAGTACGACTTGGAGATGGAAACTGAAAATTTGCAAGCCGAAACCCTCGAAAAACGTCTCACAATGGCAGCCAAAGGCACAGGCAAATCGGTATTTTCTCAGCCAACATACGAGGAGGTTTGCATGGTTAACGTTTTAAAAAAGCCTTTTACTGAAAAAGAACTTTTAGACAGAATTAAAACAGCGCAAAAAGACACTGATAATGATAAAATACGCGAGAATTTCAAAAACTATTTGGTTCAAAAACAGAAAGAGAGTGTTGAAAAAATCAACGAAAAATGGCGTTTGGTAACAAAAAATATACCAAACGAAAGAAAATATGTAGCCTCTGAAAACAAAGCGGAGTATATGAAGCAGCGCGCAGAAGAAATTGTCGAAGCACGCGAAAAAGATATTGCCCGCGAAAGCGACAAAAACAATTCGCAATGGTGCAGTATTTCGCCACTTATTTCGGCTTTTACCCCTGCATCTGTGTGGAATTTTGGCACTTGGGGCGCGTATGACGGTATGACTTTGCCCTGCGTTTGTTTGGGTATTAATATTAACACAAAATCAAGAAATCCCTTTGCGCCGTCAAACATTGAAGTTGCCTTTGCCGTTGCCGACAGCACGCGCTTTTTCAAATTCAACTGTGCCAACGAGCAACGCCAATACCTGCAACTGATTAAGTCCGCACCCTCTTGGAACATTGACCGTCAGGCAGTAGAGAATTGGAATGAGATAACAAAACAACGCACCGCCAACCGCGAACAGCGCGTTATCATAACAGGCAACATTTTGCAAGCATTTGATAAAGAAGAATATGCCAAAGGCGGCAAACTCATATCATTTACACGTAAAAACGGCGATGTTGAAAAGGGAATTTTTATAAGACGCGTTGCAGGAGAGAAACTCACCGAACTCAACACGCGCCGTATTGCAAGTGTTACTGTTCCGATTGAAAAGGCAAAGGGTTTTATTCTTAATGCTCCGCGTTCCATTTACCTGCAATGCTCTTTAAAATTCTATATTATACGATACAATAACAATAAATTTAAGATACTTACTATGGGCGGCTCAAAGCAGGATTTTGCGCCAATCATTACCAATCCGCGTCTTATTGAACTCGCGGACAATGACAACGGATTTATACTTTCACGATCACAATGGGACGCGGATTTTGATGAAAAAGATATGCCCGCAGTAATTGACGAACTCGCCACGATGGGAGTGAATATCCGTATAGAAGGTGCTGCCGCCGAAGGTTTGCAAAAACAACTCGAAAATGGCGGCACGGAAAGTAATTGGAAAAAACTCTCGTGGAACAAAAGCAATATTCCAGCAGGAACGAACCCGCGTGTTCAATCAAAGAGAAATGATGCAGAACGTCTGCGCATTGTCGAAGCCGAAATGCTAATGATGGAGATGGAGTTGGAGTTGGAAATGGAAATGAAAGAGCAAAAAACGACAAAAAGCACAATTTTTTCGGAAAAAGAGGGTTTAAATGGTTATGTTCAAACTGAAATTTTAAGCGTGAAAAACTTGTACCCGACAAGCATTGATACTCAAAAATTAAAAAATGCTTATAAAAAATTTGTTGGAACTTCGGTTAGAAATTTAGAACAAAATATTGAAATTGAATTTATCGATGACGGTTTAAATAAGTCCGTTTTTGGTAGAAAAGATAAATTGGGTTTTCCGTTGTTTTTGAATAGCACAATAGCCACAGCAATTCATTATTTACCTGATTTATTGGAATATGCGGAATTTAGCAGT
>JAISYF010000219.1 GCA_031270065.1 Prevotellaceae bacterium | reverse complement strand
TCTGCACTCCAAACCGCGTCCCTACTCCAAACGAAAATTTGTAGTACACAAATCGGAATTTGAAAAAATGGATGTTGCTGATTTTAGGAAACTTGTGACGTAACGGGCTGCAATGTGGGGTAAAACAATCAATTAAATGCAGACACAAATTGTAAACAAAATCAATCAACTGCGGAAGGACAAAGGTTTTACACAACCGCAAATGGCTGAAAAATTCTATTAATAACTCTTTTTACGCATTACGCATCTTGCCGGCGCGCACACTTGCAAGTCCGTGCCGGCAACTGCCGCATTTGCAAATGCGGCGGGACGGAGGCTGTACATTTTTTAATCGAAAGAAACTGTCATGCTCTTTAAAACTTGCCCATAATTGTCCACAAATAGCAGTTCATATTCGCCGCTCTGGATGTTATGTTTTATAAAGTTGCAATTCTCAATATTCCGCACTGCATAAGGGATGGGGTTTTTCCCAATTTCAGTCAGGTAATCAAATTCTTTTTTAGCAAAAAAATATACTGTTTTACAGTCTTGCGGAATGCTTCTGTCAATTTCAAATATCCTGCTTCCCTTGTGGATATCCAAATCGTTGAAAACAAATAAATCTGCACTGTTAATAAATTTATCTTCCGCATTTGGAATGATTAAGTACGCAGAATCGGTGGCAGGTTTGCCCAAACAATAATAATATGAATATGTCTGGTCAATTGTTAGCGGGTCTATTCCACTGATTTTCTGAAACTTGCCTGCCATCCATGCAGTGTCAATATGCTGGTATCCGCAATAGACCATCACTTTGGCGTCTTTGTCATTCTTCAGGGTTTGATTATAAATATTTTCGGCTTGCCGCTGCTCTCTGTCTTTGGAGTAATCTTCGTAGCCGATAATCTTGAATCCTTTGTGATATGCGTTTCTAATCAGGTTTGCCAGGTGAGGTTCAAAAATATAAAAACCATTATCTTCTGTTAAATATCCGGTATTGGCAAAAAGCGAGTCGTTTGTAAATGCTTCCAACGCGAAATATCTGAAGCCTTGAGCATACAGAGAGTCTAACAGGCTGGTTACAAACAGTCTGTGTTTTGGCGCGTTATGCGCTTCGTTGAACATTACAACTTGTTGATTTTCAGTGATTTTCAGCAATTCATTGGCAGTGGCGATTTTTTCAATCGCTTTGTTGTTTATTGCGCCTTTTCGCATTAGAAGCCAAAGGGAATCGGATTTTTGCGTATCATTTACAAACGAATAGTAAGTAGCCAAAGCCTGCCAAAATATCCCCCGCTCCGATTGTTTATAATAATTTTCCGTTTGCTTTTCTCCTAAACGGGCAGCCTGATAGTTGTAAAACCGTCCGAGTTTAAAGTAGTTTTCAAAAAGAGAGAAAGCATATTTTCCTGACAGAGAAATGTTTAGTCGGTTATTAAACGTTATTTTATCGCACTCGTTGATGAAGTCAGAGGCAGACAGCATACTTTGCGGGGCAGACAGGTCGATAAACATTGCAGTCCACACCCTCGGAGTAATCTTTGAATTGAATTTCGTCCTTGTTTCGTTGAGGTAAGCCATTGACAACCAACGGTTTTGATTGTCTTTGAACGTGTCCGTATTAATAATCCTTTTTCTTTTTTTGTTAAAAACCAGTTTGCGAAATACAAAACTATCATTTATACTTCGGTCGGACTGGTGCGGTTGTCTGCCGTATTTATTTTCCTGTTCATTAACAGGGTAGAAGCAGTAATCGGCATTTGAAACATTATAATCTGATGGCAAAAAAACCAGTAATTCTCCCGGAATGAAGAACAATAAACTGTCTTTATTTGTAATGTTTAAATCACTGAAAACGGATTTTGCATAATCGGCAAAGTTTTGATTTTCTGTCAGATGCGTATTTGATGTTATGAGCCTTGCCGAGTCGGGCAATTCCCAATAGCGCCTTTCCAGTCCGCTCAAATTGAACGTCAGCCCTGTTGACAGATTGCGCACTGTTCCTGTTCGTTGATTTGTTGTCCAGTTGCCCTCTGTAAAAACATACTGTTTTGCAGAGCCGCAACCGACCGTAACGGAAACCAATATCACATAAAAAATATTTCTAATCATAATTTTTTTATCATTTTGTATAGTTTTATTAATTAAGTATTTACCTGTAAAATAAAATAATACATTCAGCGAAATAAAAAACAAAAGTATAGAAAAAAGTCAGAAATCAAAAATAAATTAAGTAGATTATTTATCTAATATTCTCATTTTCAACGCGCTGCAGTCGCTTTGTCTGTGAGAATTTTAAATCAAAAAGATAATGAGATTTTTTTAATTTTGATATAATGTTGAATTTCGAACGCTGGTTAAAAAGATTTTTTTACAAAAAAAAACAGCGCAACAAAAAAATGCTGCGCTGTAATTTGTTGATTTTCAAAACAATACACTATTTACTCCTTCAGGTTTTTGCGTTCCTCTTTGTGTTTCAGTTTCAAGGCTACAGACTCATCTGCCTGCTTTTGCTTTAACTGCTCTTCGGCTTTCCACCGTTTCCAAGTGGTGGGAAAAAAGTGTTTGCATATCAGCTTTGCTAATAATCGAGCAAGCACAGGCACAACAACAAAAAAGAGAATTAACCAAACCCACCAGAAAAGTCCACCAAAAATGTTTTCATTAACCCAATCCCAAAGAGAATCTATACATTC
>JAISYF010000094.1 GCA_031270065.1 Prevotellaceae bacterium | reverse complement strand
TTTTTACACCTATTTTCAAATACCATTCAAAAATAAGTGTAAAAAAGTTTTTTATCTAATTGATAATCAGTATTTTAGCGAATTAATTTTGTGTCGTTTCTGTGTCGTTTTTTTTAGTTTCCCCCCTAAAAACGTCCCTAATTCATTGATTATCAATATTTTGCGGAAAGAGAGGGATTCGAACCCCCGATGCGCTTTTGACGCATACACGCTTTCCAGGCGTGCCTCTTCAACCACTCGAGCATCTGTCCTTATATTTTAAAAAGAGGTGCAAAATTACAAAAATTTTTCAATAATAAAAAACTGTGTAAATTTTTGATTTTCAATGAAATAACAATTTTTTATAATTCAATATTGAATAATTTACAAGCATTTTCGGTTGTGATAAAATCAATTTTTTCATCGGAAACAGAAAAAACTGTCGCAAGTTTTTGCAAAATTTCGCGTGTATATTTAGGCTCATTCCGTTTTCCGCGAAAAGGCGCGGGCGCAAGATAGGGCGAGTCTGTTTCCATTACAATTTTGTCAATACCTGTTTCGGAAATAATCGCACCAAGATTGCTGTTTTTAAATGTAACTACGCCGCCTATTCCGAGCAAAAAACCGAGTTCAACCGCTTTTTTTGCCTCTTCAATTCCGCCGGAAAAACAGTGAAAAACACCTTTCGGCATATTTTTCCGAAATTTTTGTAATGATTGAAAAACTTCTGCAAATGCCTTTCTGATATGAATTATCACAGGCAAATCAAGTTCCAATGCCCACCTCAACTGCTGTTCAAAAGCCGTCTGCTGTTCATTAATAAATGTGTTGTCCCAATACAAATCCAGCCCAATTTCTCCGATTGCACAGTATTTTTTTGCAAATAAATTTTCTTTAATTGCTTGTAATTCAACAATATACGCATCATTCACGCTTGTCGGGTGCAAGCCCATTGCAGAGAGGCAAAAATTTGGAAATTCGGCTTGCGTTTTTTCTAAACGTTCAATAGAGGCGGCATCAACATTTGCCAAAACTGCCTTTTGAACGCCGACATTTTTAGCGTTTTCAACAACTTCGCGCCTGTCGCTGTCAAATTCCTCTGAATAAATATGTGAGTGAGTATCAATCATTTACAATTACGAATTAAAAATTACGTTTTTTTAACTTATGACTTACAACTTACGATTAATTTTCATACGCTTCTACAATTTTTTGCACGAGCGGGTGCCGTACAATATCTTTTTTGTTAAATTCGATTTGCGAAATGCCTTTGATGTTTTTGAGTTTGTGCAGCGCGTCAATCAAACCCGATTTTTGCGAGGGCGGCAGGTCAATTTGAGTAACATCTCCTGTAACTATAATCTTGGTATTCAATCCCATGCGGGTAAGAAACATCTTGATTTGCTGCGTGGTGGTATTTTGCGCTTCGTCTAAAATCACCACAGCATCGCTCAAAGTTCGCCCGCGCATAAAGGCAAGCGGCGCAATCTGCACAATGCCGTTTTCGATGTAGTCTTTGAGTTTGGCAGCGGGAATCATATCTTGCAGCGCGTCATAAAGAGGCTGCAAATACGGGTCGATTTTCTCTTTCATGTCACCGGGAAGGAAACCGAGTTTTTCTCCTGCTTCAACAGCGGGTCGGCTCAAAATTATTTTTCGTATCTCTTTGTTTTTCAATGATTTAACTGCCAAAGCGATAGCCGTATATGTTTTGCCAGAGCCTGCGGGACCAATCGCAAAAAGCAGGTCATTGGTTGCAAAATCGGCGACAAGCCTCCGCTGATTTTCGGTGCGGGCAACGATAGATTTTCCGCTAATCCCGTACAAAATCAGGTTTTCGTGTTTCGGCATATCTTGCGGCTCGGCGTTGTTTTTTACTATTTCAATAATATTTTCTTCCGTTAAAGCATTGTTAATCAGTGCATAACGTTCAATCTTTTTCAGATTTTCCACCATACGCTCTGCACTTTGCTCGTCGCCCTCAATTTTTATAGTATTACCCCGCGCCGCAAACCTTACTTGTGGAAACAACTCTTTGATTAACTGAATATTAGCGTTATTTATGCCGTAAAAAACAGTTGTGTCTGTGTGTTCAGAAAGTTCAAAAATCACTTTTAAAATTATGAATTATAAATAAATTATGAATTATTAGATGCAAAGATAACATAAAATTTTCAATTATACACAAACTTATAAAAATTCTCCGAAAAATTTATAGGAGAAAGGTACGATTTTTTCTGAATTTTTACACCAACGCTTTTATATTTTCTTCATTCACAATGTCTTTATTTTCAGGCAAATAAAGTTTTTCAATTCGTTTTTCGTAGCGTTTTTCTACTTTTCCGCGCACTATTTTCATTGTGGAATTTAACAATCCGTTTTGCTCGGTAAATGGCTCTTCAAGCACTGCCACAGCAGTCGGCAGCCAACGCTCTGGAAACTCGCCTGCGTGTGCTCCGCCTTTGCGGTAAGCGTCAATTCCGCGTTGCAGGCGGTTGAGGGCGCAGATTTTACCCTCGCGGCTGTCCCAATTCAAGCCGTTGCGCTCAACGTGGCGTTTCATCGCCTCTTTGTTCGGCACAAGTAGGGCAATGGTGTAAGGATTTTGGTTGTTGTGCAGCACAATTTGCTCAATATAACGTGAGCAGTCGCACATTGCCTCTTCGATGCCTTCGGGGCTGTATTTTTCGCCGTCAGAGCCGATTAGCAAACTCTTAAAACGCCCAACCACATATAGAAAACCGCTGTTGTCCATATAACCCATGTCGCCTGTGTGAAGCCAATTATCAACGATAGTTTCGGCGGTATTTTGTTCATTTTTATAATAACCGGACATCACGTTTTCGCCGCGAATTACTATTTCTCCTTTTTGAAAATTCGGCAACTCATTTCCTTCTAAATCACAGATTTTCAAGTCCATCGGCTTAACCAAAAAGCCTGAAGAACCGAGTTTGTGATTCTCCTGCGCGTTGGCAGAAATTATCGGCGTTGCCTCCGAAAGTCCGTAACCCTGAAACATTGGAATACCGATGGCGTAGAAAAACCTTTGCAGTTCAATATCAAGCAGTGCGCCGCCGCCAATGAAAAATTTGAGTTTGCCGCCAAACGCCTGACGAATTTGCGCAAACAAAATTTTATCAAACAGCAGTAAAAGCGGTTTTTGCAAAATATGCCAATTTTTTCCGCGATTGTAGCCTTCTTTGTTGTATGAATAGGCGGTTTTCATTGCAAAATTGAACAATGTAAGAACAAATTTACCTTTTGCACGAATATTTAATTCAATATTTTTTCTAAAATTTTTCGCCAAAGCGGGAACACTCAAAAGTAAATCAGGCTGTAACTCTTTGATATTGAGCGGAATATTTTTTAATGTTTCGAGCGGTGTTTTACCTGTCTGCACGGTGCCTACGCTTGCGCCAAACGCCATAAAGCCGTAAAATCCTGCAACGTGCGCAAAACAATGGTCGAGCGGCAATATAATTAATGTGCGGTAAGTTGGCGGAATGGTCATCAGCGTAAATGCCTGCTCAATGTTTGCCGTATAGTTGCGGTGCGTGAGCATAACGCCCTTTGGCATTGCCGTTGTGCCTGACGTGTAGGCGATATTCGCCAAACTTTCGGGTTTTATTTGCTCAACTCTTTTTTGCACGCAAGTCGGCTCTTTTGCAAGAAGTTTTTTACCGAGTTCAAAAACATTTTCGATAAAAATTTCTTTTTCTTCAAAATTTTCCTGATTGTCAAAAACAATAAGTTTCTGAATATCAGGAAGTTGAGAAATAATATTGCGGATTTTTTTGAGTTGTCCGCCCGAAACAAAAATAAACTTTGCTTCCGAATGTGTGAGGCGGAAAATCAGGTCGTTGCTTTCCTCTAACTTGATTGAAAGCGGAATGTTGATTGCGCCTGTGTGCAAAATGCCGAGTTCGCTGATAATCCACGCATTGCGTCCCTCAGACAGCAGCGCGATTTTGTCGCTAAACTGCACGCCAAGCGAAATTAAGCCTGCCGCAAGTTCTGTTGCTTTGTCTTTTGTTTGCTGATAAGTGGTTGATTTCCAATCGTTTCCGATTTTTTCCCAAAGAAAAGGATTTCCAGAATATTTCTCAACGCTCGTGTTGAGAAGGTCGATAATGGTAGTTTTTTGCATATTATGCATAATTAGTTTAAGATTAAATATTAATTTTTTTGTTAAAAAAAACGAGTACAAAGGTACGATTTTATTTTTTAACTAAAAAATTGAATATTTTGATATTTTTTTTCCAAAAATAAGACTTAAAAATGACGCAAAAAAATAATTTTATTTAGGCTTTTATTGAATAAATAATTTTGCAAAAAAGTTAAGTTGCTGAAATTCAGATTTTTAGATATATGAAATTTTTTTTTAGAAAAATTATGCTGAATAAAAAAAAAGTTGTACCTTTGCAATCCTAATTCATAAAAAATTATGGCCGATTCGTCTATCGGTTAGGACGCAAGATTTTCATTCTTGAAAGAGGGGTTCGATTCCCCTATCGGCTACAAAATTTAACAAATAATTTGTTTTAAGATAATGGCAAATCATAAATCATCAATCAAAAGAATCCGTCAGATTCAAAAACGCAGGCTGCATAACAAATATTATGCAAAAACAGCGCGTAATGCAGTACGCAAATTACGCGCGACAACTGACAATGCTGCTGCAAACGAATTTTTGCCGAAAGTAGCATCAATGTTGGATAAATTGGCAAAAAGAAATGTTATTCACAAAAACAAAGCCTCTAATTTGAAGTCAAAATTGGCAAAATATGTGAATAAACTCGCTGCATAAAAAAAACATAAAAGAGTGAACAAAACCTTGCTTTTTAATTTTTTTTTGTTTCAATATTGCAAAAAAGCGAGGTTTTGTTGTTTGTTTTTTTGAAAAAATCTTTTGTCTTTTTTAACCTTTATTTTAATGATTTCATAATTTTTTCAACATAAAATTTACCAATTTTGTATAAAAAATTATTACAAAGGTACAAAAATCTACCGTGTTCTACAAGTTTTCCGCCGAATTTTGCCTTAAATTCACGAATTCCGTTTTTCCTGTCAGGCTTGCCTGCGCCCATCATATCGAAGTAACGGAAACCGTTTTGCGCTGCGTAATCTATTGCAGCCCAAGTAGATAGGGTAGAGGGGTAGATATTTTTGAACCTGCCGTCTTGTCCGCAGACAAACCATTCATAAACCGACTTTTGCGCCAAAAAAACGCAAATGCTGCCTCCGATAATTTTTCCTTCAAATTTTATTCCGAAAATTTTACATTCGGGTAATTTAACAATTTTTTCAAAAAATTCATACGGAAAAAGCGGCGTTTTTATTTTGGTTAAATATAAGCGGATCAGAATTTTATAATAATTTTGCAAATCGTTTTCAGTGGTTATTTCAACAATTTTCGCACCCTGATTTTGAGAAATTTTAACATCGTGTCGTTTTGTGCTGCTCAACTGCGCAAATGCGGCTTGAGGATTTTCGGTCGGAACGTGGAAATTGAGGTGCGGCATATATTTAAACCCCGCATTTTTAAAGATTTCTTTATTATCAGAATAAGAGTTGTAGTTCCGAAATTCTATATATATCGCTCTGTTTTTAAGCGTTTTAACTGTAAAATCAAGCAGTTTTGTTAGCGCGCTGTCGGTTATATTTACTGCCAAAAGTGCGCCGCCGAGAATTATCGCTCTGCGCGAAAAATACCGCTTGAATTTTCCTCCCTCAGCAATCACATAACCGCAAATCACGCCTGTAAGTTGCTCATTTTCAGACACTCCAAACACAAACGGCTCTAAAAACGAGAGCGAGCAATAAAAATCGTAACATTCCTGAGTTTGAAAAAACGAAGGAACGGGCGAGGTTTCAATCAACTTACGCCATTGTTTTTTATCAATTTCGTCAATATTTGCGTGTATTTTGAGCATTTTTTTATTTAATCAAGTCTGCAAAGGTAACATAAAATTTTCAATTACACACAAACTTGTAACAATTAACAATTAATAATGAAATAAAGACAGAATTTTAAAAAATTCTTGCACAAGTCTTTGTTCTTTTAGCGTAGCGGTCTTTGTTCTAAAAATATTTAGCGGACAGTAATAAAAAAAATTAAACTAAAAGTTAAAATATAATCCGCCAGAATAAAATCACATTCAGCAAAACAGATATGCCAAGCAACAAATTCTTCGGACGCTTCCAACTTTTCATAATCCAAAACAGTATTATACGCATAAGACCAGCAATAAAATAGTGTACCTGACTTTCAAATATGAAAACTCAAATGGTACAACAAAACACAGGCGAGGATGTTCCTGTCTGTATTTTGTTGATAATCAGACGTAAGATTATTTATCTTTGCCGTCTTCGTAAAGTCCGTGACTTTTTCGCTTGCCGTCTTTGTAGCCGTCATCAATACCTTTAATGTAGGTATTGACTGCATTTTCAGACAGCAAACTTTTCAATTTTGGTGAATCTGTAACATAATCTTTCGATTTGCCATTTTCGGCTTGTTTAAAGCCATTGTCGTAGCCTTCGCCGTAACAGTTTGGATTGTAAATTCCCATAATTTCTGTTTTTTTTAATTACTTTCAAAAATTTTTTCTTTGTGAGCACAAGCTCGACACTGATAAGTTACCCAAGTGCCTTTTGGTTGATATTCTTCCTTTTCGGCATACATTGCATAGCCGCAAGCGTAACAACTTTTTCCTTTTGCCATAAAATTAATAAAATTTAAAAATTTGCGCCTACTCTCTTTTTTTGTGTCTTTGTTTCGGCTTATTCAGACTTATTACCTTGCTACTCCCCAAAATTTACCATTTTCATCAATAAATGACAACTCTTCGGTGTAACCTCTACCATTTACCTCGTAAACGGATTTCATTCTGCAATGAATACAAGTATGAATAATCTTACCTTCCCCGTTTGATCTATACACCTAAAATTTATAGATTAAACTTTGGTCATGAGTTTCCTTGTATCGATTTTTAAGATTCTTGCACGCATGGAGACCATCTTCAACAGTACTTCCTTTAGGCAATCTATAAAATTGCATCCTCTCTGGGACACTGCCACCTGTCATACTTTTGAATCTACAATAGTCACACACACATGTAGCATCAGTACGAGTCGGTTGTATTACATTGTCTATGCAACGCCAAGTGTTCCTTTTGCATTGAGGACATTCTTCATAATCACCTACTTCTGGTCGGCAGTAGTAGTTGTATCCATCATATCCGTAAATCATATCAAATTTATTTTTTCTAAGTTTCCCCTACTCTTTTGGTTTTTCGGACTGACCGCGTTTTTTGAGATGGTTTCTGCCTCCACCGCGCTGCAAAAATTTGCACCTGCTACTACTAAATTTGTCATTTTTCTTAACATAAATTTATTTTTTTAGAAATTAATATAATCGAATAATAAAAAAGGGTTATTCCTTTTTAAACCCCTATCAGACCAGTCTGGTTTAAACTTCCGATAAAATGTACAGATATTTTTTTTAATGTTACAATTATTTATATTTAGCGATTTTTTTAATAGCGGGCTTCGCCCGCTATTAAAAGAGAGTACTCTCTTTTAATAAATACGTCTGATTATCAGCCACTTACACGCTATCAAGAAACAATTTGAAAACATTTCTTCAAATCTATATGATGTCTTTTGTGTAGTTCTTGATAAAAATTGTCAGAAAATAATCATTTTTAAACAAAAAAAACTGCCAATTTCTTGGCAGCCGCATTGTTGTTTTTTCACAATGCATCAATTTTGAAAGTAATTCATAACTGAAACATTTTAATATCAGTTGTTTTATGACTACAAAAGTCGGAATTTTTTTGTCTTTTACAAAATATTTTACCATTTATTTCTTGCTTTGCAACTGCTTGACAATCAATTATTTACAAAAAAGCATTTCCTAATTTAGCAAAAATCAC
>JAISYF010000031.1 GCA_031270065.1 Prevotellaceae bacterium | reverse complement strand
AAAAGATTTACTACGCCTGAAAATTTTTCTACTTTATATTTACCTGTTTTCGGGTCTTTTTTTACAGGCGTAACTTCGATAAAATAGTAGTACGCCCCAGTCGCCGACATTTTTCCATTAACGCGCCCGTCCCAGCCTTTTTGCGGGTTGTTGCCGCGATACACAACCCTGCCCCATCGATTATAAATCACACATTTATATGTATTGGGATTTATAGATTTATACGCAATCCGAAATTCTTCATTTGCAGTATCGCCGTTTGGAGAAAAAGCACTTGGAATTTGAATGTCGACATAGTCCTCAACCTGAACTTCCACAGAATCCGCAACCGATTCGCAGCCACCATCGCTTGTAACAATAAGCCGAGCAACATAACTGCCGTAGTCCTGAAAAGTGTAGTGTATATTTTCTTCATAATAATTGCGGTAATTTTGCGGGTTTTCAATATTATAAATTTGCCATTTAAAATAATTTGCCGTAGGCGTGTTGGCGCGGCTTTCAAGATAAACGTTTAATGGACCTGAACCGTTTAAATCCTTTTCGGTACCGCCTTTTCGGTTATTTTCGTTGTTTTCTGGACGTTCCTCAATCGTGCCTTTTGCGTGGGTTTCCACTGCAACGGCAATATAATCTGTGCAAATAGAATCGGTTCTAATATTCATCTGTTTTGCAAAATTATCGCCTGAAAGACAGAAAATTACATCTTGTTTCGGCGCAGCAACCGTAATTTGCGTAAAAGGAAAAGTCTCGGTATGATTTACAACGCTGTCCTGCCAAGTTTCAGCAAACGCATAATCAACGTAATGCAGTGTAAATGAGCGTGTTAGAGTTCTGCGTTGATTGTTTTTATCAAAATAAACCAAATCAGGCGCGGAAACAGAGGCGTTAAGCATAAGAGTGGTGCAAATATCTGCCTGTAAATCGCTCACAGACAACGAGTTAAGAGCCACAGGGTAAAGCGAATAGTCAATAACCCAAATGTAATAAGTCGGTGCGCCATCAATCAAAAGAATGTAGCCTGTGGCATTGTCGGGCGAAAAATAGGCTGTGTTTGCCACAAAACTATTGTCATATTCACGCCACTCAACATTTTCAAAACCTTCGTAAGAAATTTCAGTCAGAGGCGTAATTCCATTAAACAGAAAAACCGCGTCAATATTGGGCAAATCGTCAATTTGCAAGTACGCATTTGTAGAATTAACCAAGAATTGCGCCTTTGCATTGAAGCAAAAACAAAGAATGATAAGTGTTATAATTGATTTTTTCATTTTCATTTATTATAAAAAAATGAGGTGCAAAGGTAGCATAAAATTTTCAATTACACACAAACTTATAAAAATTTTTTGAAAAATTTATAGGGGAAAGTTACAAAAAATTCATAATTTATAATTCATAATTCATAATTATTTTGTACTTTTGCAAAAATTATTATCTGAAAAATTATTATCAATGAAACTCACTTTTAAAACCTCTTATTTTACCCATTGGGGACAAAATGTGTATATCACAGGCAACGCGGCGGAACTTGGCGGCGGCGATGCGAAAAATGCCGCGCTGATGAATTTTGAGCCGTCAGAAAATTGGACTTTGGAAGTCAATTTGAAAACAAAAATTGACGAACTGCGTTATTCGTACTTTGTGAAAGACGAAAATTCGGGCAAAATTATTTCCGAATGGGGAACACAAAGGGTTGTAAATCTGAATGTTGCGCAAAACGAAATCATTTTGATTGACGCTTGGAACAGTGTGTCGGCAGTGGAAAATAATTTTATGACTACGCCGTTTCAAAACGTTTTATTCAAAAATTTTCCAAAAATTGAGCAAAAAAACGCTGAAAATCCTACCCATATTTTTAGCGTAAAAGCACCGCTTTTGCAAAAAAACGAGGCGTTGTGCATTATCGGAAATTACGTAGGATTGGGAAATTGGAGTGTGGAAAACCCTGTATTAATGGGAAATTCGGAACACCCGATATGGAAAATCGCGCTAAACCTTGCCGACACCAAAGAGGACATACATTATAAATATGGCGTTTTTGACATTGAAAATAAACAATTCAAATATTTTGAGGGCGGCGCAGATAGAATTGTGCCGAAATCCGCCCCGCAAACCGCGGTAATTGTAACGGATACTTTTGTGAAAATGACAAATAATTCGTTCCACGGCGCAGGCGTGAGTATTCCCGTTTTCAGTTTGCGTTCGGAGCGAAGTTTCGGCGCGGGCGACTTTACCGACCTAATGCTAATGGCGGATTGGGCGGCAAAAATCGGATTGAAACTGATACAGGTTTTGCCGCTGAACGACACGATTGGAACGCATACGGAAGCAGACGTTTTGCCCTACGCCGCAATTTCGGCTTTCGCGCTAAATCCGCTATTTTTGGACTTGGAAAAACTTGATAAACTGCCGAAAACCAACGCTTTACAGAAAATTTTTGACGAAAAACGCACACAATTAAATTCATTGCCGCTAATGGATTTTATGTCGGTAATAAATTTTAAACTTTCTTATGCAAAAGAGGCGTTTTTGAGTGCAAAAGAAAAATTTTTGACAGATAAAAATTTCAAAAAATTCTACAAAGAAAACGACTATTGGCTTGAACCGTACTCGGTTTATTGCTGTTTGCGCGACAAATTCGGCACTTGCAATTATCGCAAATGGGGCGAATTTTCTATTTTTTCACAGGAAAAAATTAAACCGTTTTTTGATAAAAATAACGAAAATTTTGATGCTGTCGCGCTGAATTGGTACATTCAGTATCATTTGCACATTCAATTTCAGGCAACTGTGGAATATGCACATTCCAAAGGCGTGATTCTCAAAGGCGATATTCCTATCGGCGTGAATGCAAACAGCGTTGATACTTGGGTTTCGTCAGAACTTTTTAATATGGAAATGCAGGCGGGCGCGCCGCCAGATTTATTTGCTGTAAAAGGGCAAAATTGGGAATTGCCAACTTATAATTGGGAAAAAATTGAGCAAACCGAATTTGATTGGTGGAAAAAACGTTTTACCCAAATGGGAAATTATTTTGACGCCTTTCGGATTGACCATATTTTGGGATTTTTCAGAATTTGGGAAATTCCGCAGTCGCAACAAGAGGGAATTATGGGGCATCTTAACCCCTCAATCCCGCTCTATGTCAATGAATTTGAAAGCAGAGGCGTGAAATTTGATTATGAAAGATTTTGCGTGCCATACATCACCGACCATATTTTGTGGGACAATTTTGGCGAAGAGGCGCAATGGGTAAAAGATAACTGTTTGTATATAAAATATGGTTTTGCGTATCGAATTAAAGACGAATATTCTACGCAAAGTGCTGTAAATCAATTATTTAATGCTGGAAAAATTTCGGAAAGAGTGAAATGGGGTTTGTATGATTTGATTTCAAATGTGCTGCTTTTTGAAGTGCCGAATACCAACGGACAGCAATTTTATCCGCGCTACGACATGGAAACTTTGCCCACTTTCCGCGCTCTTGACGAGCATCAAAAGCGCGTTTTCAGGGAACTTTACGTTGATTATTTTTACCGCCGACAAGACGCTTTCTGGTACGAACTCGGCTTAAAAAAACTTTCCGCTCTCAAACAGGCAACAAATATGTTGATTTGTGGCGAGGATTTGGGAATGATGACGCACTGCGTAACCTCTGTAATGAACGAATTATCAATACTTTCGCTCGAAATTCAGCGTGCGCCAAAAGACAGCAAGCGGATATTTTTCCACCCCGCCGATGCGCCGTATTTGTCGGTGGTATCGCCATCTACGCACGATATGAGTACCATTCGCGGCTGGTGGGAAGAGGAGAGAGCGGTTTCGCAGCGTTTCTACAACAACGAACTCGGACATTGGGGTGATGCACCGTTTTTCTGCGAGTGGTGGATTGTGCGCGATGTACTGCTGCAACACCTTTATTCGCCTGCTATGTGGGCAATTTTTCAGTGGCAGGATTTGCTCGGAATTTCGCACGAACTTCGCCGTCAAAATCCCAATGAGGAACGCATAAATGTTCCCTCAAACTCGCGCCATTCTTGGCGTTACCGAATGCACATAACCCTCGAAAAACTAATGGAATGTGAGGAGTTTAATGCGGAATTGAGGAATTATGTGAGGCAGGCGGGAAGGTGAAATTCAAGTGCGAATTAAAAATTATGAGATACGAGGTAGGGGCGAAAAATTTTTCGTCCCTTATTGTTTTACATTAAAATATTTTGTAATTTTGCAAAAAAATAAATCTCTAAAAATTTTACAACTATTATGACACGCTATTTAGACCCAAAAAACGATGTGGTGTTCAAAAAAATTTTTGGACAGAATCCGCATTTGCTTATAAGTTTCCTAAATTCTCAATTAAGATTTGAGGACAATAGCGTTATAGAAAGCATTGAGTATCTGAAAGACGAGTTGATACCAGATAATCCATTTAAGAAACGTTCTATTGTTGATGTTCGTTGCACCGACAATTTTAAACGGCAGTTTATTGTCGAAATGCAGATGGAATGGGTTGATGCGTTTTTTGAGCGGATGCTATTCAATACCGCTGCAATTTACAGCCGTCAGTTGAAAAGAGGCGACAAACACCTAAAATTGCAGCCTGTTTATGGATTGGCTATTCTAAATGATAATTTTGATAAAGAAACAGACGAATATTATCATTCTTTTGAAATGATGAATCCTAAAAATCCAAAAGAAAAAATTGAGGGAATGAATATTGTGTTTATCGAGCTTGAAAAATTTGTGCCTAAAACCAAGAATGAAAAAGAATTAGCTGTGTTATGGTTGCGTTTTTTGAAAGAAATTGATGAAACCGCTCGCGAAATTTCGCCAGAATTAAAAGAAAACGAACTTATAAAAGAGGCATTAAATCTTTGCGAAGAGGCTGCATACACCGATGCTGAACGCATCGCTTACGACAAATATTGGGACGAAGTTCGCCGTGAAAATATGCTTGTTGAAGGAAAATTTGCAGAAGGAGTTG
>JAISYF010000027.1 GCA_031270065.1 Prevotellaceae bacterium | reverse complement strand
TTTAAAATTATTCTTCAAATATACGAAAATTCAGGTTTAGATGTTTTTTGATAATCCGATTACGCTTGATAATCCCGAAAATTTTTATAAGTTTGTGTATAATTGAAAATTTTATGTTACCTTTGCAAAAAAATCGGTAAAAGGGAAAAGACATTTAACCATTAATCATTAACAAATACTATGGACAAAAATCAAATTAGAGAAATTATTGCTCGGCGTTGCGCTTTGGAACTCAAAGACGGCGATGTTGTAAATCTCGGCATCGGGCTTCCTACACTGATACCAAACTATCTGCCCTGCGGCGTGAAAGTTATTTTGCAATCCGAAAATGGCTTACTTGGCTTGGGACCAACGCCGCCTGAGGGCGAAGAAAATCCTTACCTTATCAACGCGGGCGGAGGCTATGTGTCGGCTGTGAAAGGCGCAGCGATTTTCGATACCTCAACCTCTTTCGGCATCATTCGCGGCGGACACGTAGATATTACTTTCCTCGGCGCGCTGCAAGTTGATGAAGAGGGCAGCCTTGCAAACTGGATTTTACCCAACGGCAAAACTATCGGAATGGGCGGCGCAATGGACTTGCTTGTGGGCGCAAAAAAGGTTGTTCTTGCAATGGAACACACCGCCAAAGGCAACCCCAAAATTATGAAACGATGCACGTTACCGCTTACCGCCTCGCACGAGGTTAATATGATTGTTACCGAACTCGGCGTAATGGAAATTACCAACAAAGGTATTGTGCTAACCGAAATCAACCCTGAATTTACAATTAAACAGGTGCAGGCAGCCACAGAGGCAAAATTAATTATCAGCGAAAATTTGAAAATGCAAAATTCAATTTGAATATTTGAATATTTAAAAATGCAAAAATACAATTTGAAAATACAATTTGAGGATTTGAAAGATTTGAGGATTTGAAATTAAAATCCCAAAATATTCAAATATTCAAATTACATTTTTGTATTTTTGTATTTTTGCATTTTTGCATTTTTGCATTTTCAAATTTTCAAATCCTCAAATTTTCAAATTTTATTTTTTTATTTTTTTCAAAATTTCTTTCGGAATTGCATTTTTATGAACGATAATATTTATTGTTTTGCAGGCTACAAACGCCTCCGAAATATACCAAAGTCCATTGTATTTGCCTGCGTTGCCCCACGAATTTTTTACCATAAAATAATCTTTGCCGTTTTGGTCTTGTGCAATGCCGTAAATAAGCATTCCGTGGTCGTCAGTGGTTTCCCAATTATCGTATGCGGTTTGGCGAAGAGCCTGAGTAACAGTGATTTCGGGCAATGGGCGGGCGGTAAGTTCCTTCTTTTTGTCGTCTTTTGTAAGCCCTGTCCAACGCGCAAAATCCGAGCCTGTAATTTCTGCACCTTTGTCGGCATCCGGCATCACGCCTATACCTGTGCGCGTAAAGCCTGTTTCGCTTACATCGGCAGCCCACGCCACTGTAAAGCCTTGATTTACAGCGTATTTTACAACTTGCATCAACTCCTCAATCGGCAAATTATACGATAATCCCATTCGCCAATTATCAGGTACTTCGATTGCAAACTGTGTATAAAATGGGTGGTGCGAAAAAGAAGTGAGCGAAAGATAATCGTCAATGTCCAACCCGAAACTGTCGGCGAAAGTGCGCGGAGTAAATTTTTTGCCGTTAAAGTCAAAATTTTCGGGTAGTTTTCCGAGATAAGTGTCGTAAATCGCGCTCAAACCATTCTGCCAGACAGGGGTAAGTTTCTGCGACTTGCTTTTTGCAATCGCGTCAATATATGCTTTTGCAACCTTGTCGAGTTCGTTATGCACAGGCAGGGTATCGCCGTATAGAATGCCGTTCATAACGCTCTGCGGAACAATTCCGTAGTTTTTCCAACAAAAAAACACGTCATAAAAACTGCCGCCGGGTGCATGGGAACTTTCGCCGTGCAGGCGCACATAATTCATCGCTCTGTCCTGCATTGTGTGATGTACCACAAACATTTCGGCAAAGTCCTGTTCGCTTTTTCCGAGCCTCAGCAGTTCGCTTTCCAAAAAGCCCAAGCCCGAAAACACCCAACAGGTCGAAGAGCGGTTTTGATTTTTTACGGACGTAATTTTATTTTCCTTAACAGTGGTAAAAATAAAGCCCGCAGTGTCGTTTTGCGCAAAAATATTTATGCAAAACAAAATTAAAGATGTTAAAATAAACGATTTTTTCATAATTTTTTTTTATTAAAAAGTGCAAAGTTAGTCAATATATTTTTATAAACACAATTCAACTTTCAGGTTTCAACTCTTTCAAGCAATCGCCGATAATTTTTATTCCTTTTTCGATTTGTTCCTCAGGCGTGTTGCTGTATGAAATTCTGATGTAGCCGTTTTTTTTTGCTTGCGGGTGGAAAACTGCGCCGAGTACAAACACAGCCCCCTGTTCTACCACTTTTTTAAACAGCACCTCCTCGTCAATTCCGTCAGGCATTTTTACCCACAAATAAAATCCGCCTTGCGGCTTTACGAATGTTGCCTGAGATGGAAAATATTTTTCTATCGCAGCGAGCATATAATCTCTTCGGTTGCGGTATATCTCTCTGATTTTCAAGATGTAAGTGTCCATTTGACCGCTTTCCATAAATTTTTGTGCAAACACCTGTGAAAATGTTGGCGGGCAAGCGTCTATGCTCTGTTTGCAAATGCTCATTTTGTCATAAACCTGTTTTGGAACTAATGCCCACGCCAAACGCATTCCCGGCGACATAATCTTTGAAAATGAGCCTACATAAAGGATTTGCTGCTCCATTTCGCTGTCTGCCCAGGTTTTCATTGGGCGCGAAGTGCGGAGACTTTCCTCGTCAAACCACAATTCTCCGTAAGCGTCGTCTTCTATAATTGGTATTTCTGTTCCTCGCATCGTTTCTAAAAGTTTTTCGCGCCGTTCTCGGCTATAAACCAATCCTGCAGGGTTATGAAAATTCGGCTCAATATAGAGCAGTTTAGGTTTGATTTGCAGGGGAGAATAATTATTCGCCCTTGCGGGTTTCACCGCCTCTGTAAGTTGTTGAATATCAATGCCGTTGCTGTCTAAATCCACTCCGACAATTTTTGCCTGATACGACAAAAACGCCGATACTCCGCCGATAAATACAGGGTTTTCGGTCAAAACTACGTCATTAGGATTAATAAAAAGTTTGCCGATAATATTCAACGCCTGCAACGAGCCTGTGGTAATTATCAATTCGTTTTTTTCCACAGGAAAATTGCGTTTTTTTAGCCAATTTTTCAGTTCGGCGATAAAACTTGGATTTCCGCCTGTTTGACCATACTGCAACGCCTCCTCCCACTCTGCGCGGGTAAGATTTTCGGCGATTTGACGCATCTCTTCTACGGGCAAAAGTTCATTGCCGGGCATTCCGCCTGCAAACGAAATTATATCATTTCTCGTTGCCAAACTCATTAAATCTCTAATTGCAGACGAGCGGAACGAATTAACACATTCAGAAAAAACGTATTTCATAATTTTTTTAAGGTTAAATTTTAGAGTGCAAAGGTAGCATAAAATTTTCAATTATACACAAACTTATAAAAATTTTCGGGATTATCAAGCGTAATCGGACTATCAAAAAAAACATCTAAACCTGATTTTTCGTATATTTGAAGAA
>JAISYF010000083.1 GCA_031270065.1 Prevotellaceae bacterium | reverse complement strand
ATAAAAATTAAGTTTATTGAAATTAATTGAAATCAATCTCAATGAACTTAATCTAAATATCTAATATTGCGCTAATTACATGCATTTTACCAACTATTTTTGGCATATATACCATTTTTTGCGTTGTGGCTCTTTATCTGCACAATTCCATTATCAAAATCTATGTCGCTAATTTTTAGCAATCTTAATTCTGAGCCGGGACGAATTGCACAATAGTAGAGAAATTGACACGCTAACCACATTTGCGGGTTATATTTTTCAAAGTAATTGTGTATTTTTTCAATATCTGTTTTTGTTAGCGGCGCGGGCGCACAATCTTTTATTACGCCGATTCTTTTTATTTTTTCACAAGGATTTATTTCTGTTATTTCGTTGTCTATTAGGTAATTAAAAAACGTGCTAATTGCATCAACGGCAGCATCAATGGTACATCTTGCTTTATTCTGTTGCGCCAAAAAAATAGTGTAATCTACAATCATTTTGCGCGTTATTTCTGTTACCTGTAAATCTTGTTGCAGCCACTCAACAAACATTTTTAGTTTGCTTTTGTGGTTTTGAATTGTCTTTTTTGCAAGCAATAATTTAGCGTATTCTAAATAATTTTGCACTTGATTTGTTATGCTGTTCTCATACAATACCAAAAATCTACACGCTGTTTTTGCGTGTAGTTCTTCTTTTTGTACGAATTTATTTGCATACATAAATAATAAATTTTACTACGGCGCGGTTACACCTGTCTCAAAATCAATAAGTTATGTATTTGTGGAACTGACGGGAGTCGAACCCGTGTCCAAACAGGGAAACAATATGCTTTCTACACGCTTATTTCCGCTTAAATTTTCGTGTGTAAACAAGACCGAAACCACCAATTTACACCTTATCTGCTGAATTTTCAAAATTTTTTTGCAGCAAAAAATTTCTATCCCTGAAATTCCCTACACCTCTTTACCAAACCGCCTCAGAGCAAGGCATTTGAGAGATGTCCCGTTACGACACCTGTGCCGTAATTGAGCCTGAATTACTATTAATTCGTTCAGGCAGCGAGAGCGTATTCTGTTTCGCCAGTTATAATTCGCCGTCTATGATTAAAGTGATATTCGACAACTCACTGCGTGCTTACATACCTTTTCTGCCTGCTGTCAAAACCAGAACAGTCCCAATTTTGTCAGAAAAAGTTTGCAAAATTATAAAAAATATACGAATTACGCAAATTTTTTGTATCTTTGCAAAAATTTTCAAAAGAAAAAAATAAATGAATAATCGAATTACCCAAAATGATTACATTCGTGCGTTCCGAAAGGCAAGCCGCGAACAAGAAATTGAGGCGCATCAAAAACCTGTGTTTCAAAGGCATTGTGTCCATAAATCGAAAAAACTGTATAACCGCAAAAAATTTAAGGCAAGCAACAACGGCTTGCCTGATTTTTTTTTTTATGTCGCATGAGTTTGACACTTTTCTTTCTTTAATTTTTGTAATATTGAGATTGCGGGTCAAAGCCCGCAATGACAGGGCACAACATCGAAAGTCAGGCATAACAATTAACAATTAACAATTATTAACCAATTTAACATTTTTCTTTCTTTAAATTGCTCAAATCTTCAAATTTTCAAATATTCAAAAGCCGCATTATAAAAATTAATTTTAAGGTTCAGGTTCTACAACGCAGCGTGCACACCACCCGTAACCCTTGTTGTTGGTGTTCCAGTGACCTGCGTTCACTGTGCTATTGCTGAAATACAAAGTATATGCAGAACCATTTAGTGTACCGCCGTCTTTACTGTATGTACTGCTCCAAAAGTAACAGCCGCTGTCGTTAGAACCATTACCAGTATTCCATACGCGGGAGCCCACAGCGGGGAAGAATATTTTTTCGCCATCATCGTTTGTTATGATTCCGCCACCAATAGCATTTTTGTTAGTGCTGCGCCACTGCCAAGTATTATTATTGGAAGAATAATTTCCTGGTTGCTCATCAAGAGGAGTATTAGAACCGTTGCCATTGTAAATATCCCACCAATTCCAACGGGAAGGAATACGCCAACCAGAAGGACAGGGATTGTTATACGGTCTATCCCAATCAAAATTAAGAGAACCCTGATAAGAACGGGTATAGCTTGTTGCTGTGCCCCACAAACTGTTATCGTAACCATTGCTATAATACCAACTGTAACGTCCCCCAGAAGGTTGAGTAGTGGAACAGATAAATTTACCATAATATTTACCAGCCTCTACTTGATGAGTCGTAGTATTGTAAGGAGGAGTAGTGCCGCCGTCATTATAAAAAATAAACATAGAAGTATTGTCAGGAGTTGTGCCGTAAGGCAATATTTGATTTACGTGGCTTGCGTTTTTACTCCAAACAATATTTTGGTGTCCGTCAGCCTCGCGCCCCCATTGGTAAAAGTCACCAAGGTCAGCAGCATTGTTATTGTGAGTATAAGCTTTTCCGCCTTCCCAGTCCGCACTTTGTCCAAGACTGAGCAGAGCAACTTTCATTGTGTCGTTTTCATATACACCGTCTTTTCCTTTTAGTAATTTAAGGAATTTCTCGCCGTTAAGTTCACCGTAACCCGAAGTATTTGTTCCAATAAACAAAATATCCATATTTCCGATTCTGATTTTGTCGTCTGCATACTTCGCTACGCAAGCGAACATAATGGTATCGCTTTTGTAATAAGGATTATCTTCTCCTGCAAGATATTGATAAATGTTTCTCACAAAATCGGCGGGAATGGTGTAAGTGGCAGATTTTGCGTCGCTTATGGCTTCATATTCCGTATCTTCCTGTCCAACACGTTTGGCAAACCATTGATAAGAAACAGGCGAATCTGTGTCGTAAACGTATATTTCCTGATACTGAAAATCATACATCACATTCACAAAAGTTGTGATGTTGAGTGGTATTGGCTCAATATCGTCAGGTTCAGGGAATGGTGTTCCAGGCGCGCACACCTCAATCCACTTCGTTCCGTTCCAAGTTTCTACGCACTTGGTTGTGAGGTTAAAAATCTGCAAACCCAGTGCTTTGCCTTTTTTCTCGGCAGTAAAATCAGTGCTTTTCATAAGCACTGTATCGCGCTGTCCTGTTGTGAGTTGCGGTAGCCGCAAACCTTTTGTGTTGTTGCTTATCAATTCGAGAACTGAAAAAGGCTGCGGCTCAAGGTTTGCACCCATTGTTACCTGCGCGCGGGCATTGCCCGACATCGCCAAAGCCAACGTAAGCATCAGTATTGACGCTGTTGGAAAATTAATTTTTTTTGAAATTTCCATAAAAATCAAAATTTAGTTAGTTAGTAAATAATTTTTTTATTTTATTTTTTTTGCCACAGAAAACACAGAGATTTTTTTTTAGTTTTTAGTTTGTTTTGTAAATCCTGCAAATCCTGTTAATTCTGTTAATTATTCTTCTTTGATTATTTTCCCTGATAATCTTGTTTCTACCCTGCTCTACCCTGCTCTCCCCTTTGATAAATGTTTCTAAACTTTGGAAAAGTTCAAAAACTTTTCCAAAATTGTGCATTTTGTTGGTCTTTAACGTTCTTTTTTAATAGCGGGCGGAGCCCGCTATTAAAAAAGAGAGTACTCTCTTTTTTAATTTTTTTATTGGTTATTTTTTGTTTTTATAATTCGGCTGCAAAGGTAATAATTTTTTGCGAAATAAAAAAATTATTGAAAAAAGAATAAAAAAAAATTGCAGCACTTCAAAAAAATCGACCAAGTTTCCCAAAATTTGTCGGAATTAAATTTATTTTGTAACTTTCTCCTATAAATTTTTCGGAGAATTTTTATAAGTTTGTGTATAATTGAAAATTTTATGTTACCTTTGCAGTCGAATTTACAAAAAACGTAACTGATTAATAATTAACAATTTTATCAATAATTATTGGTATAATAATTTTAGAAAAATGAATAGAATTTCAAAAATTGTTGCCCGCGAAATTTTGGACTCGCGCGGCAACCCTACAATCGAAGTTGATGTAACGTTGAATTGCGGCATCGTTGGTCGCGCTGCTGTGCCTTCTGGCGCATCGACAGGCGAAAACGAGGCACTCGAACTGCGCGACTGCGACAAAAAACGCTACGGCGGAAAAGGTGTGTTGAACGCTGTCAAAAACGTTAATAACCTGATTTCCAAAGAGTTAATCGGAAAAAACGCGCTCAATCAACGCGACATTGACAAAAAAATGATTGCGCTTGACGGCACGAAAACCAAATCTAAACTCGGCGCAAACGCTATTCTCGGCGTGTCGCTCGCAGTTGCAAAAGCCGCTGCCGAATACGTTGATTTGCCGCTCTACCGCTACATTGGCGGCACAAACACATTCACGCTTCCTGTGCCAATGATGAACATTATCAACGGCGGCTCGCACTCTGACGCGCCTATCGCTTTCCAAGAATTTATGATTCGCCCCATTGGCGCGGCATCATTCCGCGAGGGCTTGCGTTGCGGCGCGGAGGTTTTCCACGCATTGAAAAAAGTGTTGCACGACAAAGGACTTTCAACCGCAGTAGGCGATGAGGGTGGTTTCGCGCCAAACCTCGCAGGCGGCACAGAAGAGGCATTGGAAAGCATACTTTTAGCGATTAAAAATGCGGGCTACGAGGCAGGAAAAGACGTTACAATAGGCTTGGACTGCGCGGCATCGGAATTTTACAAAGACGGAATTTATGATTATTCAAAATTTGAAGGCGAAACAGGTAAAAAACGCACTGCTGCCGAACAGGTTGAATATTTGGCTGGACTCGTTGAAAAATACCCGATTGACAGTATCGAAGACGGAATGAGCGAAAACGATTGGGATGGTTGGGTACTTTTAACCAACAAAATCGGCGCAAAATGTCAACTCGTGGGCGATGATTTGTTCGTTACCAACGTTGAATATCTGTCGAAAGGCATCAAACTCGGCGCAGCAAATTCGATTTTGATTAAAGTTAATCAAATCGGCTCGCTCACCGAAACGCTTGACGCCATCGAAATGGCGCACCGCGCTGGCTACACCTCTGTAACATCGCACCGCAGCGGCGAAACAGAAGACGCTACAATCGCAGACATTGCCGTTGCTACAAATTCAGGACAAATCAAAACAGGCTCTTTGAGCCGTACCGACAGAATGGCGAAATACAATCAACTTCTGCGTATTGAGGAAGAATTGGGCGAATTGGCTGTGTATGGCTGGAAAAAATAAAAAAAAAAAATTTTTATATCGTAATAGCGCAATTAATCGCGCCATACAACTAAATACAGGGGTGATTTTTTTCGCCCCTGTATTATTATTGGGACTTCTAAAATTTTGTAAATCAAAATTCAATTTGAAAATGCAAAAATACAATTTGAAAATTTGAAAATTTGAAAATGCAAAAATGCAATTTGAATATTTGAGGATTTTGGAATTTTAATTTCAAATCCTCAAATATTCAAATATTCAAATTGAATTTTCAAATTTTCAAATTGTATTTATTGTATTTTCAAATCCTCAAATCTTCAAAATTCCGTTAAACGTTGTTTATTCCCTGTCATTGCAGGCTTTGCCCCACAATGACAGGGAATATGAGATTGCGGGTCAAAGCCCGATTTCTATGATTACACCAAATAATTTATCGTTAAAAAAATAATAGCAAAAATATTTTTCTAAAAAAAATCAAATTTATAATTCATAATTAATAATTAATTTGTATCTTTGCGCCGAAAAAATATATTAGTTTTTTATTATATAATTAATTGATAATCAACTAATTATTTATTTTAAAAAATCAAAAAAAAGTATTAATTTAATAAAAAATATTTCTTTATGGCAAATTTAGATTTATCAAAGTATGGCATTAGCAACAATATTCCTGTTGTGCATAATCCATCGTATGAGGAACTTTTCCAAGCGGAAATGAGTTCTGAAAATCAGGGGTTTGAAAAAGGCGTTCTAACGAACACAGGTGCAGTATCGGTTGATACAGGCAAATTTACAGGTCGCTCGCCAAAAGACCGCTACATTGTTAAAGATTCAACATCGGAAAACACAATTTGGTGGGACGGCAATATCAACAAACCAACTACTACGGAAGTTTGGAACGACCTCAAAGCTAACACTTTGGCGGAACTCAACAAGGCAAACAAACTTTACGTTGTTGATACTTACTGCGGAACAAACGAGGACACGCGAATGAAAGTGCGTTTTATCGTAGAAGTGGCTTGGCAGGCGCATTTTGTTACGAATATGTTTATCCGCCCCTCGCACTACGAACTTGCAAACTATGGCGAACCCGATTTTGTGGTGTTCAACGGTTCAAAAACCACTGACGCTGAATGGCAAAAACACGAATTGAACTCGGAAGTTTATGTGGTATTCAACCTCACAGCCAAAGAGCAGATTATCGGCGGAACGTGGTACGGCGGCGAAATGAAAAAAGGTATGTTCTCAATGCAGAATTATTACCTGCCTTTGCGCGGCATTGCCTCAATGCACTGCTCGGCAAATGTGGGCAAAGACGGCGACGTGGCTGTATTTTTTGGTTTGTCAGGCACAGGAAAAACCACTCTTTCTGCCGACCCGAAACGTTACCTTATCGGAGATGACGAACACGGCTGGGACGATAACGGAGTATTCAACTACGAAGGTGGCTGCTATGCGAAAGTGATTGATTTGAGCAAGGAAAACGAGCCTGACATCTGGCGAGCAATCCGCCGAGATGCGCTTTTGGAAAACGTTACAGTGAAAGAAGACGGCACACCTGACTTCTCTAAGGAGGCGTCAAAAACGGAAAATACCCGCGTTTCGTACCCGATTTATCATATCAACAAAATTGTGTTGCCCTCGCGCGCAGGACACGCAAGCAAAATTATTTACCTTTCGGCTGACGCATTCGGCGTATTGCCGCCCGTTTCGATACTTGACGAAAAATCGGCGCAATACCACTTCCTTTGCGGTTACACCTCGAAACTTGCAGGCACAGAACGCGGCATTACCGAGCCTGTACCTTCGTTTTCGCCCGCATTCGGCGAAGCATTTTTGACGCTGCACCCAACAAAATACGCGAGCGTTTTGGCGAAAAAAATGAAAGAACACAACGCCAAAGCCTACCTCGTAAATACAGGTTGGAACGGCACAGGCAAACGCATTTCGATTAAAGACACCCGCGCAATTATTGACGCAATCATTGACGGCTCAATCGAAAAAGCGGAAACGGTGAAAATACCTGTGTTGAACCTCGTTGCTCCCAAAGCGTTGAACAACGTATCTGACGGCATTCTCGACCCGCGCGACACCTACACCGCCAAAGGCGAATGGGAAGAAAAAGCAAAATCTCTCGCTGCAAAATATATCAAGAACTTTGAGCAATATTTGCCCGAAGGAGAAGATTTATTGGGGAGCGGTCCGCAGTTGTAATTAGTCTGAATCAGAATTTACTGAATGAGAGAATTAACAGAATTAGACCTGTTAAGTCAAAAAAAACTTAACAGGTTTTTTGTATTTTTGAGTTTTATCAACAACTATTAAGGAAACTTCTAAAATTTAACATATTGTAAATTATTACTGTCCGCTAAATATTTTTAGAACAAAGAACAAAGAACAAAGACCGCTACGCTAAAAGAATAAAGACTTGTGCAAGATTTTTTAAAAATTCTGTATTTATTCTTTTTAGAATATTACTGTCCGCTAAACATTTTTTTGCTCAAAAAAATGTTTAGCGGACAGTAATATATTTGTTTAGACTGTATAAGCAACCGTTAATCCGCAGGATTGATAATTTGGTAGAAAAAAACGGTAATCCATAATCTCAATCCACAGGATTGAAACTTTTATGGATTATTAATTTGTTATTACTAAATTCAAATTTCTGTGCAGAGCAATTCCCACTCATATATTTTTTGCTCCAAAAGACGCTTGATTTTTTTGTACTTTTGGGTTAATTCCGCATCGGTATTTCCGTCTGCAAACTGTTTTTCCATTTCGGCAAGTTCCTGCTCAAAAGCAGAAATTTTTTCTTCGGCTTGGGCAATAAGTTTTCCCTGTTTGTGCTGCTTTTTTTGCAACTCTTTTTGCTCTTTGTAAGAGAGTTTATTGTCGGAAACTTCCTGATTATCAACTTTTTGCATTTTTACGCGAAGTTCAATTTCTTGAATTGACGAAATTTTTTTTGCATTGAGAAAATCCTCAATTCCGCCGATATGCTCAGTAACTTTTTTGTCGGCAAATTCATATACCTTATCAACGAGTCCGTCAAGAAATTCGCGGTCGTGGCTGACCATTATTGCCGTTCCAGTGAAATTTTTTACCGCCTCTTTGAGTATATTTTTTGAGGGAATATCCAAGTGGTTTGTCGGCTCATCGAGGATTAGCAGATTGACGGGTTCGAGCAGCAGTTTTATCATTGCTAATCTGCTTTTTTCGCCGCCAGACAGCACTGCCGCTTTCTTTTCAATATCGCTGCCACTGAACATAAACGCTCCGAGAATATTACGGATTTTTGTGCGGATTTCGCCTACCGCAATATCGTCAATAGTCTGAAACACCGTTTTTTGCGCATCAAGCAACGATGCCTGATTTTGCGCGAAATAACCTATTTTTACGTTATGCCCAAGTTGCAGCCTGCCAAAAAAATCCACCTCACCCATAATGCACTTCACAAGCGTGGTTTTGCCCTCGCCGTTTCTGCCTGCAAAAGCGATTTTTTCACCGCGTTTTACTTGCAGCGATATATTTTCAAGCACAACGTGTTCTCCGTATTTTTTCGTAAGTTGCTCAATATCAACAGGCAACACGCCTGAATGAGGAGCAGGCGGAAATTTGAGGTTTAGCCGGGAAGTGTCCTCCTCATCAATTTCAATCCGCTGCAATTTTTCGAGTTGCTTAATTCTGCTCTGCACCTGCACCGCCTTTGTTGCCTTGTACCGAAACCGCTCAATAAAATCTTCGGTATCGGCAATCATTTTTTGTTGATTTTCGTAAGCGCGCAGTTGCTGCTCGCGCCGTTCCGCCCTGAGAGCGAGATATTTAGAGTAATTTACTTTGTAATCGTAAATTTTTCCGAGTGAAATTTCTATTGTGCGCGAGGTGGCGTTGTCAATAAACCGTTTGTCGTGGCTGACAAGCACTACCGCGCTTCGCGAATTTGCCAAAAAGTTTTCAAGCCACAAAATTGACTCAATATCAAGGTGGTTTGTTGGTTCATCAAGCAGCAGTAAATCTGGGTTTTGCAACAGGATTTTCGCTAATTCAATCCTCATTCGCCAGCCTCCGCTAAATTCTGATGTATTTCGCTCAAAGTCCTTTCTCACAAAGCCCAAACCGAGCAGCGTTTTTTCGGTTTCCGCCTCAATATTTTGAAAACCGAACATTCTCAAATGCTCATTTTCATAATCAAGTTTTTCTATAAGTTGTTGAAAATCAGATGTTTCATAGTCAGTCCTTTCGGCAATTTCTTTTTCTAACTCCGATATTTTTTCTTTGAGTTTAAAAATTTTCTCAAACGCAGTTAAACACTCCTCAAACACCGTTTTTGCATCATTAACTACAAGATGCTGAGGCAGATAGCCTATTGTAAAGTCCTTTGGTTTGTAAATATTGCCGGAAGTCGGCAGCATTTCGCTCGCAAGCAAGCGCAAAAGCGTAGTTTTGCCCGCGCCGTTTTTGCCGACAAGCGCAATTTTGTCTTTATCATTTATCAAAAAAGAAATTTCGTCAAGCAAAATATGCCCACCAAAATCTACCGTAAGCCGTTCAACAGAAACCATTTATATTATTTGAAAATTGATTATTTAATTATTTGCAAAGATACAAATTTTAGACACAAGCGGTTGTATCAAAAGTGTTTTTATCTCACGCAAAGTTAGCAAATAGTTTTACGCAGAGAACGCAAAGTATTGATAATCAATATCAAAAACTTTGCGCTCTTTGCGTTTTCTTTGTTTCTTTGCGTGAAAATGGACTTTTGAAACAGCCCCAATTCGCGCTTTTGCGCATTAATACGACCACAAATCCTGGTCGAAGTCCAAAATCTCAGCCTCGATACGGTCTTGGCGTTTGCGGATTTCGATTGGGTCGTCATTCGCTTTCAAATCTACGTCTTGACTTGTAAGGTCATAGTCTTTGATAACGTAACTGCTGTAATAACCGCCTACAAAAAAATTGTCGAAATCAATAAGCGGAATTGTGTTTCTTCCGTTCATTTTGATAAATTCCTCTTGCAAAAACGGACGCAGGTGTTTGTAAGGCACCCAAAAGAATACCGAAGTTTCAACATCGTCGTTGCTCATAGCCCTGTTGTAATTTTTATCAAACAGCGGTGCAAGAGCGATAACTTCCGTTCTGAAAATCGAAGATGATTTATCGAAATAAGTTACTACCTTAGCATAATATTTTACTACGCCCTGAGTAAGATAATTTACCCTTGCCCAATTACTATCTGAATAGTACCTCAAATTATACTCATCTAAAAATTCCTCCACATCTTTCACATTTTGCGGAGTAAAAGTAGGACAATAAGTCTGGGCGTAATTAATTTTCGATTTGTAGGTGGTAAGAGTACCGTCTAAAAAGTGCGAAAATATAATTGCAAAAAGATTTTTAGGCATTATTTCCTCCAAATCCTCGTTTGGGTAATAGAGCGGGCGGTTTTGCATCTCGCGCAAATCTATCACGCGGAGGACTGTTTTACTCCAAACCACATCGTCAATACGCGGATTGAGGGTAATAATCTTCGTTGCAACATCTTCGGACGTTACTCTTATTTGAGTAAATGAGCCGTTGTCGTCGAAAAACATCTGCGTACTGTCTTGCGAAAGTTGTTCCTGTGAAAGTTGTTCTTGCGAAAGTTGTTCTTGCGCTTGTACGCTGCCAATTGCCAATATTAAGGCAATTAAGGGCAAATAAAATTTAAAATTTTTCATAATCGTATTCTTTTCAAATTTATGGTATTGATACTACGGGAAAACCAAGAGTAGCAGTTTTTGCGCCTGTTACTTTAATATCTGAAAGAAAAAATACTGTTCCCGTTTTTATTGTTCTAAAATTATTTTTTTGCGCATCAGTAAATTGATTTCCATTAGAATTTGACGGTGCAAAACCTCCGCGACCGTCAGAAATTTTCATAATGAAACTATTTACTTTAAACGATGCCTGCAACAGTCCGTCTGCATATTCGGCTACAACCTCGGCTGTTGCCAACGCTGCTCTTGTAAGTTTCGCGCTTGACGGAATTTCAGGATTCCACAGCACTGCATCGCCGTTTGATGCTTTGAACGACAAAAATATTGTCGGGTTAGGCAACGCTCTTACGCGAAATTTTTGGCTGCCCATAGATACCTGTTTTCCCTCAACATTTGCCGAAACGTTGATTACAACGCCGTCATAACTTTTTGGGCGGCAAATATAGTTATCGCCTGACTTTTCGATGCTCGCGTTTGTGGCGGTTACAGTCAATTTGTCTGTTGTAAAACCCGGCGCGGAAATGCTCATTCTATTAGAGTAACCCATATAAACCACGTTCATATCAATGTTTGCAACGGTAGCGGAAGGCGGAGTTACGGAATAACTGTCGTCAATAATATATTCTCTCGGTTCATTAGAAATCGGGTCTATAAACTTTAACGTTCCCTGTAATTTATGAGTACCAACACTAGCTGCTCCAAGCGTAAGAAAACCTGCCTCGTCTGTTAGTTTTGCCCCATTTACAACAATGTCTGGATGAAGAGTTGTATCTCTGGCAGCAAGTATAATTTGCGCTTTGTAAGATGTACCTGCAACAACAGTCTTTGATTCAGGAATTACAACTGCCCTGATTTCATTGACGCGGAAATCTTTTGCGTCTGTGCTGTTTCTGAGAAATTGTATAAGTTCTGACTCGGTATTTTTTACGTCGCTCTGCAATTTTGTAAGCATTGTAACAGCAGCAGCCAAAGGCATCGACTCAAAATTTTGCGTTTCCCATTTAATAGGTTGTGCTTTATCAGTACCAGAACGGGAAGTTTTTGTATTAAACAACCTGTCGTAGTCGTCATCTTTATCTTTGCCGTTTTCTTTAAATACACCTTTTACATATTCGCGGTACTCGTCAATTTTATTTTTTAGTTCTATGCCTTTCCCTTGCGTCAAACCGTAATTGCTTGCAGCCTCAGTATTATCTTTTGACTCAATTTCATAAGTATCAATGGTCTCTTTCGGCACTTTTCTACCGTCAGCAATTCTTATCATTTCATACTTGAAATTTTTAATATAATCATAAAACTCTTCTGATTTTGCCTGTGTCTGTTGCGCTTTTATCAACCAAGGCCCAATTTTATCGTGATTTCTGCTGTCCAACTCCACCAAACCCTTCATTAAAGCCGCATTACGCTGGTCGGTAGATTCAATGGTCGTAAGCAAACTTTCATTTACCATAGTAAAACCTTTGAGAATATCGGCAGACACATTGAGAGCCAACATCGCTGTCAGCACCAAATACATCATTGAAATCATTTTTTGCCTCGGTGTTTCGGGACAATTTTTTGCTCCACTCATTTTCTTTTATACTTTATTTTAAGTGTAAAACATTTTTTTATTTGAAAATTTAAAGGATTTGAAAATTTGAAAATTCACGTTGTACGCTATTTCAAATTATATCAAATTCAAATTGTCAAATTTTTTTTAACTGCGAATAGCGTTAAGCATATTGCCGTAAACATTATTCAAATCGCTAACCTGCTTGGCAAGTTTTTCAGTCTGCTGTTTGTATGCCTCCATATCTTTTGCAGTAGCAACAACAGTAGCGAACAATTTGTCTAAATCAGAAGTTGCAGCCGTAACTTTGCTTGTCTGCGTGCCAATAGCTGCGCTTTGAGCATTGATTGCATCGCTCTGCGACTTAATAGCCTGAGCCTGAGCCTCAATGTTTTTGAGTTCAAGTTCATAAATAGAATTGATTGCACTCATTGAATTTTGCAAAGTGGAAGTCTTTTCGGCATAAGTTTTTGTGCCTGCGCTAACAGTTGCCAATGTGCCTGCAATTTCTTTGTAAGACTGGAATAAACCGTCTGACGCAGTGTCAAGATTTCTCTGTTTCGATGCAAAAGATGCTGCTGCCTCTGATGCGTCAGTGAGGTTTTTAGCAAATACAGTACTTGTGGCTGCGGCTTTTGAAATATCGCCGAGTTGTCCCGCTGTTTCGCTAAGTTGTTTGATGCCTGATTCAAGTTTTTTGCTCTCTTCCAAAGAAAGCGATGCACTTGGCATAGCAGAACCTAATGAAACAGGCTCAACGTTTTCGCCTACCAAAGCGGGATAAATATTTTCCCAATGATAGCTTTTGTGCGGTTTTTCAAATACGCCGATACCAAACAGAATTGCCTCTGTTATCATACCTGCTGTAAGAATGTAGCCTGCTGCAGGCCAGTGCATAATTTTAAATAATGCGCCAAGAATTACAACTGATGCACCCAAAGAATAGGTTGCGCCTACTAAACGCTGACCTTGCGGGCTGTTGTACCATACCATAAATTTGCTTGATTGCTTAATTGTTGCTGCTTGTGTTGTAGCCATAATAATTAGATAATTTTATTTTTATGTGTTATTTTTAATTAATTTTTTGTTTATTGTTTTCACAACGAGTTTTTTTAGTTTCCAATATATGCACGAACACAACGGAAACCGATTGAGGCGCGTCTGCGCGTTTGATATTCATAGTCGCGCGTACCGCATTGCAGATATGCGCCTACGTCTTTCCACGAACCGCCTTTTATAACTTTGCGTTTCATAATAGCACGGTCGTTGCTTTTTGAATGATACGAGTACGCAGGATTGAAGTCAAGAGTAAATGAGTTCATCTCTTGGTCGAAGGTATCGCTAGTCCATTCCGCTACATTGCCAGCCATATCAAACAAGCCGTAGTCGTTTGGATTGTAGGTCGCCGCTTTGCATGGGTATAGGTAACCGTCTTCGGTATAGTTGCCACGCATCGGTTTGAAGTTCGCAAGGAAACAGCCTCTGTAATCACGTACATAAGGACCACCCCAAGGGTAGATAGCGTTGTGTCTGCCGCCGCGTGCTGCATATTCCCATTCCGCCTCAGTAGGCAAACGGTAGTCTTGCACTTTGGGCAAACCTGCATTTTTATAAAGTTCCGTGCGCCAATGGCAGAATGCGACCGCCTGGTCCCAAGAAACACCTACAACGGGGAATTCGCCAAAACCTGGGTGCGCAAAATAATTGTGCATCATAGGTTCGTTGAAAGAATATGAAAATTCCCTCATCCACACCATTGTATCGGGGTAGATATTGATAATCCGCGTAGAAATAAAGTCGCTACGGAATTTCAATGGCTTAACGATAACGGTATCATGAATAATGCCGTCTTCGGTCTGCCAAGCGGAATCCACCCGTACCATTGCGCCAGGATTGTAGCCGTTGATATACGGATTAAACTCGTTGCCCTGTTTTTTTGCCTCGTCTAAATCAACATATCTATATTTATAGACTAATTGGCGCGCGTTAGCCTGCCCATCGTCAAGTTTGTCCTTGCCGTAGTAGTACATTTGCTGCACAGCGTTAAATTTATCTGTGGCAATGTCATCGTCTTCCGAATACTTTGCTTTCCAAGGAATTTTGGTTTTCCAATTCAGCACGGTATCTGGCTCGGTTTCTTCCACAGGGTAATGGACAACTTCTTGAAAGAATTTGCCCGCCTCTGTTTCGTCATCCATCAAAGCAAGTTTGCGGCGCAAAACAGAGTCGCGTACCCAATGTACAAATTGACGGTATTCGCCGTTTGTGATTTCAGTCTGGTCAATCCAGAATGCATCAACAGACACCCTTCTCGGCTTCGGCTGCATCGCCCAAGTCGCAGCCTGGTCGTTCTGCCCCATATTAAACGAGCCTCTTGGAACAAAGACCATTCCATACGGCGCAGTTTCAGGCTTTGCCTTACTATAAACGCCAACCAAATAACCCTTTGGTTTTGAGCAGCCTGATGCTGCTAACAAAATCGCCATTAATGAGGCGAAAATTAAATGCTTTCTCATTGTCATATTTTTTTCTAATAATTTGACCAAAATTTCGCGCGTTTTTTCATACGCTTTTTTATGCTAAAATATTGATTTATAATAGGTTATGTTTTATTTACATGTTGTTTTAATTTCAGACTGCAAATGTAATAATTTTTTTTGGAATATTTTGCTATATTTTTAATTTTTTTTTTCATTTTTTTTTCTTGTCATTTTTTACAAAATTCTAATGCTCTTGTACGACTTGCTTTTTTCCCTTACCAGAGCAAATTCGTAAGAGGCAAAAATCTCATGAGAGCCTATACTCTTTGCAATAAATTTATTATTCGGCAAATCAAATGTGTAACCCATTTTAAAGCCTTCAAATATTTTTAATCCGAATGAAAACGACACCGCATCCTGCAATCTGTAACCTAATCCAACCCAATATTTTTCTTTAATGTCCGCCAAAAGCGATGCGTGAAATGTCCAACTTGTTAAATCTGTCGCCACTAAAAGATTTGCCCTAAATCCAAGATTTGGATTTTTTGTTGCAAAATCATAGCCTCCATTCACCATAAAAAACGGCTTTACCCTCATATCAACGTTCTCTCCTAATTTTATTTTCGGGTTATTCAGGTGCAGAGCCGAAAACCCCACGCGCCATTTTAGTGTGCTGTATTGTGCGCCTAAACCCATATCAAACCCTATTCCTGTTACTTCCGTACTGGGTATTGCATCGTCATTTACTTCGTGATAATCGCTTGAAACTTTGTCAAGATGTATCGAATCGCCGTGGCAAATAACATTAATAAATCCCAAATGCGCGCCCAATCCTAAACTATTTCCGTTTTTTTTAAATTTTATTTTATAAGAATAAGAAAAATTTACTTGCTGATTGTTAAAAACCCCAAAAATATCGCTCAAAAACTGTACTCCCGCTCCGTGTTCCGACTTTCCGATTTTAAACGGCGCGTCTGCTGAAAGCAAAGAAACTATTGGTGCGCCCTTAAATCCTAACCATTGTGTCCGCTGCATAATCGTAACCTGCATCATATCCTGTCCGCCTGTATAAGCGGGATTTACTATGCAAAAATTGTGCATATATTGGCTAAATTGCCCGTCAAACTGAGCAAAAATTCGACAAACAAAGGTAAAACAAAGCAATATTCCAATAAAAAGTCTTTTCATATAAGTTTGTATTACCTGCCTTTTTTAATTATTAAACGCAAGCAAATAAAAATTATTGTGTTTAAAATAAAAAAAATTTAATATTCCTCCTCGTTAAAGAAAAAATCCTCTTTACTTGGATAATCAGGCCAGATGCTTTCGATATTATCATAAACATCGCCTTCGTCTTCTATTCCCTGCAAATTTTCGATGACTTCGAGCGGCGCACCTGAACGCATCGCATAGTCAATTAGTTCATCTTTTGTAGCAGGCCAGGGTGCGTCTTCAAGTTTTGACGCTAATTCTAATGTCCAATACATAATCTCAGTTAAAAATTAATAATTTAAATTTTTTTTTAGAACAAAAAGCAAAGAATAAATATTAAAGATTTTTTTTCTCGTTTATTGCTATTTGTACTGTTTTTTTTATTTTTTTTTATTTTTTTGAACAAAAATCAAAAATTATTTTGTACCTTTCTTCGTTCTTTATTCTTTCAGCGCAGCGGTCTTTATTCTGTTTCTAAAAATCGTGCAAAAGTAAATAAAAAATCTGACAAACGATTAATATACTTCAATAAATTTTCATTAATTATCTCTTTTGCGTCTAAAAAAACAATTTTTCTCTCTGCTCGGCGCGTTATAGAACGACAAACGTGGCAAATTGCCGATATTTCATTTTCTCCATAAACTATAAAATTTTTGATTTTCGGCAAGGTTTTATCATATTCGTCAATCAAATTTTCGAGTTTTTTCGTCATATTTTCGTCAAAAATCGGCGCATTTTTCAAGTTTTCGCTCGGAGTAGCCAAAATTGCGCCAACGGTAAAAAGCGTGTTTTGAATTTCAAAAATCACGTTTTTTTCATTTTCCGCCGTCAATTTTGAACGTAAAAGTCCAAGAAATGCGTTTAATTCGTCAATCGTGCCGTAGGCATTGAGCCTGTCGGAATATTTTGATACGCGCTTTCCGCCGAATAATGATGTTTCGCCTCTATCGCCTGTTTTTGTATAAATCTTCATATTTTTTGATTTAAACCCCTGCTACATTTTGTTCCGCGCTGTCCCCTTTAACAAAAGGAACATTCAGTGCAATTCATTTTATTTCCGTATCCCTCCTTTAATAAAGGGGGCGCGTTAGTGCGGGAGATTAAAATTTTACTAAATAACTCTGTTTCAAAATATCTTTTTTCAAAAAAACTATTCCATATTTATAAATGTCTATGCAAATTTTCGTTTTTTCGTCTGCTTTAATATGCTCCCAAGCCGCCTTCGACTGCGGATTTTCGTAAATTCCTTCAAAAATCAAAATCGTATTTTCCGCAAATAATGGACTTGTTATAACGTAATCATAATATATAATATTGTGTGTCAGAAAAAAAATTATGTCAAAAGGTTCATTTTTTTTATTATTTGTCAATTTTTTGAAATTTTGCTCCAGAATTTGCGGTAAATTTTCTTTCAGCAAATTTTCCAGTCCGCAAATCGAAACAGCACGGTTTGTTTTGCTAACAGACAAAAAATATTGCTCAACAAATGGATTTTTACCCAAAATCAATATTTTTTTTGCATAAAAATAATTCGCCAGCCGAAAAATCAGTCTGTAATACTTTATATTTTTACTAAAAAAAGTTTTAGAAAACTGTTTTTTTAAAATTTTTTCTGTTTTTTCAAAGGAATAAAACGGATTTTCCTCAAAAAAAACCGCATTCAGCAAGTCAAACACAAAAGGTGAATGTACTCCAAAACCCTTTCTGTGCCTCGCTAATAACCTGTATTTCAAATAATTAACTATTTTGAACATAATTTTTTGCACAACTCTAATATGCGGTGCAAAATTAGAAAAAATTTTTAAATCAAAAAATGGATTTGAAAATGCAAATTGCAAATTGTATTTTTGTATTTTTGCATCTTCAAATATTCAAAACACAATTTTTACATCTTCCTTGTAATTTTGCAACGTGGTGTTGATACTTGCCGTCCAACCGTCTATGAATATCTTGCCGTTTTTGATTGCGTTTTGTAAACAGTTTTTATTTTCTGATTTGTCTAATTCTTCGGCGTTGGTTATGTAATAATGCTCGCCGATTTTATACATACAATCATTTACCACGCACTCCAATTCGCTGTTGGGGTCGTCTATACCGACGGAGAAAAGCATATTGTAAATGCGTGAAAGCGGGTCGGTGTCGATATTTGGGAAAACAATTTGTCCGTTGTCCAATTCTAATTTAGGAGCATCTGTCAAATCAAAAACTTTGAAACTTACATCGGGAACTGCTTTTTTTAATTCAGGTATTGTTCCGTTATTTTCTTTTTCAA
>JAISYF010000044.1 GCA_031270065.1 Prevotellaceae bacterium | reverse complement strand
ATTTGTAGATACATTTGTAGTTATTTTTTTTAATATTTTTTTTAGATTTTTTAAAACGCCACATTATCACTCGGTTCGGGCATTGGAAAATCATCATCTTTCTCTATTTCGTAATAGTTCTTTGCAGGTTGATATTCTATTTTTTCGTTCTTGTCAAAATACTGCAAGCCGTCTGCGCCGAAGCCAAACTCAAAATCTTTGAACCACGCACCATCGCGGTCGTACTCTAATTTTGCCTGTGAGGTTTCGCGGTCGCAAAATTTTATGTCAATCAACGTATCGCTCTTTTTTTCCAAAAAATACCCAAAATGTCCCTGCGCCCTGTCGTTGTTCTTGTTTTGGTGCAACAGGACAATCAAATGGCAGTTGTTCTCTGCCGAGATTGTGCCGAGTGTGGTAATCAACGCCGAACTCTCTTTAATGTCGTTGAAGTCGTTGATTAGGTCCATTATTCCGTCAATTACAACGATGTCACATTTGAAGTCTGCAATCGCTTTAAGAACAAACTTTTTCCGCTCGTCATTTAGCATTTTTCTGCATTTGATTTTTATAAATCGTTCAGAAAAATTGTGAATGTTCGCCATTTTAGCAACGCTCAATGTGCGTATTCTTACGCTCTTTTCCGACATCTCGGTATCGAAGTAGAGAATATTCGCTTTGCTGCTTTGCTTTAAAATATCAGCGCAAATCAGCTGTGCAAGTGCGGACTTTTTCGACTTCGGCTTACCTTTGATTACCGTTATCGTTTGGCGGCAGAGGTCAATTCCGCGCCAGTTGGCAATGGCAGGGACTTCGGGGAGTTGTACGTTGAGATTGTCGATATAATCCGCGTATTTTTCCGCGTTGCTCTGCTTTTTTAAGGCGGGCGCAGAATTGAAATTATAAACCTTAACATCCTCATTCATAATCGTTCAGGTTTAAATTTATCGGCACAACTCCGCCCTCGTTGCCGTCTGTGTTAACAAGCGTAATTTCGTTGCAAAATACCCGCATTGCCTCAGGCTCAAAAAACAAGTCCTGTTTGCCGTTGGCGATACCAACAATCGCGTTTTCTTTGTAATCCGCTTTGATTGGAATGTAGCACAGAAGCGCGTTACAATCTCGCTTTACCGCCTTTTCAAAAGAGCGGATTACGTATTTGCACATCTCAAAGTGAGCAAGGTTTGAGTTGTGAAGCAATAACGGCATAATGTCGTTTTGCAAAAACAAAATCTCTTTTTGCAAAAATTGCGCTACTGTCCTGTTACCCGCTGCAACCTGCTTGTGATAGTGCTTTACCTTGTCGTCTATCAATTTTTGAAGCCGCCCACTTTCAATACTTTCTAATAAGTAATTCATTGATTTTTAGAATTTTAGAATTTTTATTAGTTTTCGATTCTCCAATCGGTAACGATACGCAAGAATACGCGGTTAAAAATTTCTGCTGTCGTTTGCTCGGCAGAAATTTTGTCAATCGTTTTTTGCAGCAGAATCTTTAGCAATCGATTTGTTAATCTTTGCGAGTTCTGCTGATATTCTGCATTAGCAAGTTCTCTTGTGTTTTTTAGCGGCGAAAGAATATCCTCTTTCACCCACTCGAACTTAAACCCCTGCCACGACCGCTGTGCGCAAATCTCAACCGCCTCTTTTACGGGGAAGTTATTTTTTTCACATTCCGAGATAAAGTTTTTCAAAGCCGTTTCTGAATTGACCGCTTTTTTTAATTTTCGGACTTTGAGCCAGTCGGCAACGTGCAATTTCTCACAGCCGTAATTTTCAATCAAAACTTTTCCAAAATCAAAAATATTTTTTTTTATATTTTTTTTTTGTTTTTGTTCTTGTTCTTGTTCTTTATTTAAGTGACCAACGACCTCGCTATCGACCTTACCATCGACCTTACCATCGACCTCGCCATCGACCTCGTCAAAATTTGACGAGGTCGGAAAAATATACCTTGTGTTTGGGCTGCCATTTTTACTTTCAAAATCCAAAAGGCCTGCCTGTTTTAAGCGATTACGAGAATTTTTAAGCGTATTTGAGCAAATATTTAAATCTACGCAAATTTTCGCCGAATTACGATTAATGCGGTCTGCCCAGCCACAGACGTTACGAACCTCCTGTAAATAGAAGTAAAGCGCAATGTCTGTACAGTTCAACTGATACGCATTTTGTAATTGCCAAAATTTCTTATCACTGTAATTCATGTTTTTTTTTTTTAGTTATTAATTAAATTGAGAATTGTTAATTAAATTGAGAATTGAGAATTGAGAATTGAGAATTAATTTGGCTGTTCATAATTTTTTATTTTTTCAAAGACTTTTTCTGTCAAAATTTCCCTGCAAATGTCGGCAGTTGCTTGGCAGTTGGCAGCATCAGTAGCATAAGCAGCAGCAAAAGCAGCAGTAGCAGTAGCAGCAGCATAAGCATCAAAAGCAGCAGCAACAATATATTTATTTAACTCCTCTCTTGTAATCTCACCGTTGGCGTATCGCATAGCGGCGTCGATGGCGTCAGTGCTGCGCTTGTCTTTCATCAGATGCCTGACAGTGTTGGCGCACAGG
>JAISYF010000239.1 GCA_031270065.1 Prevotellaceae bacterium | reverse complement strand
GGTCAGCAGGCGGTAAGGCGTTTTGTTCGCCTGTTTTATATCTTTATCGCGTGAAAGCCAGTTTAATGTGGGCATAATAGTTTCTATTTTTTTAAATATTTTTGTGTAACAATCAGGGCTTTGCCTGCCAATTCCTTTTCGTTTTTTATCACTTCAATAATCCGGTCGGCAAGCCAAAGTGATAAAAAATCGTTGGGATTTACTTTGAAAATTTTGGCAAAAGCAATAACCTGTTCGCGTTTGGCGCGGCGTTCGCCACGCTCAATTTTACTATACATTGGCGTGTCAATTTCTAATGCTGCGGCAAATTGCCTTTGCAGCATTTGTTTTCTTCTCTTAACTTGTCTAATTCTATTACCGAATGACATAGCGTTATATCTTATTATTTGTTTGTAAATCAAGTTATTGCATTCATTCTGACTTTTAATGTTTAGAATTATCAGAAAAACGGCACAAAGGTACGACTTTTTTTATGAATTAACTGTCAAGTTAATCAACAACGTTGTGAAACTTTACAATTAATTATAAAACGACCACGAAAGACCGAATTGGAAAGTTAGAGGGTTCATTGGGTAGTGAGGCATTAAATAGTAGTTGCCACCAAAAACTCCACTGTTCCAGTTCGATAACTGAACATAGAAACGGACACGTTTCAGGTGCAAATTTACATAAGCGTTCATTTGCGGGTAATTTCCAATTTTTTCCTCGTTTTGCACGTAAAATTGTCCTGTTGCAGGTTTATAACTCGGCGCATAATAGGCGGTATTGTAACGGCAACTTACACCGAGTTGTATTGTTAAAACCTTGACAATCTTTGTTTTAAAGTAAAAATTTGAAAAAACGGCAAAATCTGGCAATGGCAAAATTTCGCGGTTAGACGAAAGTTGATAAACCGCCTTATTGTCTAAATGAAATTTCCAAAGTTTGAGGTTTGCCGTCAAGTCAAACGCCATCACTTGCAGTTGATTTTCGTATTGCGCAGGCAGAGCGGAATGGTCAAAATAGATATAATTTCGGATTGTGGCAAAATTAAAACCGAGCGAAATTCCTGTTTTTTGCAATGATAACCGCGCTTTTGCACGCAAATTCAGCGTTTTGTCAAAATTATTTTTCCAACAAAAATTATTAGAATAATATTTTTCGTAGAAAAAATCGGGCGTAACACTGTTAAAAACCGCGCCAGCAGAGAGATTTACCGTATCTTTAAAAAGCCGAAACGATGTGAGAATATTTCCCTTTATATCAAAATCACCGATAATCCTGCCCAACAAAGCCACCTCGCCCGACACATTATAACGAATAGTTTTGCCCTCATTTTTCGACAATACGCCGCCAACTTTTAAATTATTTTCATAATTATTATAAAATCTTAACCAATCGGAATAATTTGCCCTGTGGATTAATTCGTGTTCCACAAAAGCCGCCAAACCGAACTTCAAAACGCGGTTAAATTTTTCCTCCAAAGTAATTGCAAAAGTATTTTTCAACGATTGGTATTTTGTAGAATCTTTGGTGTAACCGCCTGAGTAATAGATATTTTCATAAAAAGCGGTATCAAGATTATTTGAGGCGTAACGCTTTTGGGTATCCTCAAATTTTATCGTGTGAATAAACGAAGTTACAGGCACAAAATCATATACAACCGAGTCGTTTTCGAGTTTTCGTTCTTTATCAAATCCTAATGAATATTTATGATTTAAAAAATATGTGTAATTTTTGTAGCCCGAAACCGCACTTTGCAGCCGTATTTCTGACACATTCGGTTGTTCATCTTCCTGCAAAGAGTCAATTCCGCCATTTTCAAAATTTTTAAAATCATTAACCATAAAAACGGCGTTGAAAGCATACCTTTTTCCGCCGTAAGACACAAAAAATCCGCCATTTATCGCCCGCGCATTTTGCAATTTGTACTGCCCGCGTCCCGAAATATAATTTACCAAACCGCCCACATTCAGGTACTTATTTATGTTCATTGAAAAAAGTGCGCGGAAATAATCCTCCTCCTGATATTTCGGCAATGCGCTGCGCCAAGTGAGGTTCGCATAAGGCGTTTTTGTGTTAAAAAATTTAACATCTGGCACTGTTACCGCATAAACATCGTAAGGCTGTGAAAAAATAAAATCAGTTTTTTGAGTACGGTCAAAGAAAATTTTTGATTGCAGCGGCGAGCCGAGATTGCCGTTCCACGAGTTTGCAATGCTGTAATTATTAACGGGCGTGTTGTCCTGAAAACTTGTAATCACAGTATCAACGCCACAAGTATCGGCAATTCCATAACGCGGGTCAATTTGCCACGAGCGCACAGCAATTTCCTGTTTTTTTGCGCCCGACACCACATTTGCCTGAGACGGAGGCATCATCGTTTGCGCTGATACACAGGCAATTACAGGGAGAAACAATATTAAACTGAACAGTTTTTTCATTAAGCGCAAAGGTACGAAAAATTTAGACACAAGATTTAAGTAATTAGACGCAAGTTTTTTATTTATGTAAAAAAATAAGTCTGTGTAAATTTGTCAAATAAGTGCTATCTGTATGCTAAAAGCGCAACTGCATACGCCGCAATTCCTTCCTCTTTGCCCACAAAACCGAGTTTTTCGGTAGTTGTGGCTTTAATTCCGATATTTTTTGCAGGAATATTGAGAACTTCCGCCAAAGTTTCTTTCATTTTGTCGATGTACGGATTGATTTTGGGGTTTTCGGCGCAAACAGTGCTGTCGATATTTTCTATTTCAAAACCCTCATTTCTAACAAGTTGAATAGTTTTTGCAAGCAAAATTTTGCTGTCAATATTTTTAAAATTTTGGTCATTATCCGGAAAATAATAGCCTATGTCGCGCAAACCCGCTGCACCGAGCAGCGAGTCGCAAATTGCGTGTATCAAAACGTCTGCATCGGAGTGTCCATCAAGTCCGAGCGAATGTTCAAGCCTGATGCCGCCGAGCCAAAGTTCCCGCCCTTCCGCCAGCCTATGAACGTCATAACCAAATCCTATACGCATTTTTTTTTGAATTATAAATTATGAATTGGGGAGTGCAAAGGTAGCATAAAATTTTCAATTATACACAAACGCATAAAAATTAATTTGAAAATTTGAAAATTTGAGGATTTGAAATTAAAATCCCAAAATTTTCAAATTGTATTTTTGAATTTTCAAATTGAATTATAGGTCGCTTTGCGGATTATCATAAATTTATAGGGGAAAGTTAGCATAAAATTTTCAATTACACACAAACGCATAAAAATTTACAGGGGAAAGGTACGATTTTTTTTTGCTGAATTATAAAAGGCACAACATCGAAAGTCGGGTATAAAAATCTTTGTGTTCTTTTTTTTTAAACCAAATTTTTGGGAAAATCCGTAGGGTGTCCCTGTGGCGAAGTAAGGAAATGTTTAGTGGACAGTAATAATTTAAAAAGAATAAAGACAGAATAATCAAAAAATCTTGCACAAGTCTTTGTTCTTTTAGCGTAGCGGTCTTTGTTCTTTGTTCTAAAAATATTTAGCGGACAATAATAATTTGTTTTATATTAAAATTTTTAGTAATTTTGCGCCCGATTTTTTATAGCAATAAATATTAAAAATAAAACATAAACTTTCAAACTTTTAAAGAATGGCAACATTAGGAAAAATCAGAAATCACGGCGTTTTACTGCTGATTGTTATCGGCGGCGCATTGCTTTTATTTGTTTTAACAGGTTTTTTTAATACAAATGACCTTGCAAATTTTTTTCAGGGCAACAAAACTGTTGTAGGAAAAATTGACGGCGAAAAAATTCAATATCAAGATTTTTTCGCTCTAAAAGAACAAACCGAAGATTTTTACAAAATTGAGTCTGGGAATGACGCTGTAAATGAGGAAACAGGCAGCAGACTTTTAGACGAAACTTGGAACAGAATCGTTATGCAAAGCGTGTTGGAAAAAGACGCCGATGCAATCGGAATGTGCGTTACAAAACAAGAACTTAAAGACTTGACTATTGGCGAAAACATCAACAACATCAGCCCAATTATTTCGCAACGCAAACTTTTCGTTAATCCGCAAACAGGGCGTTTTGACGTGCAGCGCGTTATTCAGTTGATTACAGATATTAACAATGCGGAAGTTATAAAACAAGCCTCCTCAGAGCAGTTGAGGCAGATGCGCAACTATTGGCAGTTCCTCGAAAGCAATGTAAAGACGAATAAATTGGTTGAAAAATATAATACTTTGATTTCCAAAGCGTTGGTAGTCAATTCGTTAGAAGCAAAATACGCTTTTGACAAAAATCAAACAAGCGTAGACCTTGTTTATGCAATGAAACCCTATTTTGCAGTTGCCGACAGCACCGTAACTGTTTCAGAATCAGAGATTAAAACATTGTACAACAAACGCAAAGAGCAGTTTAAACAAGACGAGGCTTGCGATATTTCTTACGTTGTTTTCCCTGTAAAACCCTCTGATGCAGATTTTATGGCTGCCGCCGAGCAAATCAACAATGCAAAAGAGGAATTTGCAACCACAGACGATATTATGGGGGTTACAAATGACTTTTCCGACAAACAATACCTTGATATTTTCCTTACAAAAAACGATATTGACGCAGACTTGCAAGACTTTGCATTTTCGGGCGCAAAAGACGCGGTTTTTGGTCCAATTCTCAACAACGACACTTACAAAATGGCGCGTATTGTTGATAACGCCGTTTCGCCAGACTCTGTAAAATTGAGTATGATTATTGTTGCGGAGCAAACCACAGAGGCGACCAGAAAAAAAACGGATTCTATTATGAATGTGTTGAAATCGGGTGCAAATTTTGCAGCGGTTGCATATCAGTCGTCAATGGACAAAAATACGGCTGCAAAAGGCGGCGAGGTTGGTTGGTTTAGAGAAGTTTCTTTGGAAAAAGAGATTGCTGAACCTGCTTTTAAGGCTGCTGTAAATGCTCCGTTTGTTTATGAAAATCCGCAGGGTTATACGCAAATTTTTGTTGTTACAGAAAAAACAAAGCCTGTTTCAAAGGTAAAACTTGCTGTAATTGAAACTTTGGTTGTGCCGTCAAAAACTACGCAGGCAAAAATTTATCAAGATGCAAAACAGTTTGCTGCCGAGTCGAAAACGGCTGATTTGATGCCTGCAATCGCTGCTGAAAAGGGTTACACGCTTGTTCCGCAGCCGAATGTGTTGAGAAATACGCAAAATTTGGGCGGAAATAAAGGCTCGCGCGAAGTTATCCGTTGGGCATTTGAGAACAAAATAAACACCGTTTCAGATGTAAAAGAATGTGGTAACACCCTTATTGTGGCAGGCGTTACAAAGAAAGTGAAAGAGGGTTACCGCTCTTTTGAAGATGCAAAACCGTCTTTGGAGGCGGAGTTGCGCAAAGATAAAAAATTTGTGAATATGAAATCGGATTTTTCGGGCAAAACTATCGAACAACTTGCTGCTGAAAATTTTTCGGTTGATACTGTAAAAAGTTTTTCGTTTGCATCGTCTTTTGCTGGCAGTTTGGGCAATGAGCCTGCTTTGGCAGCCCTTGCGCCGAAAGCCGAAATTGACGCTGTGTCCGCTCCTGTAAAGGGCACAAACGGCGCGTATGTGTTCAAAGTTTTGACAAAAACCGACAGCAACCGCGAATTTGACGCAAAACAAGAGGCTCAAATGCTTAAATCGCAAAATCAAAATATATTCTACTACCTTGTTGAGGCTCTCAAAAAAACTTACAAAGTAAAAGACGAAAGGTTTAAATTCTTTTAATAAAATTGGATTTTTTTAATAAAACATAATGAACGGTAGGGGCGGAAATTTTTTTTCTGCCTCTATTATTTTTTATGATAATCCGCAAAGCGAGATAATAATTTAATTTGAGGATTTGAAAATTCAAAAATACAATTTGAAAATTTGAAAATTTGATGATTTGAGAATTTAATTTGAAAATTCAAGAATTCAAGAATTCAAGAATTCAAATCCTCAAATTGCATTTTTGAATTGCATTTTTGCATTTTCAAATCCTCAAATTTTCAAATTAAAAAATATTTACGTAATTATTTGATACACTGTTAATTACATTAAAATTAAAACTCATTTATTGCCAGAGTACAGTATAAACGCAAAGAGATAAAAGGCTCAAAACCGCAAAGTTTTAAAAAATATCTTTACGGCTTTGCAATTTATCAAAATAAATGACTAATTTTGCAGAAAAAATATTTTCTAATTTTAAATTTTATATGGAAACATTTAATCAAAAAATCGAACTTTACTCTGTGCGCCGATTTAGCGATATGCTTGGCGACACTTTTTCTTTTGTACGGCAAAATTTCAAGCCGTTGTTTAAAGGGCTGTTCTACATTGCATCGCCCGCGCTGCTGGTAGCAATGATTGCAGGATTTTTCTTTTGGCAAAGTTATATGTTAATCGTAACCGCAGTAGCGAATGCTGCAACGCCAGACGTAACAAATCAATTAGCAAGCGCAGGAGGTGGAATATTTGGCGCACTTCCTATGACACTTGCAATTTTTATCGCCTCTACGCTAATTTTAGGCGTAACGTTCTCATACATAAGGCTTTATCGAGAGGACAAAGAGCGTGAAATTACCGTTTCCATGCTTTGGCAAGAAACCAAAAAATATTTTTGGAAACTTATCGGAGCGCAGGTTTTGTTAGGAGTTCTTGTATTTATTCTTATCATAATACTTGCGGTTTTTTTTGCTGTAACAGGCGTATTAATCAACAGCAACGTTGTAATGACAGTTTTAACAGGTTCTTTGGGTGGAATAGCAATATTATGTTTTTGCGTATGGCTTGCAGTAAAGTTTTCATTTTTAATGCTTTTTATTGTAACAGAAAACAAAAGCGTTTTTGGCTCATTTTCAGATAGTTACAAATTTACAAAAGGTATATTTTGGAAAACTTTCGGATTTATTGTTGTAATAAGTCTTTTGGTTGGTTTTGCCTCATACATCTGCATAATACCAGGTTATATATTGATGATTGGCGGAACACTGTCGGGATCAATGAATTTCGGCAATTCTGCAAATTTAATGATGGCGAGCAGCGCGTTAATCTCTGTCGGAATATCAATTAGTTACCTGTTTTATGCGGTAGTTTTTATTGGGCAAAGTATTTTTTACCACAGCATAATTGAGGAACGCGAAGGAATTTCGTCAAATTTAGAAATTGAGGAAATTGGAAAGCGGGACTAATAATAAGCATACAGATAACACAAATTTCACAGATAAATACAGATTTTTTTGTATTTTATCTGTGAAAATCTGTCTAATTTTGTGTTGTCTGTGTTCTAAAAAAAAATGAAATTGTATGTTAATATATTGATTTTCAGTATTTTTCTTTCTGTAAATAATATTTTTTCAGCAGAGAAAATTCGTTACGACAGCGAGCCGCTCAAAACGCGCTCGCTGCCGCAATATCCCTCGCAGATTTACACCGACCGCGATTTTCAGTACAACGAAACACCGCAAGAACCGAACATTTTTGAACGGATTGGGGCGTGGATTTGGCAAAAAATTGCCGATTTTCTGAACAGAATTTTCGATTGGGATTTGAAAGCGGACACCGTTACAGGCAGAAAAATTCTGTGGATTACGGTTAGCGTTTTGCTGGCGGTTTTGCTTGCAATCGGCATTTATTTTGCGGTAAAAAAGTTCGGCAAAAGTTTGGGCAGAGGCGACAAAATGCTGATTTCCGTTGATGAAGTTGAGCGCAACCTTGCCGAAATTGACATCAACCGCCTTATCGAAACCGCCGTAAAACAGGGCAATTATCGGCTTGCTGTGCGCTTTTGCTACCTGAAAACGCTAAAAATGCTGTCTGAAAAGCAGACTATCGAATATCAGTATCAAAAAACCAACCGCGAATATATTTACGAACTAAAAGACGAGGCATTAAAAGCAAAATTTTCCGAAATTTCCGCGATTTTCGACTATTGCTGGTACGGCGGCTACGAGGTAGGAGAGGCTGATTTTTTGGAAATGAAACAGAAAATAGAAAAAATCAGTAACTTTGCAGAAAAATTTTAAAATAAAAAATAAAATTATGAACAAATGGACTGAATTAAGTATGGAATATGCCAATCAACGTTCTTATCTTGACGATTTATTGCTGTTTATCCCATAATTCTCGATGGAATACGCAAGAGATAAACGAAAAAAATTGAAATGAAATTAATGTCGAACCGTTTAAAAATATATCTCCTCCTTTTCGCAGTCGTAATCGGGCTTATGATGTACCTCGAATACACCAAACCGCAACCGATTGACTGGAAAAAAACCTATTCCGTAAAGGACAAAATTCCTTTCGGGGCGTTTGTGCTGGCAGAGGAATTACCGAAACTTTTCCCTGAAAAAAATATAGAAATAGTTGAAAATCAGACTATTGCGGAATTTTTTATAGAAAATGAGGAGTTAATGGAAAAACACGACAACGAATTTTTTATACTCGGCAGCAATTTTTTGTCAAAAACAGACTATGATTATCTTTTAGATTTTGTAAAAATTGGAAATGACGTGTTTTTTGCAACCGATTATGTGCATGAAAATCTGTCGAATAAGTTGAAGTTAACAAAAGTATCGTTTATGGAAAATTTTTTGGAAAAAGATAATAAAAGCGTATATAATACGCTGTGCAACAGTTATTTAGATACAACAAAATATTGTTTGAGGGAACAAAATTATTTTGCCTGTTTTTCAAATTTTGATAAAAAAAACGCCGTTGTTTTGGGGCAATGTATTGATACAGCGGCTTGGGCTAATTTTATCAAAACTCCTTACGGCGCAGGAAATTTTTACATTCATCTTTTGCCTGAGGCATTTACAAATTATTATATGCTCAACGACACCGTTTTTGAATATGCCGTAAATTCACTTAACTATCTGAAAAAGAGCAATATATATATTTTCGAGTACAAAAAATCGGCAAAAGCAGACGAAAATAAAAGTCTGCTGATGTACATTTTTGCCAATCCGCCGCTGCATTGGGCATGGCTGATTTTGCTGTGGAGCGCGGCGGCGTATGCGCTTTTTGCGGGAAAACGGTTGCAGCGCATTATTCCGATTATCAAGCCGCTCAAAAATTCAACTGAGGAATTTACTCAAACCATCGGCGATATGTACTACAACAGCCGAAATTTCAGCGACTTAATTGATAAAAAAATCAAATATTTTCTTTTTTTTGTTAAAGAAAATTATTATTTAGACATAAAAAACGTAAATTCCGATTTTTCGCATTTATTATCCTCAAAATCAGGCGTTTCCAAAGAAATTACTGACAAAATTGTTTTTCTTATAAACAAAAATAACAATACAGAGGAGGATTTGAAAAATATTAATGCAGAAATTGAAATGTTTTTTAAATTATTACTGTCCGCTAAACATTTTTAGAACAAAGAACAAAGACCGCTACGCTAAAAGAACTAAGACTTGTGCAAGATTTTTTGATTATTCCGTCTTCCTGACTTTGACAATGCGACACCCTACGGATTTTCCCAAAAATTTGGTTAAAAAAAAACACAAAGATTTTTATACCCGACTTTCAATGTTGTGCCCTGTCATTGCGGGTCAAAGCCCGCAATGACAGGGAATAAACAGTGTTTTCACAAATTAATTATTAATTCAAAAACTCAATTTGAAAATTTGAAAATTCAATTTGAGGATTTGAAGATTTGAGCAATTTAAAGAAAGAAAAGCGTTAAATTAATTATTAATTGTTAATTGGGTACTTCTAAAATTTAACTCTTTGAGAATCAATGAATAAACTCGTGTAGTTAAAATTGGTTAAAGATTAGTATTTATCTAAAAAAAGAGATGTAACATTTTGATATTCAAATAATTATGTGTGTCTTTGCAACATAATTTTAAAATTATTGCTGTCCGCTAAACTTAAAATAAAAGTATCCGCTTCCTGTGGTATTTGCCAAACCATAAATAAGAGATAAATTACCCACGCTTTCCGTGAGCATAATCCTTATCTTCTTAGTTTCAGTCCAATCGGCTAATTTTCGGAAAACAAGAAAAAAACAAAATGCGTTTTTTTTATAACTGTCTGATAATACGGCGTTTATCTATGTCATTATTTTTTTATAGATTTTCAATTTCTTTTATAGATAATTTTGTTGCTTCTGAAATAATATCGTAGGCAATGCCAAGTTTTTTTAAAATTTTGGCATTTTCAATTTTTTCTTCTGCTTTTCCCTCTGCTTTTCCCTCTGCTTTTCCTTCTGCTTTTCCCTCTGCTATTCCCTCTGCTCTTCCCTCTGCTTTTCCTTCTGCTATTCCCTCTGCTTTTCCCTCTGCAAATTTTCCCTCTATCAGCATATTCTCACGGCGAACCTCGTCCCAATATTTATCATATTCGGCTCGTTCTGCATCGGTGTATGATGCTTCTTCGCAGAGTTGTAACGCCTCTTTAATAACAGGATTTTCCTGCAATTCTGATGG
>JAISYF010000238.1 GCA_031270065.1 Prevotellaceae bacterium | reverse complement strand
AGCCGTTTCAAGCCCTTTTCGCGGTTAAAAGCATCTTTCTTCGCCCGTTTTTCCGAATAGCCCAAAATCAACTTGCAAGCGGCTGTTTTTTGATATTCGTAAAACGCACCATCGGTCTTGTCTTGCGATAAAATCCAATCTTTAATCGACTGTTTTTCATTCTTTATCCTCGCTCCAACAATATATTTATAGTTGTTTTTTTCTAATTCTTCAATATTGTCTTTGTTCATCAAGCCCGAATCGGCAACTATAACAAAATCCTTTTAGTACATGACAAAAATCATATTTTATCGCTTATTACCTCAACAACCCTCTCGCTATCATAAAAGTGGATATATTTAAATTTTTGTCATGTACTTAAAATTTTGTTAATTAAATTTTTTCTACAAAAATTTTTACTTTATAATCCTCAAAATCAAGTTCCGCGCTTTTGTTTAATTTTTCGACAATTTCTAACGAATTTGCCAAAACCTGCCCTGCGATATAATCTTTAAATTCCTCAATAGCAGCGTTGATTTCAGCATTTTGCTCAATTTTAATAACTATTTTGTCCGTAATCTCGTAACCGCTTGATTTTCTAATATTCTGAATGCGATTAACGAGTTCGCGGGCAATGCCCTCGCGTTCCAATTCGGGCGTAACAGCAATATCAAGTGCCACCGTCAGATTGCCTTCATTTGCTACGAGCCAACCTGGCATATCTTCGGTAATAACCTCAAAATCAGCATTTTCAAGTTCAATGTCCTCGCCTGAGGGCAACGAAAATTTGTAGTTCGCCGATTTTTCGATTTGCGAAATCTGTTTGCTGTCGAAACTCTCAAACGCTTTGGCAATATCTTTCATCAATTTACCGTATTTTTTGCCCAAAGTTTTAAAATTCGGTTTAATTTTTTTTACGAGATTTTCCAAATCCACATTCGGCTGCAAAACCTCTAATTCTTTGATATTCACCTCGCTTTTAATCAGTTCGGCGACATATTTTATCTGCTCGAAAGCGCGTTGCTCGTTTGTTGGCACAACGGCTTTAAAGAGCGGTTGCCGCACTTTTTTCTCAGCCTTGCGCCTGAGAGCCAAAATCATTGACGAAATTTGCTGCGCAAGCAACATACATTCCTCTAAATTCTTGTCAATCAACGACTCATCGTATTTTGGAAAGTCGCTTAAATGGACTGATAAATTTTTATTTATATTCATATATTTTTGATTTTATTTTTAATTTTAATTATTCAATATCAAGTTTTTGTCTAATTTCATTTTTGAAAACGCAAATCATTTTTTTTGCCTAAATCTTTGAGCGATGCGCCGATATGACAAACTGCATCGTCAATAATCATTTTTATTTTTCTGCGTTTCCAACTTTTTGATACTGTCGGCTGTCGGCTGTCGGCAAATTTTCGGGCATTATGCCGCCGAAGTTCGTTGCGCAGGAAAAGCCGCTTTTCGTTCTCTGTTTCCAACTCTTTGAACGCAGATTACACGAGTTTGCACAGATTGTTCTAATTTTTTCAATAATACTTTGATATTTGATTCTGATTTTTTCAACGGGAATATCCTCTAATGGATTTATTTCAAGCATTGTAACATTGTCTTTTCGGTATTCGGTAAATATTTTTTTGTCCTCAATAAATCCGACTAAAATTTTTTTTCGATTTACCCACAAAAAACCAAGATTATAATCATTACAGCAGAAAAATGGAATTTGATATTTTCGAGTATGAACAATATTTTTATCTATCGCCAAAATAATAGTTTTGAGTGCAAGCAAACATTCCCGTGTCAATTCGTTGTGTTTGGCATAATAATTATCAAGAGCCGTCAATCCTTCCATTTCGGTTTTTGCTTTATAATTTGTTGATAAACGGGGCAGTCTTCATCGTGCGAACCGCTTAAATAACCGATACTCATCAGAAATTCATTCACAATTTCGCCACCTGTAAACCGAAAGGTTTTACGAAAAAGTATCGTCCACTCTTCCTTTGTTTTCGGGTAGTGGCGTTCCAACCATTTTTCAAAAGAGCCAAACTCTTTTTGCAGTGAAAGCACAACTTTTGCATTTTCGATAGATGCATTGATTTTCAGTCGATTGCGTATAATTTCGGCATCTGTTAACAATCGCTCACGGTCTTTTTCGGTGTAAGCAGCAATTTTTTCTATACAGAAATTGTCGTAAGCGCGGCGAAAGGCAACTTCTTTTTTGAGAATTGTTTCCCAACTCAAACCCGCCTGATTGATTTCCATTATCAATCTGCCAAATAGTTCGTTATCATTGTGCAGCGGAAAACCGTAAAAGTTATCGTGATAATTTTTGTGCAACAACTTGCGTTCTTCCGGTTGCATTGTTTCTATTGCAGTACAGTATGACATAATCTTTTTTTGTTTTGTTAATTGTTTTTTACATTCCAATCATTCAAAATCAAAGTTCAGATTCCCCTGTCAAATCTTGAAAAAGTCTTTCCGCATAAAACGGCGCAATGGGCGACATCAACTTCGCCACAGTGAGCAGGCACTCGTAAAGTGTCTGATACGCAGCAAATTTGTCGGCATTCATTTCGCCGCCCCAAAAACGCTTGCGGTTGAGGCGCACGTACCAATTAGAGAGGTTTTCGGTAACAAAATCCTGAATTGCCCTGCCCGCGCGGGTCGGCTCGTAGGTTTCGTAATGCTCGGTAACCTCTTTTATCAACGTGTTGAGCAGCGAGATAATCCAACGGTCAATTTCAGGGCGTTCCTCTATCGGAATTTGCTCTGCGTCAGGCGAAAAGCCATCAACATTGGCATACAGCGCAAAAAACGAATAAGTGTTGTAGAGCGTGCCAAAAAATTTTCTACGCACCTCTTCAACGCCCTCAATATCAAATTTCAGGTTGTCCCAAGGCGACGAGTTTGTCATCATATACCAACGCAATGTATCGCTGCCATATTTTTCGATTGTATCGAAAGGATTTACGGCGTTTCCGAGCCGTTTTGACATTTTGTTGCCGTTTTTGTCCAACACCAAGCCGTTGGAAATCACATTTTTAAACGCCGCGCTGCCTTTTACCATCGTACTGATAGCGTGCAGCGTGAAAAACCACCCGCGCGTTTGGTCAACGCCTTCTGAAATAAAGTCGGCAGGATAAATATCTGTAAATTTTTTATTTTCAGCACTCATATTTTTTTATTTACAATTTTTCCGCAAAATTACAATTTTTTCCACAATTTTCCAAAACAAAAAAAATGCTGTTCTTTTTAAAAACAGCATTTTAATTATTAATAACAAGCGCAAATTATGTTGCGGGGTCTGGAATAATAAGTTTATAACCTTTACCGTGAATATTGATAATTTCAATATCAGGGTCTTCGCGCAAAATTTTACGCAATTTTGTGATATAAACGTCCATACTGCGGGCATTGAAGTAATTGTCCTCAACCCAAATGCTTTTCAAAGCATAGTTGCGTTCCAAAATATTGTTTGCCGATTGAGCAAGCAATACCAGAAGTTCCGACTCTTTTGTAGTCAGTTTAATCTTTTGGTCTGCACTTACAAGCACTTGTTTTTGAGCGTCAAACACAAATTTTCCGATAACGAACTCTGTTCCGGATTTGCTTTGTTTACCGCTTACCCTGCGAAGTATAGCCTCAATTCTGAACAGCAATTCCTCCATAGAGAACGGTTTTGTAATGTAATCGTCTGCGCCAATTTTGAAACCTTCCAAAATATCTTCTTTAAGGCTGCGAACAGTCAAAAAGATGATAGGCACAACGGTGTTAATTTTGCGAATTTCCTGAGCCAATGTGAAACCGTCTTTTTTCGGCATCATAACGTCAAGAATGCAAATATCAAACTTGTCTTGAACGAATGCTTGATAACCTGCATCGCCGTCGGGCATAAGTTCAACAGCAAACCCTTTTGTTTGTAAGTATTCGCGAAGCAACATACCCAGGTTTTCATCGTCTTCGCATAATAAAATTTTTGTTTTCATTTGAAATAAGTTTAAAAGTAAATGATAAATTCGTAAAAAAAATTATTTTAATTTTAATATTTTATTTTTTTCTAATTTCTAATTTTCTTCTACCACAGGCAGTTGAATAATAAATTTTGTTCCTACACCAAATTCGCTTTCTACCGAAATTGCACCATGATGTTCGTTTATGATTTTTTTAACATAAGCCAAACCCAAACCGAAACCCTTGACATTGTGCAAGTTACCTGTTGGCACGCGGTAAAATCTTTCAAAAATATGCTTAATGTTCTCTTTTCTAATTCCAATTCCGTTGTCTTCTACCGAAATAAAAAGTTTGTCCTTTTCGTTCCAAGTCGAAACGCATAAAATCAGTTCTCCTCGGCGGTATTTTACTGCATTTTCCATCAAATTATAGATTACATTTGTAAAATGCGTGTCGTCAATCAAAGCGACTGCGTTTTTTGCATTTAGCAAAGTTTCTATTTTCCCGTCTTTTGAATTTACTTTGAATGAAAAATTCCTTACTACCCTCTCTATCAATTCATTAACATCATCTTCTTTTAACATCATTACCGATTTTTGCGATTCGAAAACTGATGTTTGCAGCACTTTTTCCACCAAAATATTCAGCCTGCGCGTTTCGTCTTTTATCACTCTCGAGAGGTGCGCCAATAATATCGGCGACTTCCCTACTTCCTCGTCATTCAACATCTGCGCTGCGAGTGAAATTGATGCAATCGGCGTTTTCAACTCGTGCGTCATATTGTTCAAAAAATCGGTCTTTGTTTCATTCGCTTTTTTCTGTTTCAAAAGATAACAAATTGTGTAAATCACTATTACAAACAAGAAAATTGTAATTGCAATCGGCGGAAACACCATTTTTATCGCTTGATTTCTGTATAAAACTTTTTCGCCAAAACATACTTCTGCAAAGTATGTTTCATTGTTTTTTTCGTTTGGAAAAAGTTGCTGCCTAAACGGTTTTGAGCCTTTTCCACAAACGTTTTTATTATAATTTGAAAAAATTTTCCGCCCCTGTTTGTCTTTCACGCAAAAATAATATTGCTGCTCTATTCCATTATCAGCTAACTCGTTAGACAGTTTTTCTGTAAAAACGTTAAAATCCATTCTTTGCAAAATATCATTTTTCGGCGCGCTCAACATCAATTTCACCAACACATCGTTAATCAATTCCCTGTTTTGCAAATATTTTTTTTGATAATTTTCTGCAATCACGCGATTTACGCCTTGAATCGAAGAATTTATCTTTTGCGACATTTTCGTTAAATCGCTGCCGTTTTTATTTTTTTCAAAAAGATTTTGCATCGTATCAAAATCATAATTTTCGTTAAAAAAATATTCGACAGTTGTTTCGTTTTTTAACACAAATTCCACATATTGCTTAATTTCTGCATCTTCCATTTCTCTTTCGATGTTGTAAAGAATATTCTCAACCGTTTCTGAAAAATGTTGTTCGCTTACATTCATTGTTTGGTTGATATATCGTAACTGCAACAAAATCAGTATAATAACAGTTAAAGTTACAACAGAAATTAATATCCAAACACTATTTTTTTTCATTCACAACAAAATTTTTTACAAAGGTAATAAATTATTTTAAATACTCTAAAAAAATTTAACGTTATTTTATGTTATTTATACTTTGTTTTCTTAAAAAACTTATCAATCAAAAGAAAATATCTTAATTTTAACATTTTCAACGTATTATCCGCATTAAAAAACAGTAAAATTAATAAATGAAAATTCTGTTAAAGAAAAATCTATTAAGAAATTTGCGAATAAATGTTTATAATATCATTTTTTTTAATTTTATTAAAAGATTTTTCGTGCGAAGTTACAAAAATTCCGCTCATTTCCACTGTTCCAGGACTAAAAATTAGCCTTTTTTCCTCGTCAGTTTCATAAAATTGCGTTGGGCGGAAACCTTTGCGCGGAAAAATCATTAGCCTATACTCGCCTTTTTCATAAAAACACAATATATTAAACATCGGTTCGCTGTCGTCTTTTTTGAGTTTAAAACACTCATTTTCAAATAGTTGCGTAAGTTTTTCGCCACTTTCCGCCTCAATTACAATTATATTGCGCAAATAATTCTTAAATGAAAAAACTCTAAAATTTTTGCCTTTTTTGATAAATTTAAACTCGCTTTGATTTGATTTACAATCGTTTATAACAGGAAAATAATTTTTCGGAGCAGCCTGAAAATGTTGATGGTCGGGACAGGACGCGCCGCACTTTGCACCATTGTAAAAAATTGCAAAGTCAGGCAAATTTTTCGCAAAGTTCAGAAAATCATTGATATACGGTAAAAATTTTTGTTCAGTATGATTTTTGTGCGCAATGGTAAAATGGTTTTCAAAAATCGGGTAAGGATTTACCAAAATAACAAAATTGCCGACCTCAACACCGCGTTGCACAACAGGGCGATTTTCTGTACAAAGAAAACAGGGGCGACTTTCGATAGATTTTTTATCAAGTTTCGCCATCAAAGACGAAATCCGAGCAGGATTGCACTTTACATAAACGCAAAAATTGCCGAAATTAAACCGTTTTTGCATGCTGTTTTGCATTGCAAAATTGTTGTTTCGCGCAAGTTCCCAAACAAGCATCTGCTCGTTAAATAACTGATAAACAAGTTCTTGCATATTTTTTGTAGTTATTATTCATTTTTGTGCTACAACTGCCCCGCCTCAACAAGCGTGATAATCCGCTCAATAATTTTGTCCTCCTCTTTTGTACCGAAATCCGATTTTAAATCTGCGCCGAGCATTTTTGCAAAAAACTGCCAAAATCCCGCTCTAAACCCGCCACGATATGCTTTTATCAATTCGTAAGACGTAAAATCACATTCCCTATCGACTAATTTTATTAATAATTTTCCTTGATTTAATGTCAATTTTTTAAATTCTTCCTCATTTTCTTTATAAATTCGTTTTTCAAATTTGTGCATATAATTGTCGCGGGCTTTTTTATCAGGCAAAGCCATCAACTCATTATTTGTCCGCTCCACAACGCTGCGAATATACCTTGATAACGGCAAAACCTTTTTTACATCGCGCACAGTGCGCCAATAAAATTTTTCCTCTTTTTTGTTTTTGAACTTCAACGGAGGAAAACAATATACTGGCGAAAGTTCAAACAAAGGCATCGTGTCGTTGTTGATAACAACCATTTTACGAAACACAGGAGGTGAATAACTACTTGAAAAACAATAATTTACAAAAAAAAACGCTATTAATATAAAACACAATTTTTTCATTTTAACAAAATTTTATCGTAATATTTAGACAAAAAAGTTTTAAAAAAGTTTAAAAAAATTATTTTTTTACTTCCGCGTTTTTCTGTCCGCATTTTTTGCAAATTCCGTAAATATATAATGAGTGATATTGCGGAGTAAAAGCGTGATAGTCGCGCAACGAGATTGATTTTTTGAGTTTCAAATCTGTGAAAGCCTTTGTAGTGCCGCATTGCATACAAATTCGATAATAATGATTTGAGCCGAGCGGAGTTTTTTCGTAGCGCACATTTTGAAGGTCGAAAGTGTGCCGAATTACAAGGTTGCACTGCAAAAGCAATTCGATTGTATAATAAATTGTTGATAAACTGACGTGAAAATAGTCTTTATTCATTTTGTCGTACAATTCCAATAGTGTAAAAAATGACGACTGCGAATAAATACAGTCCAAAATCTGAAACCGTTCGCCCGTTTTGCGCAGTTTTTTTGTTTTCAGAAACTCCTCAAGCCGCTGCTTTGCCAATATTTTTTCGTTTTCTATTGTCATTTTTAAAAAATATTTTTCAATAATTCATTCGCCTGTACGCAAAGGCAAACCATTTTTTGCCTAAATCTTTTAAAGACGCGCCGATGTGATAAACTTCGCTGTCGATATAGAGAAATCTGTCGTGCGATTTTGTAAAAACTTCTATCATAATTGGTTGATATTGAGAATTATATCTATCAATATCAAGTTGTAGTTGAGGAGAAATTTGCGAAGTATAAATTTTTGTATTTACATTTTGTTTTGAAAGCAACGTTTCCGAAAACGTGTTACGTTCTGTTTTCCTATCGCAAGGGGCAACGCCCTACAAAAAAATTTACTTACGGATTATACCCCGAATTTTCCAAAATTTCCTGAGCATCAGCATTTTGCATAAGTTGCAGAGGCGTAATTTCAGGATTTTTTTTCATATAACTTTCAACAATTTGCCAACCGATATACTGCCCAGCCCGTCCCGGCGACTCCTGCGTAAAAGGCTGTGTAAAAGGCGCATTTTCCAAAATTTTCTTGCGCAACATAAAATCATAACTAAAAAGATATTTTTCCTGTATCAACGTCTGCCACATATCTTTTTCGTAATTTTTGCAAAATTTCCACTGCTCTGCTGTGTAGCCGATTAGATTTTCCGCCTTTTCATCGGACAGCAGCAGCGAAGTAACGTACAAAATTTTGCCGTCATAAATCATTTTATCCAACAATTTGTCTTGTTCCGAAAAATATGGAAATTCCGTCAAAAGCCACACGTGGACATAGTCGGAAACAACTTTCTCTGGTTTCATATTTTTGCGCAAATATGGGTAAAATTCGGGACTAAGTTCATACAGCGGATAATCCTCGCCGAGATATTTATCTATTCCCACAGAAATTAAACGGTCTGCCACTACCACGCTTTGATTTAGCAAAGAAATATGCATGATACACTGTGGCACAGGTGTTTGTGAAAAGAAATATTGTCCTTTTTGAAATGCTTTTGTAAGCGATTTTTCGATTTTCGACACATCGGAAAATTTTTCCAAAGCATCTTTGCAGAGTTTATTTGCGGTAGTATCTGCAAAAAAATCAGGTAAAACAGCCAAAACTTCCTCTTTATTTCTGCCGAAAAGCACAATATTGCCAAAATAAATCGGTGCAAAATCGGGATATTTTGCATAGAGTTTTTGCAAATCTTTCGAGAGGTTTTTGCTCTCTTTCAACGCCCAAAAATCACGGTCAAACCGCTGAATTTTGACATCAAAATCAATTCCTTTCAAATCCGCTTTCCGCTTTGGACTTGAACAGGAAATCAAAAAAATGCCAATCAAAAAAAGTGAAATTAGTTTTTTCATTATGAAAATTTTTTTAACCACGAACTACACAAACCACACAAACAAAGATTGTGTGAGATTTGTGTTATTATTAATCATTTTATTTTGGGTGCAAAGGTAACATAAAATTTTCAATTATACACAAACGTATAAAAATTCTCCAAAAAATTTATAGGAGAAAATTACAATATTTTTTGTACTTTTGTACAAAAAATTTATTCGATGTTGTACAAAAATTTTTCATTAAAAGACAAAAATACGTTTGGGTTTGAGGTTTTTGCTAAAAAATTCTTTGAATATGAAAGCGAAAGCGAATTAATCGACTTTTTGCGCGAAAATCAAAAACAGCCTGAACGAATTTTGCATATTGGCGAGGGCAGTAATCTGCTTTTCCTGCACAATTTCGACGGCATTGTTTTACATTCAAAAATTAACTTTTTAGAAACGAAAGAGATTGATAATCAAGAAGTTATTGTGAGAGTTGGCGCGGGCATTGCGTGGGACCGATTTTGTGAAATGATGGTGGAAAAAGGTTTTGGAGGCACGGAAAATTTGTCGCTCATATACGGCGAAGTCGGCGCAGCAGCGGTGCAAAATATCGGCGCATACGGCGTTGAAATTGCAGATATTATAGAAAGCGTAGAAACAATTGAAGTAAAAACCGCCAAAAACCGCTATTTCACCGTAAAAGAGTGCGAATACGGCTACCGCGAGAGTGTTTTTAAAAAGTCGAAAAAGGGCGAATTCATCGTTACTGCTATAAATTTCCGCCTGCAAAAAAATCCGACTCTCAAACTCGAATACGGCGCGCTAAAAACGCTACTTGCCGACAATTCTAATCCAACTATCGCAGATGTACGCCGCGCAGTTATTTCTATTCGCGAAAGCAAACTACCCAATCCAAAAATTCTCGGCAACGCAGGTAGTTTTTTCAAAAATCCATACTGCTGTAAAGAACATTTTGAGGCGTTGCAAAGGCAATTCCCAAAAATGCCGTACTACCCTGTAACGATAGGGGAGAAAAATTTTTCGCCCATACAAAAATTATCTGCTGCGTGGCTTATTGAACAGTGCGGTTTGAAAGGGCATAAAATCGGCGGGGCGCAGGTGTATCATTCGCAACCGCTTGTGTTGGTAAATCTCGGCAATGCAACTCCGCAAAATATTGCTGAACTTTCCGCCGAAGTCCAACGCCAAGTCAAAGCAAAATTTTCGATAGAATTAGAAACGGAAGTAAATTTTATTGAGTAAGGGTGAAAAAATTTCCACTCTTACAAATTTTTTCTTTATCTCAAACTTGCTCCCAATTCTTTTTCAAAATTTTTAATTAATCTGCTCATAACTTCATCTATCTGCTTGTCTGTTAGAGTTTTACCTTTGTCTTGCAGAACAAAATTAACCGCGTATGATTTTTTGTTTTCAGGCAAATTTTTCCCTTCATAAACATCAAAAAGCGTGATATTTTGCAGAAATTTGCGCTCGGTTTTGCGGGCTGTCTGTTCAATTTGCGCAAAAGAAACATTTTTGTCCAAAAGCAAAGCCAAATCACGCTTAACTTCGGGGAATTTTGAAATTTCCTCAAACCTGATTTTCTTTTTTGCAAATTCAGCCAAAAGGTTATTCCATTGTAAATCAGCGAAATACACCTCTTGGTTTATATCAAAATGCTTTAAAATTTTACTATCAATAATGCCCAAATTTCCGAGCAATTTACCCGCTTTTGTAGAAAATTTTAGCCCTTGCACAAAAATTTCGTCAGAAAATTCCTCTAACATTACAAATTCCGATTTTATTCCCAAACGAATGAAAATATTTTGAACGTAACTCTTTAAGTCATAGACAGTTACGTTTTCGGCTTTGCGCAACCAACTTTGTTCGGCGCGTTTGCCCGTAAGCCAAAGAGCAAGGTGGAATGACTCGGAATATGTGGCTAATCTGTCCTGATTTTCAGGAGATTGCGTATCAATTCCGCAATTACATGGCAGAACAGCAGTATCCGCATTGTACTGATAAGCATTTCCAAACTCATAAAACTTCAAATCGGCGTTTTGGCGATTGGCATTGTGCGCAATGCTTTCCAAACCGCCGAAAAGCAGCGTTTGGCGCATAACGCTCAAATCATTGCTTAAAGCGTTTATTATCACTACGTTACGCTCTTTTGGAAAAGTTTTTAAATTTTCGTAATAAGCCACTTTTGTAAGCGAATTATTCATTATTTCATAAAAACCATTCGCCGTAAGTTGCTCTGACACAAGGTTTTGCAGTTGATAATCGTTCGGCTTTGGGCTGTACGCAATATTCGATTTCAGACTATCGGAGAACTCAACATTATTATAGCCATAAATCCGCAAAATGTCCTCAATCACATCTATATCCCGCTGAACATCAACACGATAGGCAGGAATTTTCAATTTATAGACACAAGTTTTTTCTTTACTCAAAATTTCAATTTCGAGAGATGTAAAAATCCGTTCAATTTCCTCTTCAGAAATATTTTTTCCAATCAAAGAATGAATTTTATCAAGCGGCACTTCAACATCGAAATCCTCGAACTTAACAGGGTAATTATCAACTACTTGGCTCGAAATCTCACCGCCCGCAAGTTCCTTTATCAACATCGCCGTGTACTTCAATACATAAATTGTGTCGTGCGGATTGATGCCGCGCTCAAATCTGAAACTTGAATCGGTGTTTAATCCATGATAACGCGCTGTTTTTCTGATAGTTACAGGATTAAAATATGCACTTTCGAGAAAAATTTTTGTAGTGTTTTCGGTAATTCCCGAATGCAGACCGCCGAAAACGCCTCCAATGCACATCGGTTCTTTTGCGTTGCAAATCATCAAATCGTTGGCAGAAAGAGAGCGTTCAACGCCATCAAGTGTGGTAAATTTTGTGCCTTCCACTAGATTTTTCACAACAATTTCACCGCCCAAAATCTTGTCCGCATCGAAAGCGTGCAACGGTTGCCCAAAAGCGTGCAACACAAAATTCGTAATATCAACTACATTATTTATCGGGCGCAAACCAATGGATAACAACCTGTCTTGCAGCCATTTAGGCGATTGTGCAACCTTAACACCCGTTAGCGTAACGCCTGCGTAACGAGGACACGCCGCCGTATTTTCAACCCTAATTTTTATTTTAAAATTCTCATTATCAACGTTAAAATTTTCCACCGAGGAGCGTTTTAGTTCTGAATTTATTTTGTGTGCGAAAAAAAAGGCATTCAAATCGCGCGCCACGCCCCAATGCGAAGCCGCATCGGCACGGTTGGGCGTAATATCAACCTCAATAATTTCGTCATCGGACACACCGAAATATTCGCGGGCAAGCAAACCCACAGGTGTATTTTCGGGCAAAACCATAATTCCCGCGTGCGATACTCCAACGCCTATTTCGTCTTCGGCACAAATCATTCCAAAACTTTCAACACCGCGAATTTTCGAGCGTTTTATCACAAAACTTTCTTCACCCTGATAAAGTGTTGTACCGATAGTTGCAACGATAACTTTCTGATTTTCAGCCACATTAGGCGCACCGCAAACAATCTGCAACGGTTCATTTTCGCCAATATCAACGCTTGTAACGTGCAAATGGTCAGAATTTTCGTGTTTTTCACAAGTCAGCACTTTGCCCACAACCAACCCTTTAAGACCGCCCTTAATGGTTTCGTATTTTTCCACTTTTCCAACCTCTAACCCAATGGAAGTCAGTGTTTTTGCAATTTCGTCAGCAGACAAATCGGTATTCAAATAACTTTTCAGCCAATTATAAGAAATGTTCATTTTTAAACTAAAAAATAAAAGTTAAAATCTAAAAAATAATTTGCAAAGGTAGCATAAAATTTTCAATTATACACAAACTTATAAAAATTTTCGGGATTATCAAGCGTAATCGGATTATCAAAAAACATCTAAACCCGATTTTTCGTATATTTGAAGAATA
>JAISYF010000199.1 GCA_031270065.1 Prevotellaceae bacterium | reverse complement strand
ATTTAATCAGATTTTCTATGCGTTCTCTCAAAATGCGTTTTGTGTTGATAATGTCTTTTATTTCATCAGAAATTTGCTTTACTTTATTTATATCTTTATGAATTGGCAATACTATTTCGTAAAATCTATCCCCAACCGTAGAAATTGTTCCCTGAACAAAAGTATATTTCTTAATTTGTTTTTGGACGAAAGGGGTGTTTAATAAGTATAAAAGATAATAGGGATTGATTGTGTCTTTTTTTAATGTTCTGATTTTTAGCAAATGACTTTGGATGATGATTTTTTCTTCCTGCTCGGTAACAATAGCACTTCTACCGATTAAGAACGTTCCGTCTTTTACAAATAAAATGTCGTTTTCTTTTACGTCTTGTTGGTTTTTATATTGCTCGTAAATTTCTTCGGGAACGCATTTTATCGGGTCAATTTTCAAATCCCAATTTACAATATCGCTTGTGCGAATAAACGGAACATCACCTTTTCCGTAAAATTGCGAGCCGATTTCGTTACCGCGTTTTATTTTTATAATTTTATCATCTACTAATTGTTTGATTGATTTTACGTCATAGTCATTTGATTGCTCAAGTTCGCTAATTTCATGTTGTAATTCAGGATCGTAATAATCGGGAATAAAAATCCAATTTCTAATCTGCGAATAATTCACTACGAAACCTAAATGAGAGTTTATATTTGTCCTGTTTTGTATATATGAGTGATATTGTTCTGCAACCAATGAAATTTCGTCATCAACAATTTTATTGCCTTCGTTGTCGAATATGAATGAGCCATCTTTATTGATTTTATATACTTCTTTCCCGTTTTTATTATGTCCGCATGTTGTCGGAATACTCATAAAAATGGGATAATCATTTTCAGGCTTACATTTTTTCAATACCAAAATACTTGTCTTAAAATGTGTATTGGGTTGAAACGTTTCTGTCGGGGTACTTATGACTGCTTCTATTTGAGCATTTTTTGTAATATAATTCCAAATATAACGGTCGGACGGATTGCCAAAAGTGCCTTCGGGCAAAACTATTGCCATTTTTCCGTTTTCTTTCAACAATTGCAGGCATCTTTCAATGAAAAGAATTTGCGGCGGTCTTTCATCTTTCAGTTTTCCTTTGACATATATATCTTTTTTAACGTTCCAATTATATGCAAATTCATATTGTTTCAACTTATCTTCGCCTTTGACTTTTATTTTATCGCCAAAAGGTGGATTTGTCAGCAATAAATCAAAGCTTTCAAGTTCTATTTTCACTTGTGTTTCAAGTTTCCATTGTTTTATATTTTCCAAACTGTCTTCGCAGAAAATTCCCGTTGTGCCATCGCCGACTAAATTCATATATGCTTTAGCCACTTTGCTTAAAAAATAATCTTTATCAATCCCTCTGAAGTTTTTGGTAACAACATCTATTCTTTTTGTCGCAATAGCATTGCTATTCCAGTTAAGTTTTGTATATCTATTATCAATTTGTTGCCAAACAGTTCGTAATGATTCAATCAGAAAGCCGCCACTGCCGCATGCAGGGTCTATAATTTTATCGTTTTCTGTTGGCTGTAAAATATCAACCATCATTTTTACTACATTTCGCGGCGTAAAAAATTGCCCTTGTCCACCTTTCAAAGCGTGTCCAATAAATGTTTCAAAGGCATCAGAGACAACATCTCGCTCACTTTCCATTAAAGAATAGTTTTGCAGTTCGCCGACAATAAACATCAATGAATTGGTGTCTAATGTTATTTTATCTTCCCTGTCTATAACTTCGGGGTGTTTTGTTTTTACTTCATCGAACAGACTCAAAATGCGCTTTTCTACATCTTTGGGCTTCTCATTAATTCCTGCACGAAATTTTACAATATCATTTGGGGCAGTATATTTTTCATCGTAAATTTTACAGAAAATAATATTGATAAGTTGTTGCGCCAAAACCTCATCGCGAGTAGCACCAACCGTATTTGCTGCCAAGTGATTGCGTATTGACTTAAAAATTGCTTTCAGATTGTGCGTTGGCTTTAAATCCTGTCTTTTGTACAAACCAATATCCTCTACACGTTGCCCGAATTTTGGAATGTTAGGAATTTCTTTAAAATATATTTCGCCGTTGTCTTTGACAAATTTGCGAATAAAAAATCGTTCATCGCCGTTAAACCAAACGCCGAGATAAGCCTTTGAAAGCGTTAAATAATTTTCAAGTTGCGTTCTGCCGTCTTTGCGGTTTTTCTTTTTACATTCTACAACAATATACAGCCCGTTATCGTCTTTCAGTGCATCAAGAAATACAGCAATATCCACAGGATACTCTTTTCTCGTGTCCGAAGGACGAACTTTTACGCGGTATTGCGGGTGCGTTTGAATTTGCGTTTTTGAGTAGCCGTAATCCTCAACTAACTGCCTTGCAAATACCTGCACTGCCTCAACCTCTTCGGGCGTTGCATTAACCTGAATGCCTGAAATATAATCGGCTACAATAGTTTCTGGATTCTTTGCCATAATATTTTATTGAAAATGCAAAGTTACATTTTTTTTCTGATTTAAGTTTTATTCTTGTAAAATTTCTTTTTTGTCTTTTTCCAACTGCCTTTTCAATTCTTCCAAAGTTTCAAATTTTTTGTCTGCTCGAATGAATTTTTTAAAGAAAATTTTAATATTTTGTCCATAAATATTTTCGGAAAAATCAAAAATATGCACTTCGATTTTTTGATTTTGTCCGTTAAGCGTTGGGCGGTTGCCAATGTACAACATCCCGTTGAAATGGCGGTTTTTCACCTCAATATCAACAGAATAAACTCCCTTGCAGGGAATAAGTTTTTGCGAATTAATTTTCAAATTCGCTGTCGGGAAACCGATTTTTCTGCCGATTTTTTCGCCGTTTTCTACTACGCCTTGCAAAAAATATTTTTTACCCAAAAGTAAATTTGCATTTTCAATATTGCCATCAAGCAAAAATTTTCTGATATTTGACGAACTAACCTGTTGATTTTCAGCAACAAAAAACGGCTCACAAGCAATAATTTCCACACCGCTATCCTGCCCTATTCTTTTATAATCCTCAATACTGCGGATTTTATCCGAACCGAAAGAATGATTGTAACCTGCTAAAAGTTTTTCAACGGAATAATTTTTTTTGAGAAAAAGTAAAAATTCTGCTGATTTCATCGAGAAAATTTTTGCATCAAAATCAAGCGAAAGGCAATAATCTGGATTAATTTCGGCAAGCAAATCAATTTTTTCAGCAGTAGTTGTAAGCAGTTTAAAGTCGTTTTGTGGATAAAAAAAAGTTTGCGGGTGATTGTTGAACGTTACTACAAGCGATTTGAATGTTGGCGCAAATTTGCAATTCGTGCCAATATTTTTCAGTTTTTCCAACAAAAACCTGTGTCCGGTATGTACGCCGTCAAACACGCCGATTGTGGCAACGGTTTTTCCAAAAATAATATTGTATGAGGTAAGAATTTGCATTTTTTTCAAAAATAAGGTTGCAAAATTACAAAAAATTTTACTAATTTTGCGCTATAAAAAATTGAAATTATGAGAATTTTAATTCAAAGAGTGAAAAATGCGTCAGTTGAAATTGATGAAAAAATTACTGCAAAAATTGGTTGCGGGCTGCTGGTTTTTGTTGGAATTTGCGATGACGACAGCGATTTTGATATTGAATACCTGACTTCAAAACTTGTCAATCTCAGAGTTTTTGACGATGAAAACGGCGTTATGAACCTTTCGACAAAAAACATCAACGCCGAAATTTTGGTTGTAAGCCAATTTACGCTCTATGCCTCCACCAAAAAAGGCAACCGACCCTCGTATATTTTGGCTGCAAAACCCGAATTTTCTGTTCCTCTTTATGAAAAATTTTGCGATGAAACCGCAAAAAAACTCGGCAAACCAATTCACACTGGCGTTTTTGGCGCAGATATGAAAATATCGTTAATTAATGATGGTCCCGTTAGCATTTGGATTGATTCAAAAGAGAAACATTAAAAAAATTTTTAAGTTAATTTTCTGCGATTTCATCGTGATTTTCATTTTTTTTTCATATAAAAAATTTTTTTTATTATTTTGTTCAAAAAAAAATTTGTAACTTTCCCCTATAAATTTTTCAAAAAATTTTTATACGTTTGTGTGTAATTGAAAATTTTATGCTAACTTTGCAGTTTGAAAAATTCACAATAAAAATTAGAAAATATTATGGGAAAAATTATTGCAATTGCAAATCAGAAAGGCGGTGTGGGAAAAACCACGTCAAGCATTAATCTTGCTGCATCGCTGGCAGATATGAACAAGCGCGTGCTGGTAGTTGATGCCGACCCGCAGGCTAATGCCTCATCGGGCTTGGGAATTGACATTACAAAGGTAAAAAATACCATTTACGAATGTCTTGTAGGCGAAATTGATGCGCAAAAAGCGGTTATGGCGACCGAAATTGACAACCTCAAAATTATTCCTTCGCACATAAATCTTGTGGGCGCGGAATTGGAAATGGTTGATATTGACAACCGAGAAACGCGCCTCAAAACCGCACTCAATGCTTTGCGAGAAGATTTTGACTACATTTTGATTGACTGTGCGCCGTCGCTTGGACTGATTGTGGTAAATAGCCTCACGGCTTCAGACAGCGTGATAATCCCTGTGCAGTGCGAATATTTCGCGCTCGAAGGTATCGGAAAACTGCTCAACACAATCAAAATTATCAAAAGCAAACTCAATCCGAGCCTCAGCATTGAGGGTTTTTTACTGACGATGTTTGATGCCCGCCTGCGTTACGCCAAAGACGTTGCCAACGAGGTAAAACGCAATTTCAACGACCTCGTTTTTGATACGCTCATTCAGCGCAACGTCAAACTCAGCGAGGCGACATCCTTCGGACAGCCCGTACTTCTCTACGACAAAGAATCCAAAGGCTCACAAAATTATTTGGACTTGGCAGAGGAGTTGGTGAAAAGGGTGGAAGGGGCAAAATAACGTGCTGTTGATGTCGGCAAAACGATAGAAAAATGAATATTATTTGCTTACTGTTATCTTGACGGAAAAGATAAAGCGAAAGATAAAATAATGAATAAATATAAATGTAAATTACCTGATGTCTTATAAAAAAACAGCAAACGCATAACTTCGTGGCTATGTGTTTCCCAATTTCTTTTTCTTAAATAAGAAATGAACTCGGCTGCAAAGGTATAATATTTTTTTTGAAACAATAAGTATTTTTAGACAAAAATATATAAATGAAAAAACAAGCACCAAGATTAGGGCGCGGACTTGACGCGCTTATCAGTACCGAAGAGGTGAAAACAGACGGCGGAAGTATGATTAACGAGATTGCACTCGAAATGATTGCGCCGAACCCTGCACAGCCGCGCACCGTTTTCGACGAGGAGGCGTTGCAGGAACTTGCCGTTTCTATCGAACAGAACGGCATTATTGCGCCTGTTACGCTCAGGCAAATTGACGAAGCGCATTATCAGATTATCGCAGGCGAAAGGCGTTTTCGTGCGTCAAAACTTGCAGGTTTGACAAAAATTCCTGCATACATTCGCACCGCCGACGACGAGCAAATGCAGATTATGGCGTTGATTGAGAACATTCAACGCACTGATTTGAACGCGATTGAAATTGCACTCGGCTACCATTCCATCATGGAAAATTCGGCTATGACGCAAGAGGCGTTGAGCGAAAAAATCGGCAAAAACCGCGCTACAATCGCAAATTATTTGCGCCTGTTGAATTTGCCCGCCGAAATTCAACTCGGCATAAAGGACAAAAAAATTGATATGGGACACGCGCGGGCATTGGCAGGAATTGAGAGCGCGAAAGAGCAGTTGGTTATTTACGAAAACATAGTAAAAGACGGTTTATCAGTGCGCAAAACTGAGGAATTAGTTAAAAATTTCAAAAAACCGCAGTCAGAAAAAACTGCCGAAAAGCACGAAAAAAAACCGCTTTCGGAGGAATTTTTGAGAAACCGCGAGGAGTTACACACAATTTTGAACTCAAACGTCAATATTTCTGTTGAAGACAGCGGAAAAGGAAAAATAACTATTTCGTTTGACAATGAAGACGATTTAAACAGAATTATGTCAATTTTTGATAAATTAAAAGAATAATTATCAATTATTTATTGTTATTTGTTTCGCGTTATTTTTGTTGTTAAAAAATAATAAATAACTATCAATAACAAAAAATTTAGAAAATATGAAAAAATATTTATTAATTGGTTTTTTCGGTTGTTTTGCAGTATTTTTATCTGCACAAAACGCTGATATTATAAGCAATCTTGCTGCGCCGAATGATTCGGGTGCAACAGTAATTGTCCATCAAGACGAGGCTATAAACTATTTTTTGGTAAAAAAAAGCGTAGATGCTACGGAAAAATTGACAAAAGGCTGGACTGTGCAGGTTTTTTCTGAAAATTCGCAAAATGCCAAAGACGAGGCTTTTGCCATTGAAAAGAAAATACGCGCAAAATTTCCCAACGAAGACGTGCGTTCTGAGCGTATTTCGCCGTTTTGGAAAGTACGTGTCGGCAAATTTGCTGAAACAGACGCAGCAAATACGCTTAAAGAGTTGTTAATCAAGGAGTTTCCAGAATATAAAGGAGGAATTTATATTGTTAAATTTACGGACTGATTTAGTAAAAAATTGAAAGTAAAAAAAAGTTATGGTTATTCAGCGATTTGAAAATATTTTAGCGTGACAAAAAGCGCAGGATTTGGCTGTTGAAATTTATAAAATTTTCGGTCAAATCGGAGATTATGGTTTTAAAGACCAGATTTGCAGAGTTTAGCCGATTTCTTTATATTTCGATTGCATCTTGCAGCGAGGTTCATTTTATAGTTGTATTTTGCCGAAAGATTGTCATACATAAATCAAACACAAAAAATAGATTTTATAAATCAAGCAATAGAAATTTCTAAAATAATAAAAGGTTTATCGTTGGAACAAAAGCCGAAAATCTGAAAACTTTCAACTTTTTTACTTTCAACTAATATATGGAAAAAGAGTTTATTTTGAACGATACAAATGAGGAAATTACGCAAAAACTTTCTCAAAATTACGGTGAAATTATCAGCGTTTTGGGTGAGGACATCAACCGCGAGGGTTTGCTAAAAACTCCGCGCAGAGTGGCGAAAGCGATGCAGTTTTTGCTGTCGGGCTACGGGCAAAATCCCGCCGAAGTGCTGTCGTCTGCGATGTTTCACGAGGATTATCGGCAAATGGTAATTGTAAAGGATATTGAGTTTTTTTCGATGTGCGAGCATCATTTATTGCCGTTTTTTGGCAAGGCACACGTTGCGTACATACCCAATGGCACAATTACGGGGCTAAGCAAAATTGCCCGCGTGGTAGATATTTTTGCGCACAGATTGCAGTTGCAGGAGCGACTCACAACACAAATTAAGGACTGCATTCAAAAAACGCTCAATCCGATGGGCGTAATGGTGGTAATTGAGGCGCAGCACCTTTGTATGCAGATGCGCGGCGTGCAAAAACAGCATTCAATCACAACCACATCGGATTTTACGGGCATTTTTCAAAGTGCAAAAACAAGAGAGGAATTTGTTTCATTAATTAAAAATTATTAATTTATAAGGAAACTTCTAAAATTTAACTCTTTGATAATCAATGAATAAACTTGCATGGTTAAAATTAATTAAAAATTAGTATTTATTAAAAAAGAGATGTAACATTTTGATATTCAAATAATTATGTGTATCTTTGCAACATAGTTTTCAAATATCAAAAAAATGACAAACAAACAATATCGCCAAACAGGTAAAATCAGTTTATTTGACCGCGAAAACCACATTGAAAAACTTTCAAAACTTGGGCAATCCACTCGAAAAATTACACAAAGTGATTGATTTTGTTAGAAAATCATAATGAAAAAATCAAATTTTAGAAGTCCCCTAAATAATATGCCAAAACTATCAGGAAAAATATTATCCATTATCGAAGAACTCATAGACCAATATCAAGAGGACGACCGCTATAATCGCCCTTGGATAATTGGTTTTAGCGGCGGAAAAGATTCTACCGTTCTGCTTACTTTGGTATGGTTGGCATTGCTTAAAATCAGAGAAAACAACCCCACCGCAACACTCAAACGACAGGTTTATGTCGTTTGCAACGATACAATGGTTGAAAATCCTGTTATAGAAGAATATGTAAGCAATGTATTGCAAACCATTCAGAAAGCAGCCAAAGAACAACATTTGCCAATAACCGTAGAAACCACCACACCTCAAATTAAAGATACTTTTTGGTGCTGTGTTATTGGCAAGGGTTACCCTGTGCCAAACAATTCTTTCCGTTTTTGCACGGAAAAAATGAAAATCAAACCAACCTCAACATTCATTACAAATCAGGTTTCAGCAGACGGAGAGGCAATTATTCTTATCGGGACACGACTTGCAGAAAGTCAACAAAGGGCAAAATCAATCAAAAAGCACGATATAAAAGGACACCGACTTTCAAAACACCCGCTAAACCCGAACACTTACACTTATGCACCTATCAAGGAGTTGATGTTGGAAGAAGTATGGTGGATAATCAATGCGATACCTTCGCCTTGGGGTTTTGACAATCAAATTCTTTACAAAATCTATATGGACGCTTCGGCAGACGACTACGAATGTCCGGTTGTGGTAACAGACGACAAACACAAATCTTGCGGGCAAAGCCGTTTCGGTTGTTGGATTTGTACAGTTGTAAAAGAGGATAAATCAATGTCGGCACTGATTAAAAACGGCATGGCGTGGATGCAGCCCTTACTTGATTTTCGTAACAGGTTAGTTGAAAACCGCAGCGAAACCCGCCGCAATGGACAATTAGCCGTTGATGAAACAGGGCATAATATGGGCAACTATACAATGGAATATCGCATACAACTTTTGCGGGAACTACTGACAATCCAAAAAGACACACAACAATATCGTTCAAGTATCGACCTGATTACAAGCCAAGAATTGATTGCAATTCAAGTTATGTGGTATCGGGACGGCAATTTTTCGACAACCGTAAATGATATTTACAACGAGGTTTATGGTTACGATTTGCAAAACGATAATTACAAATTAGCAGCATAATATGAAAAAAGATTTACCATATTACATTCACTGTTTCACGCACTTAAAGCGAGATATGAAAAACGGTGGCGCACCTCACAAGCCGATTTTGCTGTTGAGCGTAATTCGTCTGTTTGAACAGGGGATTTATGCTGATAATCAAATATATGTAATTCCCGAATTGGTTGCCTCGTTTAAGTCAAA
>JAISYF010000185.1 GCA_031270065.1 Prevotellaceae bacterium | reverse complement strand
GGGCGATATTCCCATGAAAAACGGCATTATTACGCTTTCGGAGGCGACAAAAATTCACAATGAATTTGTTGTTGAGGCTATGCGCAAAAAGAAATCGCAGGAGTTGTCTAAGTTGCAATATAAAACAAGTTTTTTTTCATTTTTTATTTTTTTAATTGCTTGTAAAAATATCTATAAAAGCGGGGAAAGGGAAGAATTAACATTATGGAATAAGCAAAAAATTTTTTACCCATTCCGTTTTTGTTAATAAATCATTCATAATAAATCATTTATAATTTATAATTTATAATTAATTTTGCAACCTAAAATAATTTTCAATTATAATGAGAGCATTATTTAGCGTAAGCGACAAAAAAGGCGTTGCCGATTTTGCAAAAAAATTAAAGTCTTGTGGTTGGGAAATTGTTGCCACTGGCGGCACAATGAAACTGCTGCAAGACGCTGATATTGAGGTAATTAACATCAGTAAAGTAACAGGTTTTCCCGAAATTTGCGATGGGCGTGTCAAAACTCTGCACCCAAAAATTCATGGCGGACTGCTTGCCCGCCGGGATGATGCAAACCACCTTAAAGCATTGGCAGACAACGACATAGAGTTTATTGACCTTGTATGCGTAAATCTTTACCCTTTTTCGCAAACCATTGAAAAAGAGGGTGTTACAATGAACGAGGCGATAGAAAATATCGACATCGGCGGACCTTCTATGTTGCGTTCGGCAGCGAAAAATTGGCAAGACGTTACCGTTGTTTGCAATCCTGATGATTATGAAATTGTGCTGCAAGAAATTGAAAATCAGGGAAATACCACACCCGAAACGCGCCTCAAATTGAGCGCAGAGGCATACACGCATACGGCAGAATATGACATGAAAATTGCGGCGTTTATGCGCGAAAAAGCGGGATTGAACGAAAAACTTTTTCTCGAATACGACCTGGTGCAAAGTTTGCGTTACGGTGAAAATCCGCACCAAAATGCAAAATTTTATCGTCAACAAAAACAAGCGTCTTACTCATTGGCTTTTGCTAAACAACTGAATGGCAAAGAGTTAAGTTACAATAATATTCAAGACGCTAATGCCTCTTTGGCTATGGTGCGCGAGTTCTCCGAGCCGTTTTGCGTTGGCGTGAAACACACAAATCCGTGCGGCGCGGCTGTTGGCAAAAACGTTGTTGAGTGCTGGACAAAGACCTATAATGCTGATACAGTGAGCATTTTCGGCGGAATTGTAGCCACAAATCAGGAAATCAACGCCGAAGTTGCAGAACTGCTAAAACCGATTTTTTTAGAAATAATTATTGCTCCGAAATTTTCCAAAAAAGCATTGGAAATTCTTTGCACAAAGAAAAATCTGCGACTTTTGGAAGTTGATATGGCGAAAAGTGGCGGAAAAATCCCGCAAATGTTCTCTGTTGCAGGCGGTTTGCTTGTTCAGGACTGTGATTCGGAAACGAAAAAAGTTGTTGCCGAAATGTCTGTTACCGACAAAAAACCAACAGAGAAGCAGTTAGCGGACTTAAATTTTGGGTTAAAAATTGTTAAACACGTCAAATCCAACGCCATAGTAATAGTGAAAAACGGTGTTACACTCGGCATCGGCGCAGGGCAAATGAACAGGATTAATTCTGCAGAAATAGCCCTAAATCAAGCGCATAGCAACGGCGAAACCGAAAATTTAATCCTTGCCTCAGACGCATTTTTTCCCTTTGACGACTGTGTGGAACTCGCCGCAAAAATGGGCGTGTCCGCTATAATTCAGCCAGGGGGAAGCGTGCGAGATGAGGATTCCATAAAAAAGGCTAACGAAAAACAAATTGCAATGCTTTTTACAGGAATGAGGCATTTTAAACATTGAATTTTGTATGGCTACCCCTCGCGGTTGCCATTATTATTTCAGGCAAATTTTTTTTATAATAATTTTTAGGAAAATATACAGATATATTACTATCCGCTAAATATTTTTTTGAGCAAAAAATGTTTAGCGGACAATAATAATACAGATATTCATTCAGGAAAATTTTGGGCTGTCTCAAAAGCGTTTTTGTTTTACGCAAATTTTCACGCAAAGAACGCAATGTTTTTGATATTGATTATCAGTGCTTTGAGTTCGCTTTGTGAAATAAAGACAGCCCTTATAAATATTTTTAAAAATTATTTTATCGGTTGTACTCTTTGTAATTCTACCTGGCGCAGTTGTTTTTTCAAGTCGCGTTTAAATTCTCTTCTTACGTCTGTTTTTGCAGGAATAATCAGTGTATTCAACGACCTGGGCGCAAGGGTAAATTCCGCTGTGCAGTTGTCGATGCGGAGTTTAGGCGAGGCTTGTTTGTTGGTTTTGTTGAGAACAACTACCACAATGTCGCCGTCTGGATTTTGGAATGCCGTAACTTTGATGTTATCACTGTAACTGCTTGTGCCAATGCGTATTGCGCCGCGTTTTACAAATTTGCTGAAATGCCCAACGGTGTAATAAAGTTCGCCCAGAGTATAATCTTTTGTGTCGGGATTAACATACACAGGTGCAGAAACGCCGCCTGTGCGGTCGTGGTAAGGTCCTCCTTTGGTATCAACAATCAAATTCCACTCGCAAGAGGCAGCCATAAAATTATTGAAATTTTGTATCATTTCGCCTGCATATCTTTCCACCGATGCCCACGAAGTTTTTTCTATATCGCTCCAAATAGCCTCGCCCGCAGTTTCGGGGCTAAGGCAAAATTCTGTAGCAATCAACGGTTTGGTGGGGAAAAGTTCGTGCGCCATTCTCAAATTATCAAAATGGTCGCCAGAATACCAGTGAAAACCAATGCCCCAAATTGCCTGGTCGCCGCCTTTCACATTCATTGCCTCGCGGGCACGCTCCATAACGCGCTCTTTGTTGTGGTCCCAAACTATAATGTTCGTTTTGTCAAAACCTGCTTTGTCAAGTTCGGGGCGGAGATAATTTGTTGCAAAATCGCCCTCTTCGCTGCCTGTCCAAAAGCAACTTTCCCAAGGCTGAATTGCTATCGGCTCGTTTTGTACCGAAACTGCCAGAAAATCAACTCCCTCTTTTTTGTAATTTTGCAGATAAAGCGCGAAATATTTTGCCCAAACGGGGTAATATTCTTTGAGCAATTTTCCTCCCTTAATCATTGATTTTTTGTTAGTTGCGGCATTGTCTTTCATCCACGCGGGAGGACTCCAAGGCGATGCAAAAAGCAGCAAATCGGGGTTGATTTTATGCGCAGCAGTGATAAAAGGCAACACATATTTTTTATCCCTGTTGATGTTGAACGACTTTAAATTCTTGTCGTTTTCTTTGACGTAGGTATATTCATCAAGCGAAAAATCGCAAGAGTGAATGGTGGTGCGGCAGAAATTATAGCCGATGCCTTTTTTGCCAAACATCAATTCGGCGAGTTCCACCTGTTTTTGGGGTTTTAGCAGCGAAAAATTGTACGCCGCCGTTTCGGTGAATGCGCCACCGAAACCAAGAATTGCCTGATATTTGAATTCAGGGAAAACGTTAATTACAGGATTTTCGGTTTTTAAATCCGTTTTAAGAACGGCGGCGGGCTGCTCAATAAGCATTTTTTTCTCGCCGTCATAACTTGAAAATACCTGTACTTTTTTGCCTTCTATTTGGGCAAAATTTGCCGTTGAAACCGCGCAAAACGCGCCAATCAATGCTGTTTTTAAAATTCTACTTTTCATAATAAATTTTTATGATTTAATTAATAATTATTTAAAAAATAATGAAAATGCAAAGTTAAAAGTAAAATCGGAATTACGCAAAATTTTTTATAAAAAATTTTGTGTTTGTAGTAATCTTGTGTGTTCAGATATACGATTCTACAATGTTCAAAATAATAAAAAAAGAATGGAACACCCAAGTGTCAATGTCAGGCGCATAGAACATTGACAGTACGGGGTGGTTGAGCGTAGTCGAAACCAAAACCGCAGTCAAAACCCCTGACTTCGCCACAGGGACACCCAAGTGTCTAATTCAATTTGAAAATTTGAATATTTTGGGGTTTTAATTTCAAATCCTCAAATTGTATTTTTGTATTTTCAAATCCTCAAATTTTCAAATTTTCAAATATTCAAGTGCTCTTATTACAAAGACCTTCCATTACTTTAAGAAATAGAAGGTCTAATAAGTCAAATTTTAAAATTCTGCAACACAGCGCGCGCAACTTCCGTACGCTCTGGATGCGTAGGATAAGGGGGTTATTATGGCGGAGCCACCTTGTAAGCAAAGAATATACGCATGGTTACCAGACGTGGAAGCGCTCGAGTAGTACCCGTCCGAGTTTACATTGACAAGGTTACCGGCAGTAGATACGTTCTGGCTACGCCAACCCATCATGGGCAGGAATATATTTTCGTTAGCAGAGTTAGTTACGATGATACCGCCGCAAGTGGTGGAAGTAGGGGTAAAAGATGATGCAGGGCGCTTTTGCCAATTATTATTGGTATCAGCACTACCAAATATTACGTATACAGTTGGATCATTAGAACCGTCGCCATTGAGAATATCCCACCAATTCATCAGGGTAGGAATACGCCAACCCAAAGGACAGGGATTGTTGGCAGGGTATGTCCAAGGAAAAGTTGTAGTGCGGTCGCTATCTGGACCACCCCAAAGATATTCGTCAGCAGGATAACACCAATTGTCATATTTTGTTATAAATTTGCCGTAAGAAGGGTCAGTATCTAGTATTTGTTTGTTCTCATCGTAAACATTTATTGTACTGTAGGAAATTGTATCAGAAGTACAGGCAGGAGTTTCACCGTAAGGCAATATTTGATTTTTATGGCTTGCGTTTTTACTCCAGACAACATTTTGGTGTCCGTCAGCCACACGCCCCCACTGGTAAAAGTCGCCAAGGTCGCCAGCATCGTTGTTGGGAACATAATCGCCATCGAGTGTCCAGTCTGCGCTTTGTCCGAGACTGAGCAGAGCCACTTTCATTGTTGCAGTACTGCCATTCTTAACAGTTTGTCCGTTATAACCTCTGTTGAGTTTAAGGTATCTAACACCTGTATTTTCGTCTATGCCGTAACCCGCAGACGTGGTTTTGATAAAGATAATGTCCAAAGCGTTGTCGGCTGTGATTTTATAGCCTTTTGGATTGGTAATTTTGCATTGAAACCATAATGTATCACAAAGATAATCTCCCGAATTGTACCTGTCTGAAAAGTTGGCGGGAACAGTGAAAAAAGGAGAGTTTGGAGCGTCAGGAACAGGAGTGAAACTGTTTGCAGAACCGCTTGTACTTACTGACCATTCGTACTTAGTGCCTATGCCGCTTCCAGTGTTATACGCCTCGATGGTCTGATGCTGAAAGTCGTACATCACATTGACAAATGTGACAAGTCTTGCGCTTTCTGGAGCGGTAGAGCAGTTGACGAGATTAACCGTTACGGCTGTGCGGGCGGAAGCGACACAGTTGGCAACTTTCGGTACAGCGTAGTAAGTTGTGCCGTTGGTAAGAAGTTCTGTGTTGAGATATTTATTGCCTCCCGAAACAGCGTCATAAAAATCTGCGCCGCCGATTTTTGCAGAAAGGGTATCGATGGTAGCAGTGCTACTGCTGCAAAAGTTGTAAGTTTTTCCTACAGTGGGAAAAGTAATGTCCTCACAGGACATACACGCCTCAATCCACTTTGTGCCGTTCCACGTTTCAACGCAAAGCGTAGAGGTGTTGAAAATCTGCAAGCCGCAAGCCTTGCCTTTTATTTCGTTCTTAAACGCCTCAGTTCCCATCATTGCGTTGCGCTGGATGCT
>JAISYF010000184.1 GCA_031270065.1 Prevotellaceae bacterium | reverse complement strand
AGCATCCAGCGCAACGCAATGATGGGAACTGAGGCGTTTAAGAACGAAATAAAAGGCAAGGCTTGCGGCTTGCAGATTTTCAACACCTCTACGCTTTGCGTTGAAACGTGGAACGGCACGAAGTGGATTGAGCAGTGTATGGACTGCGAGGACATCACTTTTCCCGCTTTGGACAAATATTACAATTTTTGTGATGACGCTACTGTTGCCGACCTTGCGGATAAAATCGGTGCAGATATTTACGAATATCCTTCAGGAGGTTCTAAACGCTCTCCCACTACTGTGCTTGACGCAAACGTTACTTATTACGCCGAGCAGCAAGTTGCCAACTGTACCGCTCCCGCCCGCACAGCCGTAAAGGTTAATCTCGGCAACTGCACTCTCACTCCAACAGGCGCAAAACTTACCACATTTGTCAATGTGATGTACGACTTTCAGCATCAGACCATCGAGGCGTATAACACTGGCGGCGGCATAGGCACTGACTACGATTGGTCAGTAAGTACAAGCGGTTATGCAGACAGTTTTACTTCTGTTCCTGACGCTCCAAATTCTCCGTTTTTCACTGTTCCTGCCAACTTTTCAGACAGGTATAATTCTGGCGATTACAAATGCGACACATTATGGTTTAAATGCAAAATATCCAATAATTCAGGAGTATCTGCAACCACAGCCGACAGTATTTTAAATATTATCTTTATCAAAACCACATCTGCGGGTTACGGCATAGACGCAAACGGCGTTAGATACCTTACTTTAGAAAGAGGCGTCGGTGGCAGTGTACAAGGAGGCAAAATAAAAGTCGCTCTGCTCAATCTCGGACAAAGCGCAAACTGGACACTGGATAACGGTTATACTCCCAACAACAACGCTGCTGACCTTGGCGACTATTACCAGTGGGGGCGCGTGGCTGACGGACACCAAAATGTTGCATGGAGTAAAAAAGCAAATTACGAAAATACAACAGAGCCAATGACGGGCGGCGAAAATACTTCTGTTTATACTGATTATATTGGAAACGATAACGGCGTACAGGCTCTTCCTGCTTACGATCCTGTTACTCATCAAATAAAGAAGGATAATTATCATTATGGGAAATTGACCTTTTCAGGGCGAAATTATGCATTTGAACCTCTGAATGGTGATTATGACTGGTATTTTGAGTGTACAGATCCTAGTAATAGGCAGTACTGCTATCACAACGACGGCTTGTGGGGTACTTCACAAGGTACGGACCGTGCTGCACAGGGTTCTCTTGGTTTTTGGTGGGATATACCTGCCAACAATCCCTGTCCTCCTGGTTGGCGTATTCCTTCCATTTGGAATTGGTGGGATTTTGTCAGTGGTGACGGATCTAATGATCCTACAGGCGTAAACTGGGGCAGTGCTGCCAATAATAATTGGCAACATCGCGACATGTCATCACCTAATAGCACCGATGACTGGGGTGCATTAGTTTCCACTTTCGGCGGTGCCATCATAACTAACTCTGATAACGAAAAAATATTCCTGCCCATGTTAGCCTACCGCACAGGGTTTGTAGTTCATACTGGTGTGGATTACCGGTACGGGAGTTACCTTTCCAGTACGAGAGGCGAATACGGAAGCTGCGGCATCAACTGCCCAGTCCCTCGTGCCAGTGCTCTCTCTTTTGACAAAAACGGCATCTCTACAAACACCTTATACAATAGGGATTACGCATACTGCGCACGCTGTGTTAAAGAATAAAATTTGACTTATTAGACCTTCCATTTCTTAAAGTAATGGAAGGTCTTTGTAATAAGAGCACTGTTAGCAGGGGATTTAGCACAGGTTTTTTATCTAAATTTACAATTTTTATCAATTTGTGAAAGTTATGTAGTATTATTTTTAAATGTTTTTGAAAAAAATTTTGTGTAATTTTGTCTACAAATTTTTTTTTAACCTTTTTATTATTAATTTTAAATCTAAATTGTATTATGAAACAAAAATTACTCGTTTCAATTTTCGGAGCATTTTTGGCTCTCAATTTCGCCTTTGCAGGCGATGTTTTACCCGCAGAGGATTGGCAACAACAAGCCTTTCAGTCATCTGCAGGCGGTGAATTAACCAATAACGAAGGTGGCGGTTTCACTCTCGTTTGCGGTGCAACAAATCAGGGTATTTGGAAAGAAGTTTGCTTAAAAGCAGGCGAGGCTTATTCCCTGTCAGGTACATTTACCTATCAAGGTAATAACACTTGGATTCAGGTGCATTTAACCAAACTTACACCTGTCGAAGTTTTGCCTGAGGTAACAAATGAAAATGACGTGTGGTATTTCTTTGACAGAACAACCTGGTCTGGGGGCGAAGTTGCTCTTGGAGGAACTGCAACAGGCGACTTGACTGGCACAGGAGTAAGCGAAGGAAATTCTTACACCCCGACAGCATCAGGCAAGTATTACCTGATTTTCAAAATCGGCAGTCAGGCGACTGCAAATGTAACCTTTTCTGACATTGCTCTTACAGGCGAAGAACACGATTGCAGTATCCAAGAGGGAGTTGAATTGACCAATGCAGATGCTTTCAAAGCATACACCATTGGCAGCACAATTCAAATTGAGGGTAGCGGTAATGTTGAAATTTACAGCGCGACAGGCATTTTGGTAGAAAAAGGCGTTGCAGAAACAACCTTTTCGTCAAAATCGTTGATGCAAGGCGTTTATATTGTAAATGTAGACGGTGCAATCAAAAAAGTTTTGGTGAAATGATAGTATGCGCTGGTTATTGTTAATCGGAGCATAGAAAATTCAATTTGAGGATTTGAAAATTTGAAAATTTGAAAATGCAAAATTCAATTTGAAAATTTGAGGATTTGAAAATTTGAAAATACAAAATACAAAAATGCAATTTGAGGATTTGAAAATTTGAAAATTTGAAAATGCAAATTGCATTTTTGTATTTTCAAATCCTCAAATTTTCAAATTGAGGATTTGAAGATTTGGGGATTTTAATTTCAAAATATGTAAATATTTTGTTTTTTCAGATATAAGTTGTATCTTTGCGCGGTTGCTAACCGAATCGCTGTACAAAGGCAGGTCGTTTCTTTGTTGTCCAAAAATTATTCCGCGTTTAGATTAAAAGAAAAATGGATTTTTGCAGAAAATTATCGTGAAAATATGGAAATTTTTAGATGTTTTTTTTACGATAAAATTAATTATAACAATTAAAAATCGCTATGAATGGCAAAATCAGATATTTGATGCTTTTGGCGGCGGCGTTGATTGTGAGCGCATCGTTGCTTTTTACCAATCGGCTAACGAGCAAGTTGGCAGACGAAGAACGTAAAAAAATGGAACTTTGGACTGAGGCAATGCAGAGGTTCAGCGTGGTCGATTTTAACGATACAGTAAATTTTGAATTGATTTGGAAAATTATCGAAAGCAACACAATTATTCCTGTAATCATTGCAGACGAGGCGGGAAATGTTATTAATACCGTGAATATCAGCGACATACCGCACAACACGACGCATTTTTACGCAAAAAAAATCGCCTCATTCAAAAATCAAAATACGCCGATAGAATTAAAAATTTCTGACTTTGAAATTCAGTATATTTATTACGATAACTCACTGCTGTTAAAGCAGTTAGGGTATTTTCCTTATGTGCAGTTATCAATAATCGCAATTTTTCTTGTAATCTGTTTTTGGGCGTTTGCAGCGGACAAAAAATCGGAACAAAACCGCGTTTGGGTGGGACTTTCAAAGGAAACTGCGCATCAGTTGGGTACGCCAATTTCATCTCTTTTGGCTTGGGAGGAAATTCTCAAAAGTCAAAGCATTGATAAAGAGTTACTTACGGAAATGAGCAAAGACATCAGGCGGCTTAGTACGATTGCTGAGCGGTTTTCAAAAGTTGGCTCGCAACCTGTGCTGACGGAGGAAAATATCGCTGCCGTTCTCGAAAACGCGATTGTTTACATGAAAAAACGTACCTCGCAAAAGGTTGATTACAAGATAATTAGCGAAAATCTCGACATAAAAATCCATATCAACGTACCGCTTTTTGAATGGGTAATCGAAAATATAAGCAAAAACGCTGTCGATGCAATGGAGGGCAGCGGCAAACTGACTTTCGAGGTTTCGCAGAACGGCAAAAACGTGATTATAGACGTATCGGACACAGGCAAAGGCATTGATAGAAAGCACTTTAAAGATGTTTTTAAACCCGGTTTTACAACAAAAAAACGCGGCTGGGGTTTAGGACTTTCACTTGCCCGCCGAATAATCGAAGAATACCACAAAGGCAAAATTTTTATAAAAAATTCGGAAATCGGTAAAGGAACAATATTTAGAATTGTTTTGAAATAAAAAAGATAAAATAACAAATACAGACGCAAGTTTTTTTTAAAGTTTTGCGCCTTTTTTTTTCTGCCATTTTGTCATTTATTCCGTCAAAATTTCACCTTTATTTTATCCAAAACTGCCCAAATTTATTTTTTATTTATTAAAAATATTTTTGGCATAAATTTTGATTAAATATTTTCGGTTAAAAAAATAACCATTAACTAATTTAAAAATTAATCATTAAAAAAACATATTTATATTATGGGAAAAATTATTGGAATAGATTTGGGCACTACCAACTCGTGCGTGGCGGTGTTGGAAGGAAACGAACCCGTTGTTATTGCTAACAGCGAAGGAAAACGTACCACACCTTCGATTGTGGCGTTCCTAAACGGCGGTGAGCGCAAAGTAGGCGACCCCGCAAAACGTCAAGCCGTTACCAACGCGCAAAACACCGTTTATTCGATTAAACGTTTTATGGGCGAAACCCACGACCGCGTGCAGAAAGAAATTGCCCGCGTGCCATACAAAGTGATGAAAGGCGACAACAACACGCCCCGCGTGGATATTGACGGAAAACTTTATTCCCCGCAGGAAATTTCGGCTATTATTCTTCAAAAAATGAAAAAAACAGCCGAAGATTATCTCGGAACAACCGTAACAGACGCAGTTATAACAGTGCCTGCATACTTCTCTGACGCGCAACGCCAAGCAACAAAAGAGGCAGGCGAAATTGCGGGCTTGAAAGTGCAGCGTATTGTAAATGAACCGACTGCCGCTGCATTAGCTTATGGTTTGGACAAAACAAGCAAAGATATGAAAATTGCTGTGTTTGACCTTGGCGGTGGCACTTTTGATATTTCAATTCTCGAACTCGGAGATGGCGTTTTTGAGGTAAAATCAACCAACGGAGACACGCACCTCGGCGGAGATGATTTTGACCACGTTATTATTGAATGGCTTGTAGATGAATTTAAAAGCGAAAACGGTACCGATTTGAGCAAAGACCCAATGGCTCTGCAACGCTTAAAAGAGGCGGCTGAAAAAGCAAAAATAGAACTGTCATCATCTACTTCTACTGAAATTAACTTGCCTTATATCACTTCGATTGACGGCGTGCCCAAACATTTGGTAAAAACGCTTTCGCGCGCAAAATTTGAGCAACTCGCCGACAAACTTATTCAGGCAACTGTTGTTCCTTGCAAAAACGCGCTAAGAGCGGCGGGATTAAGTAAATCAGACATTGACGAGGTTATTCTCGTAGGTGGCTCAACACGTATTCCTGCAATTCAAAATATTGTTGAAAAATTCTTTGGAAAAACGCCGTCAAAAGGCGTAAATCCTGATGAAGTTGTGGCTGTGGGCGCGGCAATTCAGGGAGCAGTTCTAAGCGGCGATGTAAAAGACGTGCTTCTGCTTGACGTAACTCCGCTTTCTCTCGGCATCGAAACAATGGGAAGCGTAATGACAAAATTGATTGATGCAAACACGACAATTCCTACAAAAAAATCGGAAACTTTTTCAACTGCATCCGACAATCAGCCTTCGGTGCAAATAAACGTGCTGCAAGGTGAACGCCCAATGGCATCGCAAAACAAACAAATCGGAATGTTCAACCTTGACGGAATACCGCCTGCACCACGCGGAGTGCCGCAAATCGAAGTTACTTTCGACATTGACGCAAACGGCATTCTCAATGTTTCGGCAAAAGACAAAGCCACAGGCAAAGAACAGAAAATCAGGATTGAAGCGTCAAGCGGACTTTCCGAAACCGAAATTAAGCGTATGAAAGACGAAGCGGCTGCAAACGCCGATGCCGACAAACGTGAACGTGAACGCATCGACAAACTTAATCAAGCCGACAGTTTGATTTTCCAAACCGAAAAGCAGTTGAAAGAGTTTGGCGACAAACTGCCAGCCGACAAAAAAACTACTATTGAAGCGGCTCTCGAAACACTGAAAACTGCCCACAAAGAGCAAAATATTGAGGCTCTTGATGGCGCAATGAAAGAGTTGAATGATGTATTTCACGCGGCGAGCCAAGAGATGTACAATTCGGCAAATGCGGGCAACGCAGGCACGCAGGGCAATCCTTTCACAAGCGAAGGCAACCCGTTTGGCAACGCAAATCCTTTCGGCGGCAACGCAGGCGGCGGCGAGCAAAATCCTAACCAAAACAACGATAAAAAAGATGACGGCGAAGTAACAGACGTGGATTTTGAGGAAGTGAAATAACGCCTCAAAACAAGCAGTAATCAAAAATAGATAAAAAGGTGTAATCTAATAAGTTGCACCTTTTTTGTTGATAAATATTTTTTGATTTTTATGCTTGTATATCGTTTTTTTATTGTATATTTGTATCGAGCGTTATTTGATTGGAAAGTGCGCCTTATACATTCTTATAATATCTTATTAGTGTTTAATCAGAATAAAAAACGATATGGGAGTAAGCAAATTGAA
>JAISYF010000168.1 GCA_031270065.1 Prevotellaceae bacterium | reverse complement strand
CAAGCGGGTTATAATCAGACAATTATACCGATGTCAAGTTTGCCGATTGGCACTTATACGGTGTTTGTTCACGTTGATGATATGGTGATAATGCAAACAATAATTAAAAATTAAAATGTCATTTCGACTACGCTCAATGACCGCGTGGAACAGAGTTTGCCCTGTTGGTTGAGCGAGGAGGTCAGAGAGTAAGTCGAACTGTCGAAACAAAAAATTAAAAATAAATTAAAAACAAATTAAAAATTTTAGAATATATGAAAAAATTAGTAGTAATATCAATGTGTGTTTGTGCAAATTTTATGATTTTTGCACAAGAAACAGAAAACGAAAGCGGTGCTTATGCACAGCAGGAACAATTTTCGACTTCGCTTTATACAGGCGGAATGTCTTTGACTGTGCCGATATACACCATTCAAGACCCTGATTTCACGTTGCCAATTTCGATGACCTACATTGCAAATGGATTTATGCCAGAGCAAAGTTATGATATTTTGGGAAATAATTGGCACTTGAACGCAGGTGGCGTTGTTACAAGAAAAGTTTTTGAAAATTCAGATGAAACAAGATTGAAAAGACATAGAAACGGCGAAGTGTTTTTAGATAAAGATACCGTTTTTAACACCTCATATTTTCATGACGGAAAAAATTATGCACCTGATATTTTTTCTTTTAGTATAAATGGTGTTTCGGGCTGGTTTTATATTGATTTTGACGGCAGTGTTAAGGTTGTTGCAGACGAATATTTTACGGTTGATTTGTCGGAATTGTCAGACCAAGGTTCAATTGTAAATACTGCAATAAAAATCGTTGATAAACAAGGTTATACTTATGTATATGGGGAAACAGGATTATCTGGTTATCCAGTAGAAGAGTGGCATTTAACACAAATTATTGCTCCTAACGGCAGAGAAATGAATTTTGAGTATATTACTGAAAAACGCAGACTAATTAGATATTTAAATTATGATTCTGGCGGAAAAAAATATCCATATCCTGCTTTATGGAGTGATGTAAGTCATACATTTTGTAGGGTATTGAACTGCTGTTCAGAAGTAGAAGAGAGTGATGAATATTGTAGGGTATGGAACTGCTGTCCATACGTAGAAGAGGCTAATGAATATTATTTTTATGATCTTGGTTCGCCTAAAAAAAATGAATATTTTCCTCGCGTTATTATTTTGCAAAAAATTACAATTCCAGATGTAAATTTTGAAATGGATTTTAATTATTTGTATTATACTGATCAATATTCATTTATAGATGTTTTAAATTCTATTGATTTGAAAATTGGGTTACAGGAAACAGAAAATAATGAAACATTAAGCTGTAATTTTACTTATATTACCAACGCATATCAAGCTAGCAATTACCCTGTAAAATTCAAATATTTAACTCAATACCAAACCTTTCAAAATACAAATTATAAATTTGATTATAATTTTGAAAATAAGCCAACTAGTGAAGAAATTACTCATTCTTTTACCTATTTCCTTAACAGAGACGATTATGGTTATTTCAAGCCAAATGTTTTCTATGGAACTTTAAAAAAGATTACGAACACATTGGGTGGAACTACCGTATTTGAATATGAGAAACACAGATACAGCAAAATGAAAATTTACAGTATTGAAAACCGAGAAGCAAACATTGTACAGAAGGATGTAACTGCAAATCTTTATTATGATATTTACAATAACATTAGAATAAAGAGTATCAATACCTTTGACGAAAAGCATATATTTGTTGCCACAAAAGAATATTCTTATATAGACGAAAATTCGTCAAATTTAGATTCTCTAAGTAGTGGGACGCTGCATAACGATTTTGCGGTAATATTAAATGATAATCTTTTTTCAGTATGGGACAGAATATATACAAAAAACCCAGAACCGTATGCGGTTACATACTCCAAAGTAACTGAAAAAACTGTTTATACAACAGGCAAACAATATAAAACCATCTATCACTTTTTTTCTATTGATAAGATACAGGATAAATTAGTCGCGAGGTTAGCAAGTAATGCATGTGGTTATTGGCTATGGAGTGGAACAATTTGTCAAAATATATATGGTTTTGCCTCAATGTCGAAAAGGCGCGGTTTATTACAAAAAAAAGAGGAATTTGAGGGTTTAAACACACTAAATCGCGTTTCGGAATATACATATCAACCTTATTTAGAAAATAATTATCTTGTTTCTTATTCGCAAAATAACGGAATAATAAAATATTTCTATGGTACTTCCAATCCCACAAAAATTACCACTACCGACTATATCAATGGCAATAAAATTGTCCGCAGCACCGAATTTGACTACGATACAAAAAACCGCATTACAGAACAGCGCATTACAGGTGCAAACGGCAGAATTAATTTCACAACATATCGTTATGCAGACGATATTGCGCCACTATTGGTTTTTGAATACGGAAGGTATTTGGAACAACCAGATTTTGGCGGACTTACAGGCGGATTGCAGCAGATACAGCGGCAAGGTTGGTTCGGAAGACCTGTTGAAGTGTTAAATGGATTTTATAAAAATAGCACAAAATATTATACAGGCGGAGCAGTTTCCATTTTTCAAAAACAGACAAATACAAATTCTTCTCTAATAACTTATAATCCGCCACCAGTTTTTCCTGTGTTACATTCCTATTTGCCTATGTATTTTCTTTCGTTTCAATCTCCTTATGTGCCGAGTTTTGATACTTCTTTTGCAACACTAACGCAGGAAAAAGCGTTGATTTTGGAAAATCCTGTTACAAATTATGAACAGATAAAGTATGAAAATGCCATTGACGAAAATAATCAAGATTATGTAAAAGTGGCTGATTATCAATATAATGACGCTTTGCGATTGACAAGCAAAACAGAGTTGAATCAATTAACTACAACTTATCAATGGGACAGCCAAAATCTGTTTCCTGTATCTGAAACAACAGGCAATTTTACAACGCAATATACTTATAAAGCCTTTGTAGGCTTGACCTTTACAAAAGACGCAAGAGGCGTTGAAACATACAATATTTATGATACTTATACTCGACCTTTGTTGAATTTGCATCATAAAAATAACAAATATCATTTTAATAACCTCTATTTATATCACTATTATAATCAACAATAAAACAGACACAAAACCGTTGCGCTGATAGATAATAGATGTGTAGCCCATATACAAAAAACTCTGTGAAAACTCTGTAAAATAATTATTTACACAGAGAGCCACAGAAAAAAACAATAATATTTTAAAAATAAAAAAAAATAAAACAATGAAACGAATAACATTAATAATTTTAACAATTCTGATTTCAGTTTTTGCATATTCTCAAAAAACGGGAAATCTTGATATGAAAACTTTAAAAATAGACCCTGCAACTTTGCCCACATTTATTAATATTAATGACAGGATTATTCCGTATACAGAACAATATGGACAAAACTACCGTACCACTTTCAGCATCAGCAGCGGCATTGAAACGCGGGAATATTTTGACGGTTTGGGCAGGCTGCAAGAGGTTGTGGTAAAGGAAGTTACGCCCTCAAACAAAGACCTTGCAACGAAATATGACTACGAGGGCAGAAAAGTTATTAGAAGCTGGCTGCCTGTGGCGGTGGGCAATAATAACTGCGGTTTTGTAACCAATTTTAAAACAAAAGCAATAGCGCAATACGCCGATAATAGACCTTTTGCCGAAACAAAAAAAGAGGTTTTTAACGTGAAACAAACTCGTGCAGGCGAGGATTGGGAAAACAAACAGTCTGAAATGAATTTTCTGACGAATACGGATGGCGAAGTGAAAATATTTGAAATTTTTAACGGACAAATTAACTTTGTTGAGTTTTATCCTGCAAATGAACTTATAAAAATGCAGGTGAAAGACGAAGACAATAAAACCGCGTGGCAATTTACTGACCAAGAGGGCAAAACCATTCTGACGATGGCGAAAGACGGCGAAGTAAAGCACGAAACATATTACGTTTATGATGATTTTGGACAGTTGCGGTGCGTGCTGCCACCTTTGGCAACAGACGAATTTACTTCGGTTGGAACGTCTTTTAACCAAACCGCTGACGAAATGAAAAATCTTGCATATTTTTACAAATATGACAAATACGGAAATTGTATTGAAAAAAAAATACCAAACGCCGAGCCAGTTTTGTATGTTTATGACAAAGCAAACAGACTGATTTTGTCGCAAGACGGAAACCTGCGAAATCAAGGCAAATGGACTGTGATAAAATATGATATTTATGGAAGGGTTCTTTATACAGGAATTATGGAAACCGAACAATCTGTTGAGGATTTGCGACTGTTTTTAGCAGATAAAATTGTTGTTGAAACACCTACTACAAAAGACGATTTAATTTTTAAAAATACTAAAAAAAATTTTTTAGAAATAAATGAAAAAGATATAAAAGCAAAATTTTTTAAATATAAATTGCTCGCAACTTTTGAAAGAATTGGTTACACAAGCGACTTTTTTTCAGGACAAATCACGCCCTTAATTGTAAATTATTACGATAATTATTCGTTTTTGGGTATTTTGCCAGACGAGGTAAAAGAAGAATTAAATTTTGACGCATACGGTTTGCAGTCGTCGATTTTGGGTATAAATTATTTGCAGGAAAAAGACAATGCAAAAGGCTTGCTCACAGGAACGCGCACTTATTTATTAGACAATTCGGGCGATTATATTGTGTCGGCAACGTATTATGACTGGCTCGGTTTGCCTATACAGACGCGCAGCACAAACCATTTGAGCGGTTACGATATTGTAAATACAAAGTATAATTATGTGGGCAATCCAATTTTGACAATCAAAAATCACAGCGCAATCATAAATGGTGTTAGTCAGGCAAGAGCAGAGGAGTATGTTTTTGAGTATGACAACGCTTTACGGCTGAAAAAAACAACTTACAAACTTAACGGCAATTCTCCTGTGCTATTGGCAGAAAACGTTTACGACGAACTCGGCAGATTGCAGAAAAAACAACGCCATAATTTTACTGATTCAGAAACCTTTAACTATAATATTCAAAATTGGCTGACAACAAAGACAAGCGGCGTTTTTGAACAGGCGTGGAATTACACTTTTGCAGGTAATATTGACGCGCAGGCGTGGAAAAATTCCGACAACCGCGCTAATAAGTACAATTATCAATATGATGGGCTTAATCGACTGACAAGCGGCTCAACGCCAACAGGCTACGGTGAAAGTTTTTCTTACGATAAAAATGGAAATATCGAAAGTCTTGTTAGATTGAAAGGCGGCACTACGATTGATAATTTGGAAATGGAATACACAGGAAATAAACTTGAAAAAATAACGGAAAATATGCCAACCCACCCTTTCTCAGGACAAAACTCGCTAAAAGAGTACATTCAAAAAGGTGATGGAACTTTCAAATATGACAGCAACGGAAACTTGATTTTTGACGCAGACAGAAAAATTTTGTCAATCAAATATAATTTACTAAATTTGCCGTCTGAAATTTTGTTTGAAAACGGCAGTGCAATTTTCAATATTTATGCCGCTGATGCAAGAAAATTATCAAGTT
>JAISYF010000158.1 GCA_031270065.1 Prevotellaceae bacterium | reverse complement strand
ACAGGCGTAAAAAGGTCTAATTGGATGTATTTTTTGCGAGGTTTGAAATACTCTGTATCAATATAAATTTTATCGGCAAATAGTTTAGTATCAACGAGTTCGTCAAACCAGTTCAGTTTCCATTGCGGATTTTTATCAAAAAGATTACAAACCATTGAACAGGTTTCGATAAGTTTAAGTTGCATTTCGTTTGACATATTGGTAATTATTAAGTGATTAGACAGTGCTAAATTACTAATAATCAGCGATATATGCAACTTTTTTAAGAAAAATTAACAGAAAAAATAATATAGAAAAACGGGCTTTTCAACCCGTGATTCGCATTAATAATTCATAATCAAAAAAAAAACTTTTATGTCAGAAAAAATTACTCTTCTTCGGGACAAGGCGGCGGTTCGTTGGACTGCGCTTGTGTTTCTTGCTTTCGCGATGTTTTGTTCGTATATTTTTATGGACATTCTATCGCCGATTAAGGACTTGATGCAATCCACAAGAGGTTGGAGTTCAACCGCTTTCGGTACAATGCAGGGTTCGGAGACGTTCCTCAACGTTTTCATTTTTTTCCTCATTTTTGCAGGAATTATCCTTGACAAAATGGGCGTGCGCTTTACGGCGATTTTGTCGGGTATAGTAATGTTGGCAGGCGCGGTGATAAATTGGTACGCGGTAACAGAAATGTTTGCAGGTACAAGTTTAGAGGCATGGTTTAACGCTCATTTAAACTACATTCCTGTATTTGACCAGCTGGGAGTTGCTCCTTTTTACGGCGAAAGATTGAAAATTTTTGTTGGTCTTACTGCAGACGGTCTTGAAAACTTTAAAATTATTCGACCCGAACTATTGCAAGACGGAATGGTTGTCAAAGAAGTGATTGCGGCAATGCCTGCGAGCGCAAAATTTGCCACTGTTGGCTTTATGATTTTTGGCTGCGGCGTGGAAATGGCGGGCATCACAGTTTCTCGCGGTATTGTAAAATGGTTTAAAGGCAGAGAAATGGCGATGGCAATGGGTTCGGAAATGGCATTGGCACGTCTTGGCGTGGCAACTTGTATGATTTTTTCGCCCGTTTTTGCAAAATTCGGCGGACACGTTGATGTTTCACGTTCTGTTGCTTTCGGCGTAATTTTATTAATGATTGCGCTGATAATGTTTATTGTCTATTTCTTTATGGACAAAAAACTTGATGCGCAAACAGGCGAGGTGGAAGAAAAAGATGAGCCGTTTAAAATCCGTGACATTGGAAAAATTCTGTCAAGCAGCGGTTTTTGGCTCGTGGCTTTGCTCTGTGTGCTGTATTATTCGGCAATTTTTCCATTCCAAAAATATGCGGTAAACATGCTGCAATGCAATATCGCATTTGCCTCTGAACTGCCCAAAGAATCGTATTGGGCTTCAACGCAAGTAACTGTTATTCAGTATATTGTGATGCTGGTAGTAGCAGCGGCAGCATTTATAAGCAATTTTAGCAAAAACAAAACAATAAAAATCGGTTTGCTTGCAATTTCGGCAGTATTTTTGGTAATATTCTGCGTAATGGGCTATATGCGCCAATCGCATGAAACCATTTTTGCAGTATTTCCACTGCTTGCGGTAGGCATTACGCCAATTTTGGGAAAATATGTTGATACCAAAGGCAAGGCGGCATCAATGTTGATGATTGGCTCTATCTTGCTGATTGCCTGCCATTTAACGTTTGCGTTTATTTTGCCTCAATTCAAAGGTAATGCGGAAAGCGGCATATTGGTGGCTTACATCACAATATTGGTGCTGGGTTCATCGTTTTCGCTTGTGCCTGCTGCATTGTGGCCATCTGTGCCAAAATTGGTAGATAGTAAAGTAATCGGTTCGGCTTACGCGCTAATTTTTTGGATTCAAAATATCGGTTTGTGGCTATTTCCAACATTGTACGGAAAAATATTAGATAATTCAAACAAAGATATTCTGTTAGCAGTTCAAGAAAAACTGATGACAGAGGAAACAGCAGCAGTATCATACAGCCACACCGTTCCTTTAACGATGTTTGCCTTGTTGGGTGTTGCGGCGTTGATTATCGGCTTTATTCTCAAAAGCGTTGATAAAAAGAAAGGTATCGGACTTGAATTGCCAAATATCAAACCCGATATTCAAGCAGAATAAGCGGAAATAAGAGAACAGTAATTCTGTTAACAAATACAAATTAAAAAGAATGTTCGGTAACTCTTTGTTACTGAACATTTTTTTTGCTTTGTAATTATTACTGTCCGCTAAACATTTCAATTTGAAAATGCAAAAATACAATTTGAAAATTTGAGGATTTGAAAATTTGAAAATTTGAAAATTCAATTTGAGGATTCAATTTGAGAATTTGAGGATTTGAAAATTTAAGCAATTTAAAGAAAGAAAAGCGTTAAATTAATTGTTAATTGTTATATCCGACTTTCGATGTTGTGCCCTGTCATTGCGAGCTTTGACCATTGATTTGTAAATACTTATAAAATTAAAGAAAGATTTAAAAAAAAGGGGAAAATTGATAATCCCAATCCCGCGCTGCAATGGACAGAAAAATATTAGAGTTTTTTTCAGTAACTTTGCACAAAATATAAAACCATAAATTCTACAAACACACGAAATAAAATTTATGTGGTCGGTGTGATTAGTGGTTAAAAATAATTTATGAAAGGAAAATTGTATTTAATTCCGACAACGCTCGGCGAAAGCAATCTAAAAAGCGTTTTGACAGAAAATAATTCGTTGATTATCAGCGGATTAAAATATTTTATTGTGGAAAATTTGCGCTCGGCAAGGCGGTTTATCAAACAGGTTAATCGCGAAATTGATATTGATGCTCTGCATTTTTCGGAACTTAATGAACATACGGAAAAGATTGATTTTCAGCCGTTTATAGAGCCGCTTTTGCAGGGAAACGATGTCGGAGTAATTTCTGAGGCGGGTTGTCCCTGCACTGCCGACCCAGGCGCAGCAGTGGTGGAAGCCGCACACAGACACAACATAAAAATTGTGCCAATGGTGGGCGCGTCAAGCATTTTACTCTCGCTTATGGCGAGCGGTTTTAACGGGCAAAATTTTGCATTCAACGGTTATTTGCCGATAGAAAAAATTGCGCGTATCAAAAAACTTAAAGCATTGGAAAACAGAGTTTTAACGGAAAATCAAACACAAATTTTCATTGAAACTCCATACCGCAACAACGCACTTTTAGATGATATTTTTCAAAACCTGCGGCAACAAACAAAACTTTGTGTTGCCTGTGAATTAACCACCGAAAATGAGTTTATAAAAACATTATTTATCAGCGATTGGAAAAAACAAAAACACGATTTTAATAAAAAACCTGCAATATTTTTGATTTATAAATAAAATTAATGATTTGAAAATAGTAGCGATGCACTAAATTTTTATTTTTGTTTGTAAATAATTGATTATAAATAAGTTATAAGCGTTCTTTGATTTTTGGACTTGAATTTTAATCTGTAATTTTGCGGTTTTTATAACT
>JAISYF010000114.1 GCA_031270065.1 Prevotellaceae bacterium | reverse complement strand
CTTTATATTTTCCGCCGCTTTTGTCTATAATTTGAACACTGACAACGCCGCTTGGATTATTTTTTTTGCGTACAAACATACTGCAAAATTAGCAAAAATTTTCCCAGGACACCCAAAATGGTGTCCTAAAATTTGTAAATCGTTGATTCTCAAATATTTATAAGATTAAAGAAAAAAAAGTGTCAAAGTCAGGAAAATTTGACAAGGATTTTTCTTTTAATCATGCTCCAAAATCGTCAAACATAAGCATTTCGCGGGGAACGCCGAGATTGTCAAGCATATTTTCCACCGCTTTGCTCATTGGTCCAGGTCCGCACATATAATATTCAATGTCCTCAGGCGCATCGTGGTTTTTGAGGTACGTTTCAAAAATTACCTGATGCACAAATCCTGCCGTATATTTTACCCCTTTCTCGTCTGCTATCGGGTCTGGGCGGTCGAGAGCCAAATGAAATGAAAAATTTGGAAATTCTTTTTCTATCTGCAAAAAATCATCAAGATAAAAAACTTCGTTCAAAGCCCTTGCGCCGTAAAAATAGGACATTTTGCGGTCTTTTATGCCGAGCGTTTTTGTGAGGTGCATAATTTGCGCCCTCAACGGAGCCATTCCTGCGCCGCCGCCAATCCACATCATTTCGCGTTTTGAATTTAAAATTGGGTGAAAATCGCCGTAAGGTCCGCTCATAAGCACTTTGTCGCCTTTTTTGAGCGTAAAAATATAAGACGAGGCAATTCCGGGCGGCACTTCCATAAATCCCGTTTGCGGTTTCGGCTTAAACGGCGGTGTCGCAATGCGCACAGTGAGCATAATTCGGTTACCCTCGGCAGGATAATTCGCCATAGAATACGCTCTAACGGTCGGCTCGGTATTGGCGCATTTCAAATCAAACAAACCGAAACTTTTCCACGCAGGCAAATATTCGTTTCCAATCAGATTTTTATCAATATCCTTATCATAATCCATTGAAAATGAGGGAATTTTGATTTGCGCATAACTTCCTGGCAAGAAGTTCATACTCTCGCCTTCGGGCAGGGCGACAATAAATTCTTTGATAAAAGTTGCAACATTTTTGTTGGAAATAACCTCGCATTCCCACTCTTTTACGCCCAAAACGCTTTCAGGCACTTTGAGCGAAATATTGTTTTTCACCTTAACCTGACAGCCCAAACGCCAATTATCTTTAATTTGTTTGCGCGAAAAATGCACTGTTTCGGTTGGCAAAATTTCGCCGCCGCCCTCAGTAACCTGACATTTGCATTGCGCGCAACTGCCTTTTCCGCCGCAGGCTGACGGCAAAAAGATATTCACAGCCGACATCGCGCCCAAAAGCGTGCTGCCAGCAGGAATTTCCACCTCTGTATCACCGTTGATAACTGCTTTAACATTGCCAGACTCAACAAGATATTTTTTTGAAATAAGTAAAATTATTACCAAAAAAATTATTACAATCAAGAAAACTGATAAACTCGTTAAAGTTGATAATATATTGATTTCTAATAACATATTATTTTAAAATTATGAATTATAAATTTTTAATTATTTGCTTTTAATTAATTTTTAAACCTGAAAAACACAAGAACGCCATTGCCATAAGTCCGACAACGATAAAGGTTATTCCTAACCCTTTCAGCGTAGCAGGAACGGCGTTGTATTCCATTTTTTCGCGGATTGCAGCCAAGCCCACAATCGCCAAAATCCAGCCGAAACCGCTGCCGAGTGCGTATGCCAGCACGTCAGCGATGCTGGTCAATGCTTTCGGGTCTGTGGCGGGCAAACCGATGCGCTGTTGCATAAAGAGAGCGCAGCCCATTATTGCGCAATTCACCGCTATCAACGGCAGAAAAATACCGAGCGAGGCGTAAAGCGCGGGCGTGTATTTTTCTACAACCATCTCAACAAGTTGAGTGATAGCAGCGATTACCGCGATAAAAAGTATGAACGAGAGATAACTCAAATCGAGTTTTGCAAAACCCTCGCCAAGCCAACTCAATGCGCCCTCGTTAAGCACATAAACCTGCAAAAGATAATTTACAGGCAAGGTTATAAGCAATACAAAGGTTACTGCTACTCCCAATCCAATCGAGGTTTTCACGTTTTTCGACACCGCCAAATACGAGCACATTCCCAAAAAAAATGCGAAAATCATATTATCGACAAATATCGAACGAACAAAAATATTTAAGAAGTTTTCCATATCGTTTTTTTTATGAATTATTTATTTTTTTTAATTGACAATGGATTATGGACAAATAGACAATAGAGGGTTAGGTGGTGATTAAGAAATTTCTGTAACAAAATTAACTGATTTCATCCCCAATATCCAACTTTCTAAAATTGTGCATGCCTGTCTTTTGTCAAAATACCTGTTTCTCCTGCAACTCCTTGTCCCAGCTTCTCTGCGCCCAAATAAAGCAGGCGATTAGTATCAACGCCATTGACGGCATCATCATTAAGCCATTATTGACGTAGCCCCAATCGTAGAATGCTTGCGGGATTACCTGAAAACCGAGCAGTTTGCCCGAACCAAGCAGTTCGCGGAAAAAGCCGACAATTACCAAAATCAGCGCGTAACCAACGCCGTTGCCGATGCCGTCAAGCAATGACGGCGCAGGCTTGTTGCTCATTGCAAACGCCTCCAAACGCCCCATCAAGATGCAATTTGTGATAATCAGCCCGATATAGACTGAAAGTTGCACCGACACATCGTAGGCAAATGCTTTCAAAATTTCGCTTACGACAGTTACAACAGCCGCCACCACTACAAGTTGCACGATAATTCTGACGCTGTTTGGGATTGTGTTCCGCATCAGCGAGATAATCAGGTTCGACACCGCCACGATTATCATAACCGAAAGCCCCATTACCAAAGCGGGTTTTAACTCCGCCGTAACCGCCAACGCCGAGCAAATGCCCAACACCTGAACAGAAATCGGGTTGTTTTTGCTTAATGGCGCAAATAATGTGTCTTTTAAATTTTCGTTTAGTTTCATTTATTTGTATGTGTTTTTTAATTGTTTTTTTGTTTTTTTAATGATTTATTTTAATCAATTCTACAAAATGTAAAAATAATAAATTTGAAATAAGTTTTATCGGTTCAATATAAACTAGTTCATAGTTTTTTTTTAAAAAAAAATCACAAAGTTCTGCATATATTAATACAAGAACCCGAACAGCCACAGCGGGATTCTGTTTCCGTAGCCTACTTCGGTTTCGTCAATAACAAGATAACTGTCCGAAACGCCCGCAATCTGCTTGCCTGTTTTCCAATTTCCGCCCACTTCAAAAACGCAGTTTTCTACCTGAAAATCTCCTTTTTGTGAAGTATTTAGCACATATTTTGCCGAAACCTGATTAGCAAAAAACGTTTCCCGCACATTGCCCACATTGGCGTTTTCATTGGCAAAAGTATAAAGCAAATTGCTGTTATTCAGATAAATTTTGTCTGGCTTGCTCAACATTTTCATATTTTTTTGCGGGTATAAAAATGTTTGAATTAGTCCCGCGCGTTTCAAATATTCCAAATACCGCAATGTGTTAGCCCTGTTTGTTTCAATTTCTCCGCTTAAAGTGTTGATATTCGGCGTGTAAGGCACTAATGAGGCAAGCACCATCAGCAGTTTTTTGATTTTAAAAATGGTGGTGTATTCAATGTTTTCCACCGAAGGCAAGTCGTTGTCTAACACGATATTAACCGCATTTTGCAACCGCAACGAATACGATTTTAAGCCCTCTTTGTAAATCGGGTAATAACCGTATTTCAGATATTTCCGAAATTCGGGCAAAATTTTGATTTTTGTCAAAATATCGGATGCGATTGTTTGGTGATTTTCCAAAATCTCATTCAACGAGATAACAGGAAAATCAAGATTGTGTTCAAGCAACAAAAACTCTCTGAACGACAGCCCTTTAAGTTCATAGCCAATCGCCCGCCGACTCAAATCGGCATTCGATTTGTAAATTTCCAGCATCGACGAACCCGTAAAAACAACGTGCATTTTTGGAAAACTGTCATATATATTTTTCAACTCAATCGCCCAAGTCGGATACCGATGCACCTCATCTAAAAACAGGTGCGTACCGCCGTAAGCGTCAAACTGTTCCGCCAAATCAAGCAGCGAATTTTTTGTAAACCAAATATTATCCAAACTTACGTACAGCACATTTTCTTTTTTTGGAAAATTTTCTTTCAAATATTGCAATAAAAGCGTAGTTTTTCCTGTGCCTCTTGTACCTGTAATGCCAATCAACCGCCCTTCCCAATCAATGTCCTGATAGAGATACCGCCTGTGTTGAACGGGCATTGCGTTCATTATTCTCGTAAATGTTTTAATCAACGAATCCATAATTTTAATTTTTTGCAAAGGTACAAAAAGTTTTTTATACAGAACGCTTTTTTTATAAAAATGTTCTTTTAACAGAACAAAATTTTTACAAAAGTGTTCTTTTGACGGAACGTTTTTTTGCTTTTACCTGTTAAAAAATTTCTCATACTCCCGCATACTGTTTTCGAGCATTGCCTCAACGCCTTTTGAGGTAATTGTGCCGCCTGAAATGGCATCAACCTGCTCTCTACCATTGGCTTTTTGCCCTTTTTTCTCAATGGCGACAGACACAAATTCTCGTGCTGCGTTCAAAATATGTTTGCCCTCGAATGGCTGGCGAAACGGCTTTTCAACAATATTAGAGCCGAGTCCGGGCGTTTCACTCGCGTGCGAAAAATAGACGCCATAAACAGTGTTTTTGTCGTCATTTAGCGCGATATAGCCCCAAATTGCACCCCAAAGTCCTGCACCGTTGAGCGGAATGATGTACTTTGTTTGTCCCTCAACATTAGCGATGTAGAGCGGAAATTCCTCTTTTGTCGGCACGTAATTGAAATCTACATTTTCTTTAATGATGTCGCCGTCATAATTAAGCAACACCATTTTTTCGATAAACTGCGCATAAGTTTTCTCAATATCTGCGCCTTTCAATTCGACAGCTGGCAAAGACAAAAGGATTTGCTTTTTTTTGTCAAGTTCCACATTGGCGTTTTGACGGCTTTTCAGCGCGCCTGATGCAATCGACAGCATCAACGCCACAACCACAATAATTACAGTAATGTAAATTAATGTGTAAAAATTTGAATTTGTATTTAATTTCATATTTTTTTAAATATTTTTATTATTATCTAAATTTAATACATTCTTTTTTGGCGGCAAAATCAAAAATTATTTTTTATTTTTTTATAAATTTTTCTACAAAACTGCCAATTTTTATCAAATAAATGCCTTTGATAGATTCAACCACATAATGCAACTATTTAGGATTGCAAATTTAGGTAAAAAATTTCTTTTGGCGAATAAAAACCTGATTTTTTTCTTGGTCGGCTGTTTATTTGATGCTCTATCTCTTTGATTTACTGATAGTTAAGAGTGTCAAAATTAGTTTGTTTAGGGATATATTGTCGAATAAGTTTATTGGCATTTTCAACCGCTCCTTTCTCCCAGGAAGAGCACGGATTTGTAAAAAAAAACTGTTTTTCAGCAGTTTAGCGATGTTTTCGTGGTCGGCAAATTACGTTCCATTGTCGCCTGTAATTGTGTGAATTGATGCAGGCGAACAACAATTTATACAGAATTTTCGTTAATTCTGTCGAATTTTTGCTGTGTTCGAGTTTTTCCATCAGCAAAAAATTGGTTTTTCTTTCCACAACAGTAACGATTGCGCCGCGATTATTTTTGCCGACAATTTGTTGCGGCGACCAATCTTTTTCAATCAAAGAAAAGATATTTTCTTCAAATTTACATTCAATTTACGCGGAATTTTCATTCTTTCCTTGCGTAAATCGGCGAGTTCCTGCGCAACCGAAAACGAATATTTGCATGTTTTCGTATTTATATTGCGCCGAAGCTCTCTGCTAATCCAGACTTATTTTTTTTTACACTGTCTGCGATAAATTTTTGGGTACATCCTTGCGCAACTAACGCAGAAATTGTGTACCTTTGTTCGTAGGTGTCAAGTTTCACAACGTTGTAAAATTTAACAATAAATTATATAAAGACTTAACAAAACACCCAAAAGTTCTCTGTAAATATTATAAAATGGGTGCTATAAATAAACTAATTAAAGCAAAGTATGAGTAAAGTTTTTTTAACAGTTTGCCTTCTTGCAATAGCGACAACATCTATTTATTCTAATAATTTTGTTGATACAGCACTTTGTGTGCTTAATTCTGTTTCACAAATAATTGACAAGGATAATGGCAAATTATGGAAGCATAAATTGAGCAAGAAAATTATCATGTTAAACACAACAAATGATTCTTTGATTGCAACTTCAAATATTAAAAATATTGCTTTAAAAAAACACAAAAATTATTTTATTGGAAAAAAAGCAAATGTTGATATTAATGTAAATGATTTTACAATAATAAATTATAATGTCGGAGAAAATTATGATGTTTTAGTAGAAAAAACATTACACGATTTATTTCATACATTGCAAAAAAAAATAAATTTGTACGGAAGTAATTATGCTGCAAACCATCTTACAAATGATAGTAGTCGTATTTTTATGCGGTTGGAATGGGAGTATCTATGGAAGGCTTATAATGAGAAAAATATTATAATTAAAAATTGCTTAATTGATACCGCAGCGTCTTGCAGAAATTACCGCAGAGCAAAATATGTCGGAGTAGATACTATTGAAAACAGGTTTGAAATAGTTGAAGGCACAGCGCAATTTACAGGAATATTTTTGTCATCATTAATTCACAACAATAACAAAGACAGTATTATTTTGAATAAAATAGAAATTTTTAAAAATTGGATTGAAAAAACACAGGATTATTCAAAAAATTACGGTTATTTGTCTGGGCTTCTGTATTGTTCTTTGCTTTCTCAATATTCAAGTACTTGGACTTTAAATATAAATAAAAATACAGACTTATGCAGATTATTATTACAATATACTAACGGTAATATATTTTATATTAACGCAAAAGAATTTTCAAGCAATGTCAAATATGCAACTTTAATACAAGAGGAAAAAGAGATATTTGAAAAAAGAAACAGTAACAAAAATGTAATAAAAGAAAAATTTAAAAATAGTTCTTTATTAATTTTGCCTTTAAAAAATTCAAAATGTAATTTTAATCCTTCTTCTTTTTTATATATTGACAGTTTAGGTAATTATTGCCCACATTTTACCGTATTCTCAAATTGGGGAAATTTGACAGTAAAACAAAATGGTGGTATTTTTTCGCCTGATAATGCAAACTTATTTATTCCTGTTTTACAGATAACAATTAATGAACAGAATATTATAGATAGTGATAATTGGGAGTTAACTCTTTCAAAAGATTATTTTTTAATAAAAGAAGATAATAATTATATAATAAAAGAAAAATAATTTTTTATCAAAATGATTTTCTCCCACTTCCCCCAACTCGATGCTATGGACTGCGGTGCTACCTGCTTGCGTATGATTTCCAAATTCTACGGCAAATCCTACTCAAATCAATTCTTGCGTGAAAAATCCTTTATCACCCGCGAGGGCGTGTCGATGCTTGGCATTGCAGACGCGGCAGAGAGTATCGGTTTTAGAACGCAGGGGGTAAAAATTTCGTTGGAACAATTATTGAAAACGCCGCTACCCACAATTTTACATCTGCTAATAAAACGCTACTACAATTTGAGCGATGAACACTCACTTGCACAAAATTTGAGAGAATTAAAGGCGTTGTTGGATTGATAAATTTGACTTACAAATATGTATCGCTACGAGCAAATTGTTCGCCTGCAACTACAACCAATTAAAGTTAAAAAAGGTTAAATATCAAATGCTAAAATGCTGATAGATAGATATATAGGTAGATAGACAGGTAGAAATTTTTTACAAAAAAATGTATTTATAACAAAAATTTGTTGTAACTTTGCAGCGATTTTTTGACAGAGTTTAAACGGACTTTGGCTTTGTTGAAAAAATTATAATAAAAAATCAAATTTTAGAAGTCCCCTTGTAGTTTATCTGTTTTATTTTTCACACACAACAATATATTCCCAAAGCATTGTAGCAACTGTTTTTCCTGCTTCATTTGTCGGGGAATTGCGGCATGGCATCGCTTTGTTGCTTAATGCCCGCTCGTATGTTATCAGGTGTTGACAACCATTTTCCTCAAATTTTTCGGCAATAAATTGGTCGGTTGGCAGTTTAATATTTTTAACAGTACGATTTCCAACAACATAAATGGATTTTCCTCCTTTGCGAATACTGCGGGCAACTTTGCGAATGGAACTGTCTAAATCGTTGTAAAAAGCCGAAACTTCTAATGCTCGTTTGTTGTCCGTTTTACTGATTTCTGAAATATAATCAGAAATTATGCCGTTTTTGATATTTTCTTTTGGTTTCACACCGCCCATCAACATTCCGTCAATTTTACGGGCATAATCAATTCCCAACCATTCGTTTGAAAGTGTCGAAAATTGTCCGTAAGCAACGGTTGTGCGACTGTCGCCATAAGGCGGGCTTGTCAAAACAACATCAAAAAAATTGTCTTGCGGCTGAAACTTTGAATATTGTACATCTACTTTTAATTCCTTTTCTAATTTCGGATAATAAAAATTTGAATATAAAAATAATGTATCATTTAATTTTTTTAAATACACCCCAATAACATCGGGATTAAAATTAAGGCAA
>JAISYF010000098.1 GCA_031270065.1 Prevotellaceae bacterium | reverse complement strand
GGCGAAGTTCGGCAAATACACAGGTTTTTTTACTGCCTATATCAGACAAATGTAAAATGTGAAACTGCAAAAACACATAAATCATTGTGCAGAAAGAGCGGAAACTTTTAAAAACGGGCGAAGTTATTTCCTGCGAAAAGCCACATGAGTAGAAGGAAAATCATTCAAAATCTTATAAAACAAAAACAAACAAGATTTTGAATAAAATTATAGGAGGATTATAAAATGAGAAAATTTATTTTATTTGTGGCAATAGCCGCATCAGGTTTGGTCGCTTGTAATAAAAGCGATGTGGCGTTGGAAAATACAGCGTCAAGACAAAAAGCACCTAAAACAACCGATGTTGTTTTAGACAGTATTTCGCAGATTATCTGTGAAATTTCGGACAATACTGCTGCAATGCAGCAAGTGTTGTCTGCTGTAAATCAAAATCTGCTTTTCGGTATGGATGAGTATGTTTATGTAAGGGACATACTTTTTCCAGAGGAAAGTAAGATTATTGATAGAAATGTTGATATTTCAACATTAACTGAATTGTTGCGCACGGCTTTTAAAGTGGACACAAAGTTAAGTCTTAAAGAGAACTTGGCAAATCCGCTTGTAAGTTATGTTGTGGAAAATGAAATTCAAATTTATTTTCCATATTCGGCAAGATGGGACAAAACAACAAAACCATTTGTTGTACCTGTAGAAGATGAACAAAATGACAAAGATGTGTTCGCTTATACCAAAGACAAAAATGGTTTGAAAAAATTTGTTATTGCCCACGTAACCGAAAAGTATTTGCGGGAAAATCCTGTTCTTGCAGTTATGGCAGGTGAAGTGCCGTATGAAAAATTGCCAAAATTTAATGAAGGCATTTATGAAAAAGACGGCATCATTTGGATGGTAAGAATACCAAAAGAGAAGATGATTTTCGATTTCTCAAATGACGACGAAAAACATGGGTATGACGACCCCAACTATGTTTATCGTATTTATATCGGTAATTATTCTTTTCACGAACTTGATGAAGGAATAATTTGGAGACGCCCTGAGGTAAGAACAAAAGTAATCTTGGCAACTCTCAACGGCAACGATACAACATACGAATCGCACGCCGATTACCAAAGAGAATTTACCCGAGATGAAGTTGATAATGGTACAGAGATACCAGATCGTGTTGCCATACAAGATTGGGATCCAAGTCCGAATAAGACTGTTATGACTGTTACCGTTTGGGAAGTAGATGGCGGTAATGATACTGCTATTCCCATAGATATGTCCATACCGAATAAATTCACATTGAAAACATCTATTACAATTGGAAATAAAAATGATTTTCAAGGAGTGTTGCCTGCTATGGAAAGAGATGTTTATTTTATTACGGCAAAAACGGCTGTAGGCAATGCGGGCTTAACGCCTGACGGCTTTGCATATTATTGGTGCGGTAATGCAAAATTTTCAATTAAATATATGTTGATACCGCGAAATTAATATTTTAATTTGTGCAACGGCAGTTTTTATGCTGCTGTTGCACATTTTTTGTTAAACATAAAAAAATAAATATTATGAAAAAAATAATTGCAATATTTTTGTTTAGTGTGTTATGCACGTTTTCTTTTTCTCAAAGCAAAATTGCCAATAGATGGGCAATAGAGCCTTTCGCTGCTTTTGGAATAGAAAGTGAATTTAGTTTAATGGGATTGGAGTATGGCGTACAAACAAACTATTCTATTTTGGACAGATTAGGGGCGCAGATTTCGCTTGGCTCTTTTCAGTCTTTACAAAAACAATACAGTTGGCAAAGGGCTAATTCATCATACATGCTTGTTTCGCTTGATATTTTCGGCGATTTATTAAGAACAAAAAAAGGACACAGAATACGGCTTTCGGCAGGAGGCACATATTTTAAGGGCGACTTAGCGTATGCTTCTTGGTATATAAATACTTCAGATACTAACCCTGACGCTTTTAAACCTTTTTTTTACAAACTTCGTCTTTATAATAATATTGGATTGAATGTAAAACTTTCATATCTTTGCCCTCTTACCGACAAATGGCAACTTGGTATAAATCTCAAAGGATATGATATTATTGACGGTATGTTTTTACATATTCTTTCTGTGGGTTGTTCGGCAGTTTATACCTTTTAAATGTAAATAATTATGAAATATAATAAATTTGTTGTTGTATTTGTATTGCTGTTTGCCGTTGGCTGTAAAAAAAGAATTCCCGATAGCGATATTGCTTTATGGAATAAATTTCCCTCAGAAAAATTCTTTTCTTATTCAGACAATATGGAATTAAATAATATTGTACAGTTTATATCTGAAAATAATGAACGTATTCAGTTTTCAATTGATTATGCCGTCGCAAATAATATATTTCTTGAGATTCCTCCTGAACAGAGTACTCATAGATTTAGCACAGGCGAATTGTTGGATTTTAGGATTTACGATGGCATAAGTACAGAAAATTGGACATTCTTTTTATCTGCAGAAGTTTATAACAGATATTTTTTGCTTTTTCATTTGCAAATAAATTTGCCTGATATAAAACAGGATGCTCAATTTTACAGAGAAACGCCGTATGATGAAAATTATATGCCGTATAATTCGGACGAGATAGCAACTTATTTAACAGATACAATCAATATGTACAACAGGCAGGGCGAATATGTTGCAAAACTTGTTGCAGGAAAAGGGCTTGTTTCGTTTACAGACGAAAACGGCGTGAAATGGAATGTGGTAGAATAAAAAACTTTTATAAATATGAATTTTTTATAAAATTTTTTTTTAAAAATGCTTGCAAATAGAAAATAATGTTTACTTTTGCAGCAACATTTTGAACAAAAATTCTTTGAAAAAAGAAAGTAAGAAAAAAGATGCGGTTTTAATTAAAAATTTAAAATTGTTTTAATAATGAAAAAATTTATTTTAATTTGTAGTGTGGCTCTCTTATTTTTTTCTTGTGAAAAAAATAAAATGATAGCGGAAATGTCGTTTTATTCTGACGGCAAATATTACGAATATAATGGCGGAAACGTCAGTATAATGAGTAATAACTTTGGTTACCCATTTTTGAATTATAATATTCAATCTTGTAGTGCATTGAATAAAGGTGATGATTTTGTGTCTTTTGTGATTAAGGACAAATCAATGGCAAAAAACACTGAATTTCAACCACAAAATCAAACAAATCAATTCTTTTGGAATTTAAGTTTTAAAAATCCAAACGAAAAAATCTATGAGGCAATAGATGGTGTTGTTAATCTGTATTTAGACGGCGAACTCTCTGATAATAAGGGCAAAAATATTATTGTCAGTGGAACATTTGATGTTACTTGTGTTAGCGGTTTAGACACAATAAAACTCACTAATGGTAGTTTTAAATTCAAAAATGGTAAAGGCGCAGAGCAACAAGTTATTAATGTTGGTTATGCGTATAAATAAAAAAACTGCCCCCAAAAAACATTTTGCGGGCAGTTTTTTTATTAAATATTATTAGAAATGGTGTATTTTCTGTTTCTTATATCCTAAAATTTTTTTGTTTTAACTGTTTTTTTACAAAAAAAATCTATATTTTTTTTCTTTGAAAAAAATTTATAAATGTCTGATTTATAAGGGTTTAATTGTTTTTTTACAAAAAAAAACTGTTTTTTTTTCTATATTTTTTTCAACGGTACATTATATTATTTATATTAATGAGTAATTTTGCAACTCTATTAACTCTATAAAAAAAAATATATATTTTAAATTTATGACTAATATGAAAAACAACATTTTTTGCCTCGCAGTCGCATTTTTATTATTTTCTGTTACAATTTTTGCTCAACAGCGCGGTTATCACGATGCGCCATATACGCGCTACGAAGCCGAAAACGGCTCTGGAGCAGGCACATCTATAACAAATTACGCCCAAAACAACATCGCCTATGAAGCATCAGGGCGTACTTGTGTTTATTTGTCAAATGGACAGTCGAAAGAATGGACTGCTTCGGCAGCATTTCGTGGCATTGTTGTCAGAGCATCGGGCGCAAGTTCGCAAACGGCGACTTCAGGCACAAATGTTTCGGCAAAACTCTACATCAACAATGCAGAGGTGGCAACGCTCACTTTTGACGCCTCTTATGGTTGGAAAAATTTGCAAACGGACAACAATCAAAATTATACCAACGTAACAAACGGCAATCCGCGTATGCGCTATGACGAACAGCGTTATTTGCACTCATCATCGGTTACGGGAACGATAAAAATTGTCAGTCAGGGCAATCTTTATCTTGATTTTATAGAAATAGAAGATGTGCCTGATGCTATTGCCTGTCCTGCGGGTTATACGGCATTTACAGGCGACAATTTGAAATCTTTTATTGAAAATACTGCAAATCCATATATTCCTGCGGGAAATTACACCTGCAACAATTATATTGATGCAGGTACAGGCAGCAAAATTATACGTGGAGCAGGAAAATGGTATACAAATATCACTTTTTCAGGCAATCAGGCAGGTTTTGTTGGACACAGCACTAATTGCGGCATAAAAGATATGTATTTGAATTGCACCAACAAATCGCGCAGTAGCAGCAATAAGGGAATTCGTGGCGTTTGGGGCAGTGTTTCGGATATGTGGGTGGAACATTTTGAGTGCGGCGCATGGATAGGAAACTATGACGGTGGCTACGGCTCGGCAAATGCAGACGGAATGACTGTTACAAATTGCAGATTTAGAAGTAATTATGCAGACGGAATAAATCTTTGCAGAGGTTCTGTAAATTGCACCGTTAGCCATAGTAATTTTAGAAACAATGGCGATGACGATATGGCGGTTTGGCCTGCTGACAATATGGCTTGCAACAATAATACTTTTGAATACAATACAGCGGAACATTGCTGGTTTGCCTCTTCCTGCGCTCTTTATGGAGGTTCGGGCAATAAATGGAAAAATATCATTGTAAGAGATAATTATGAAACAGGCATTCGCGTGAATGGAAAATTTACGGGCACCTGTTTTGCAGATGGCACAACACACGAATTTTCAAATATTGACGTAATTCGTTGTGGCACTTGGCGTGATGCTTACGGCGGAGTGCTGGCGGCGGTAGATATTACCACTGCGTCAAGCTGTAATAATGTTAGAAAAATAAATTTTACCTGCATTAATATTGAAAATTCAAATGCAGATGCAATATTTTTCAGAAACCAGTCAGGCAGTCAAATCAGTAATGTTACAATGAATGGCATTACGATTAACGGCACAAGCAAACGCGGTTATACCGAAAACAGCAATTGGGGAAATGCAGTCGGCATTCGTTTTGTAGATGGTCCGACAATAAATAATGTAACGTTTTGCGGTTCATTTTCGGGAGTGGAGGGTGACAATGTTGCTCCTTACGGCATGCCTTCGGGCTGGACTGCTTCAACATCAGGCTGCACCACTTGCACTACAACGCCGACAATCACTATCACAGGCGTTACAATGTCGGGCTGCTCAGGCGGGGACCTTGAGTCCGGACAAACCCGCCAACTCTCTGCAAGCGTTCAAGGAACAGGCGGCACAATTCCGCAAACGGTTACATGGACAAGCAACAATACTAATGTTGCAACTGTTTCTACATCAGGACTTGTAACCGCAGGCAATACCGCAGGCACAGCAACTATTACCGCAACATCTACCGCAGACAACACAAAAAAAGCAACTTGCAGCATTACAGTGGTTGTACCGACAGTTTCGGTAACAAGCGTATCAATTTCAAACGCATCGGTTTATATAAATGAAAATATAACCGTTCCTGTTACATTTAATCCAGCAAATGCAACAAATAAAAATGTTACATTCTCAATAACATCTGGCGCTGACAAACTGCTATTAGTGAATAGCGCAACAGGTGAATTTAAAGGTTTGGCGGCAGGCTCGGCAAATATCAAAGTTACATCGGCAGACGGCAACAAAACCGCAACTGCTGTAATAACAGTCAATAGCAGAGCGGTTACAAACATCGCGGTTACTCCTTCTTCGACAACTATTAGCGTCAGCAATACGACAACTTTGACAGCGGAAATTACTCCATCAAATGCTACAAATACAAATGTAACTTGGAGTATTCAAAGCGGCAACACTTATGCAAGCGTAAATGCAAGCGGTGTTGTAACGGGCTTGGCTGCTGGTACGGCTACTGTCAGAGCAACCGCACAGGACGGCAGCGGAGTGTATGGAGAGGCAACTATTAACGTAACAACCTGTACTGCAACAGGCGAGGTAGATTTGATTGTAGAAGATTTTTCTTGGAGTCCAGCAAACCCGCAGCCCAACGACCACGTTGTATTTACTGCAACGGTTAAAAATAATGGCGGAACGGCAATTCCCGCAGGCGCAAAACTTGGATTATTGTTCAGAATTGGAAGTTGTACAACAGGTTATGTTCAGAACAGCAACACATTCGTTTGGAGCGACCAAAACAAAGGCGATAACGGACTGCCAGTAGCAATCCCGCCTTGTGGCATTATTACGCTCACAATCAATGGCGGCGACAGCGGAAACGCATTTTGGACAGCAGGCACGGCTAACGATTACACAGTTTGCGCAGAGGTTGATGATGGCAACTTAATCACAGAATCAAACGAAAATAACAACACGCTCACAAAAACAGTAACGGTAAGCAATGTTGTAGCGGTATCAGATGTAACAATTTCGCCCAAAACGCAAACTGTAACGGCAGGCGCGCAGGTTACATTCTCGGCAACAGTTGCGCCGTCAAACGCAACAAACCAAAATGTAACTTACAGCATTGTCAGCGGTGGCACATCAGGCACTTTGAACGGAAATGTATTGACAACCACTTCCGCAGGCACAATCACTGTTCGCGCAACATCAGCGGCAGACGCAACAAAATATGACGATGCAACAATTACGGTTAATCCTGCACCCGCTATTTCAAGCGTAAGCGTAACACCCGCAACAGCATCTGTTCAACAAGGCAACACACAACAATTCAGTGCAAATGTAACTGCTGTCGGCGGTGCAAGCACTGCTGTAACATGGTCTGTTTCAGGCAACAACAGCGCAGGCACAACAATCAGCACAGGCGGATTATTAACTGTTGCAGCGGGAGAAACGGCAACTACAATCACTGTAACGGCAACATCAACCTTTGACACAGGCAAAAAAGGCAATGCAACAGTAACGGTAAGCACCACGCCTCTTATCACAGGCGTTTCTATTCAAAATTGCCCAAGCGGCAACCTTGAAACAGAGAGTCAGGTTACTCTTTCGGCAACGGTGCAGGGAACAGGCGCGTTTTCGCAGACTGTAACTTGGGAAAGTTCAAACACAAGCGTTGCAAGTGTAAATAACGGCGTTGTAACTGCACTCGCAGCAGGCTCGGCAACCATTACCGCAAAATCTACCGCCGACAATTCAAAATCTGCAACTTGCACAATAAATATCATGGACCCAGTTGGTCTTGACGAAATAGAAAACAACGGAAAGTCGATAATTTCGTATAAAAATATTGTGGAAATAAGAGGCGTTGCAGTGGGTGAAAAAGTGTCGATTTACAACCTTTTGGGTGTAAAAATCTTTTCGGCAACAATCACGCAAAACCCCGAAATAATCGCCTCGCTAAAACAAGGTGCGTATATCATAATGATTGACGGCACAAGCCTTGTGAAGAAAATTTTGATATTAGAGTAAAAATTAAAGATAGGTTTTTTTATGGGAAAAAGTTGGTTGTGATAACCGACTTTTTTTATTGAAAAAACGTTTGCCAATTTCACAAAAATTTATTAATTTTGCAAGTTTTTTAAGGGATATTTTCTCTGAAAAATTTATTCTTTTAAAAAAAAAAACGTAAATAAAATTTCAAAATTATATGAATACTTTTAAAATTAAACAGGGATTGGATATTAAAATGGAAGGCAAGGCGGCAACTGAAATTGACGGCTATGAATTTTCGGACAAAATTGCGCTTGTACCTGACAATTACCTCGGACTTACGTTAAAACCCGCTGTAAAACAGGGCGATAGAGTGAAGGCGGGCGGCGTGGTGATGTTTGATAAAAATTTTCCAGAACTCAAAATCGTTGCCCCAAAAAGCGGCGTGATTGACGAAGTGGCTCGCGGCAACAAACGTAAATTGCTGTATATTAGTATTTTAACAGACAAAAAACAGGAATACGAGGTTTTCCCGACTTGGAATAAGATTGCGGGTCAAGCTCGCAATGACAATGGAACAACGGAGCGTGAGTACCTTTACGCCATCATTCTCAATGCGGGTTTCGGCGCGTTAATCCGCCAACGCCCCTACGATATTGTGGCTATGCCGAACAGGTTTCCGAAAGCAATTTTTGTGTCCGCATTCGACACCGCGCCTCTTGCGCCAGACTATAATTTTGTAATGAAAGGGCAAAAAAGCAATCTGCAAGCGGGTTTGTCGGCATTGGCAAAACTGACTGACGGCAAAGTTTTTTATTCTGTCGGAAAAAATACCGCTGACGAATTGCGCACATTTAAAGATGTGGAAATCAATGAGTTTGATGGACCGCATCCTGCGGGAAATGTCAGCGTGCAAATCAACCGACTTGCGCCGATTAACAAAGGCGAGGTGGTTTGGACAATGAACATTGAAGACGTTGCGCTGCTCGGAAAATTTCTGCTAACAGGAAAAACCGATTTCACAAAAATTATTGCGCTCGCAGGCGAAGGTTTTGAAAAACCGTCATACATTAGCACCGTTACAGGTGTGCAAATTGCTGATATTCTGCATTATAACATTTACAAAGGAATAAAATTACGCTATATTGCAGGCAATCCGCTGACGGGCGAAAAAGTGTTGGAAAACGATTTTTTATCGCCGTTTGCGCCGCAAATTACGGCAATTCCCGAAGGCGACAGCACACACGAACTTTTGGGTTGGATAATGCCGCGTTTTGACAGTTTCAGTACAACAAATCTTTATTTTACTAAAATTTTGCAAAAAATCTGTCCGAAAAAGCGTTTTTCGTTTGACGCACGGATTTTGGGTGGCGAGCGGGCATTTATTATGAGCGGCGAATACGAAAAGGTTTTTCCGCTTGATATTATGCCAGAACAACTCGTTAAAGCAATGATTGTCAAGAATATAGATAAAATGGAGCAGTTGGGCGCATACGAGGTTGCTCCCGAAGATTTTGCCCTCTGCGAATTTGTCTGCACCTCAAAAATTCCCGTACAAAAAATTGTGAGGGAAAGTTTGGATTATATGAGAAAAGAGTTGGAATAGATGTTGATTTGGGCGAATGCAAACCGAAACAGCGAACAAAAAGCGTTTTTGCCCGCACCGTATAATTGGAAAACATACCCGCAAGATAATTGTACCTTTGCAGATGTTAGCAAGATGGTTTAGAAAGAAAAAAATAATTAAAATTAAAATTAAAACTAAAAATAAATATGAATTTACACAAATTAGTAGAAAAAATAAAGCCGACATTTTCGGAAGGGGGAAAACTCTCGAAATTGCGCTCGGTGTTTGACGGTTTTGAAACATTTTTATTCGTACCGAATGAAACCTCAAAAAGCGGTGTGCATATTCACGACACTACCGACTCCAAAAGAACGCTTTTTGTGGTGGTAATCGCGCTAATTCCCGCGTTGCTTTTTGGCATGTGGAACGTTGGTTATCAGCACTTTACGGCTATCGGCGAAAGTGTCGGATTTTTGTCCGAATTTTGGTTCGGACTGCTCGCGGTGCTACCGATTTTGGTAGTTTCGTATGTGGTGGGTTTGGGTATTGAGTTTATTTCGGCGCAAATCAAAGGACACGAAATTGCCGAAGGTTTTTTGGTTACGGGCATCTTGATACCGCTCATTGTGCCTGTTGATACGCCGCTTTGGATGGTTGCTGTGGCAACGGCTTTTGCTGTGATTTTTGCCAAAGAAGTGTTTGGCGGAACGGGTTACAATATTTTTAATGTGGCGTTGATAACGCGGGCGTTTCTGTTTTTTGCCTATCCGTCTTCTATGTCGGGCGACAGTGTTTGGGTGCGCACAAAATCGGTGTTCGGTTTTGGCGGCGGCACTGCTGTTGACAGTTTTTCGGGTGCAACCCCGCTTGGGCAACTCGGTACGGCAACAGGCGCAGAAGCGCATTTCAGCGATATTTTAGGTAATCCAATCAGTTTTTTTGACGCATTTTTGGGTACGATACCCGGTTCAATTGGCGAAACAAGCACGCTTGCAATTCTTATCGGTGCTGCGTTGTTAATTTTGACAAACGTTGCGAGTTGGAAAATTATGTTTTCCGTATTTTTCGGCGGCGCGTTTATGGGGTTGATTTTTAACCTTTGTGGACCCGACACAGCAATCGCAAACCTCGCGTGGTACAACCATCTTGTTTTGGGCGGTTTCGCATTCGGCGCGGTGTTTATGGCAACCGACCCTGTAACTGCCGCCCGCACAGAAACTGGCAAATGGCTCTACGGTTTTCTTATCGGCGCATTGGCAGTGATAATCCGCGTTCTCAATCCCGGCTACCCCGAAGGAATGATGCTCGCAATTCTGCTAATGAATATTTTTGGGTGCTTGATAGATTATTTTGTGGTGCAAAGGAATATAAAACGCAGATTAAAGAGAATTGAAAAATAATTAGTATCTTTCCCCTATAAATTTTTCTGAAAAATTTTTATAAGTTTGTGTGTAATTGAAAATTTTATACTACCTTTGTGCACGTCTAAACCTGATGTCTTCATATTTGATAATTTTGAAGTTATTCTTCAAATATACAAAAAATCAGGTTTAGATGTTTTTTTTGATAGTCCGATTACGCTTGATAATACCGAAAATTTTTATGCGTTTGTGTATAATTGAAAATTTTATGTTATCTTTGCATAAAAAATAAAATATGAAATTTATTGTGCCGATTGAGGTAAAAAGCAGACACAACGCGCGCCTTAAATTGTTGTGCCAATTTATGAACATTTTTAATAATTCATAATTTTAAATTTATAATTTTCAAAAATATGAGCAGCGGACTTTATTCATTAGAGGGAAAAAATTTTGATAAAACCCTTGATTTACAGAATATTAAGCCTTACGGCGATACTATGAATGACGGTAAAACGCAGGTCAGTTTTACCCTGCCTGTGCCGTATGGTGATGAGGCAGCGGAGGCGGCAAAGCAACTTATGCGGAAAATGGGGTTAGATAATCCGCAAGTGGTTTTCTATAAGGAACTTACAACAGGCTTCACATTTTTTAACTGTTACGGCACTTGTCCGCACACTGTCGATTACACCTCAATCCGCGTGCCGAAAGTGGAAAGTAGCGTGATGGATATGCACGAATGCGACGATTTTATACGCGAAAAAATCGGGCGGAAAATTGTTGTAATCGGCGCATCGACAGGCACAGACGCGCATACTGTCGGTATAGACGCGATTATGAATATGAAGGGCTATGCGGGGCATTACGGCTTGGAGCGTTATGAAATGTTTGAGGCGTATAATCTTGGCAGTCAGGTAGATAACGAGGATTTTGTGGCGAAAGCAATCGAACTCAAAGCCGATGCGCTGCTTGTATCGCAGACCGTTACTCAAAAAGACGTGCATATTCAAAACCTTGTTAATCTTGTGGAACTGCTTGAAGCAGAGGGACTTAGGCACAAAGTTATTTTGATTTGCGGAGGTCCCAGAATTTCACACGAACTTGCCCGCGAACTCGGTTTTGATGCTGGTTTCGGCGCAAATTCGTATGCAGACGATGTAGCATCTTTTGTGGCGGAAAGGCTCGCCTCTACATCGGCGGCATAGGCATATCGGCTGGCGGAGGTATGTTGTCCTTCGGCGGTTCAGGCATATTTTCAGTCGGCATTACGCGACCTCTGCCTCTGCCTTTGCGTTGCTGGCTGCTGTTATCAATTTCCGACTGCGACATACCCGAAAATTTGCTGATTTTCCAAGCCAAAACAACCAAAAAGTACGATTGCAGCGTGTTTGTGGTGGTATATTGCATATAGTTATCACCAACTACTTGACGAATATTTTGCTTTTGATGCAAAATATCAAACGCTTTCAACGACAAAATTAGTTGATTTTTCAAAAAACCTTTATCCAAAGAGGCGTTCCATATCAATTCATTTCGGTCAAAATTTGCGTAACCCTGCCTGACGGTGTAATTTATATCGGTTGAAAAAGTGAAATTTTTGGGCAGGCGCAATATAAAATTTCCTGTTGCGGTATAGTCGAAAATATTTGCAGTTTCGTTAGAAATATCGTTGTAAGTATTTGTATATCTGAATGTTCCCTTTGCACCGAGTTCAAAAATATCGTGAGAGTAGGACAATGAAAGTTGCTCCTGAACGCTCGAATTATCGGTTGCGCTCAAATCGCCCAAAGGTAAATTCGACAAGTCGTTGATTTGCGTAAAATTCTTTTTAGTATAACCGTAAATTCTTGCGTAACTCACTCTGGTTGTGGTGTTTATGTTTAATTTTCGCTTAAAAACTGCAATATTATACAAAATTCCAAAATTTAGGTTAAACGGAATAACGTTTGCATTCACGGTTTGATTGTATTGCTTTCCTGACGAATCGAAAATTGAGTTTGAAACAAGTGCGTTTTGCGTTGCAGCTGCCATCAAATCAAGGTTTAACGAGGAGAGATTTTTTTCATTAAAACGGCTGTAATTCATCATAATATTGTGCGAAAAAGCAGGATTTAAGAGCGGATTTCCAACGGTTTCATTCATTAAATTTGCGTTATTTTTCACCGGTTGCAGTTGATTTACAGATGGTTGTGTAGTCCGTCCGCGATAATTTAGCCTGAAAGTATGCTTTTTTCCAAAATTATACTGAAACCGCGCAGTTGGAGCATAATTTATTGTGTGGTTGTAAAAATTGCGCGTGCTGTCGTTGCCGTAAGTTACAAAATTTTGCGTCTGAGACGGCTCAACGTGAATACCGAGAGTGAGGTTGTATTTTGCCTGTGTCAGCCGATAATTTAACTCAAAAATTTCGCTCAAAAAGTTATTTTTTATTTTATTACTATAATCTTTATTAAAAATAGAATAATAATTTCCGTCAAAATTATACTGTTTTTTGTCGGAATAAGTATAATTTGAGCGGAAACCGCCGACCAATTCAAGCAAATTTCGCACATTCCAAAGTGGTTCAACATAAGAAATCCGAATATCAGACGAATATTTTTGACTGATTTGATTACTTTGCTGATTAATGTCGTCAGTTATAATTCCTTGATTATCAAGTTTTTGCGAAATATTTGTACTTAAATCGTCAGAAAAAGTCAGCCCGCCGTTCAAGCGCATCGTGAAAGTCCGCCCGCGCCGTTTTTGCGATTTTCGGTTGTAGGTGAAAATCAGCGCGCCATTGCGGTTGTTTGCAGTGCTAAAATTATCTGTCTTTCCGTTGCTTGCGGTGTCGTTGCCCACAATTATACCGAAATTTTCGTGCGTGTCGATTGTCGAGTAACTGTAACCGATATTCGGTTGAAAAATAAATGTGTTGAAACTATCGCGTTTAAATTCGAGTTCAAATCTGCCGTTTATAGAGTAATGGTCTGATAATGAATTAGTTATAGTAGAATATTTAAAATTATTCCTTGTTAAAAAATTTTCTTTTTCCGATGTGCTTTCAGTGTTGTTCTGTGAGTGTGAAAACATCAAATCACCGCCGATTGTGAGTTTCGGATTGATATAAGTTGAGTTGGTAATGCCGATATTTTGGCTGGTCGTAATACCGTTTCCTCCGCCGAAACTGCCTCTGCCGCGAGTGCTGCGCGTGTTGTTGATATTGTTCGCGCCTGCTATAATTGCAGTTTGCGTGTTATTGTTAATAAAATTTAAAAATCCGTTGCCGTCATAGCGTAAATCGGGATTTTTTTTCATATCTGCGCCAATTCCGCCGTTGAGATTGCCGAAGATGCCCTTTTTTTTGCTCTCTTTAAATGTGAGGTTGATAATACGCTCGGTGTCGTCATCTTCAAAGCCTGTAAGTTGCGCCATTTCAGACTTTTGGTCAATTACTTGCACCTTTTCGACCATTTCTGCGGGAATATTTTTTGTCGCCATTTCGGCATCGCCGTCAAAAAACTTTTTGCCATCAACGCGGATTTTTTTTACCTCCTGCCCATTGACCAAAATTTTGCCATCTGAGGTAATTTCCACACCGGGAAGTTTTTTGAGCAAGTCCTCTACCACTGAGTTTTCGCCAAGTTTAAAAGCGTTGGCGTTAAATTCAATGGTGTCGCCTTTGATTATCATTTGCGCCGACTGTCCTTTGACGACAATTTCGTTCAAAACCTGCGCATCTTCTTGTAAATAAAATGGTTTTAGAGTAAGATTTTCGGTTTGAATTTCAATTTTTTCAAGAATTGTTTTATAACTAAAAAAACTGATTTCAAGCAAATAAATGCCTGAATTAACATTGTTTAACTCAAATTTTCCCTCTGAATTTGTAATTACGCCGTTAATTATTGCACTGTCGGCTACATTTAAAAGCCTTACAGATGCGCCCTCTACAACGGTATTTGTTGCACCGTCAAAAACGGTTGAGGAAATTGTGTATTGACCATAAATCGCTGAATAACAAGCGATTATTAAACTTAAAACCAAAATTTTTTTCATTTACTGTAATTTTTTTGATAAAATGATATTTTTATTTAGAGTGATTTTTTATGCAAAAGTAAAATTTTTTTTTGATTTTTTCTAAAATATTTTTTTATTCCAAAATAAAGTTGTAATTTTGCAGCGCATTCGGTCGAATGTTTCTTTTATAAAATTTATTTCAAATTTGTATTTCAATTTTTTTTATACTAACCCAAACAAACATTGCCATACAAGAGTTTATAGGTATGTTTTATGTGTGTGGAATACATAATTTATAATTCAAAAACACATAATTTATAATTCAAAATAAATGTATAATATTCTTCAATTAAGAGCGAAATCTCAACCTGAATTGGAAAAAATCGCTGAGGAAATGAGCGTAAAAAAGGTTTCGTCGTTGTCTCCAGAAAATTTAATTTATGCAATTCTCGACCAGCAGGCAATCATTCAGGCTGCCAATACGCAAGAGCCTACAATGAGGCAAAATAAGCGTAAAAGGATTGATAAAAAGTCAGTTAAGCCGCAACAACCAGTCAAAAACGTTGCGCCTGCTGAAAAACCTGCGCAAGCGGAAAAAGAACAGTCAATTTTAGAAATTCCGATGGCTATTGAGACTGAAAATAAGGCGGTTGTAGAGCAAAAACCAGCCGAAAATCCTGTTGTTGAACAAAAACCACAGAAAAAAAGGGGCAGGAAAAAAGCGGAACCTTCGCCTGAAATTTTTGTGGAAAATGTAGAAAAAACGGAAAAAATTGACAATTCAGTGCCTGTTGCGGAAAAAAGCGAACAGCCAGAGCAAACGGAACAACCCAAAGAGGAAGAAGTTGCTTTTGTGCCGCAAGAACCTAAATTTCAGTCTGTTGCCGAAATTATTGAGCATATAAACGGCAAGCAGCAGCAAAAAAATAAAAATCCGCAAAATCAACAGAAAAACCAACAAAACCGCAATCAAAATCAACAAAATCAACGAAATCAGCGCATCCAGTATAATTTTGACGATATTCTAACAGGCACAGGCACATTAGAAGTAATGTCGGAAGGCTACGGATTTTTGCGGTCGAGCGACTATAACTATTTTTCATCACCAGATGATATTTATGTTTCGCAATCACAAATTAAACTTTTGGGTTTGAAAACTGGCGACACAGTTGAAGGCTCAATTCGACCGCCACGTGAGGGCGAAAAATATTTTCCGCTCGTAAAAGTTTCTACAATAAACGGCGCATTGCCCGAACTTGTGCGCGACCGCGTGCCGTTTGAACACCTTACACCGCTTTTCCCTGACGAAAAATTTACACTCGTAAGCGGAAGCAATGTCCCAACTTCAATCCGCGTGGTTGATTTATTTTCGCCAATCGGAAAAGGTCAGCGCGGATTGATTGTAGCACAGCCGAAAACAGGTAAAACTGTGCTGCTCAAAGAGATAGCCAACGCAATTTTGCAAAATAACCCCGAAGTTTATATGATAATTTTGCTTATTGACGAGCGTCCTGAGGAGGTTACCGATATGGAGCGCAGTGTGAAGGCGGAGGTGATTTCATCGACTTTCGACGAGCCTGCCGACAAGCACGTTAAAGTTGCGAATATGGTACACGAAAAGGCGAAACGCCTCGTGGAATGCGGACACGACGTAGTGATTTTGCTCGACAGCATCACACGCCTTGCCCGCGCCTACAATACCGCGCAACCAGCATCGGGAAAGGTACTCACAGGCGGCGTTGATGCAAATGCGCTGCAAAAACCCAAACGTTTTTTCGGCGCAGCACGCAACATCGAAAACGGCGGTTCGCTAACCATTATCGCAACGGCATTAACCGACACAGGCTCGAAAATGGACGATGTGATTTTCGAGGAGTTTAAAGGTACAGGCAATATGGAACTGCAACTTGACAGGCGTTTGGCAAACAAGCGCATTTTCCCCGCAGTTGATATTACGGCTTCCAGCACCCGCCGAGACGACCTGCTTTTGGACAACGCCACGCTCAATAGAATGTGGGTTTTGCGCCGTTACCTCTCTGATATGAACTCGGTGGAGGCAATGGAATTTTTGAAAGAACGGCTCGAAAGAACGGAAAATAATATGGAATTTTTGTTGTCGATGAATGATTAATTTTGGGCAAACATTGTTTATTTTCTGTCATTGCGGGTCAAAGCCTGCAATGACAGAAAACAACATCGAAAGTCAGGTATAAAAATCTTTGTGTTATTTTTTGCGATAGATTAATACGAATAATTTTGCGCTCTGTTTCATTTCGCGCTGTCCCCTTTATCCTAATAAAGGACGGGGACAACGGTACAAAATTAATTTCAGTTCTCAACAAAAATCTCGAAGAAAAAAAAACTTTAATTTGCCAATTAAATCCGTAAAACAGGCGCAAAATTTCGGAGGTTTTTCCGCAAATTTTCGGTAGGGGCGCACCTGCGTGTGTGCCCTGATGTACAGGTGCGCCCCTTATACGATTGCATTTGCCCGACCTGTTTGTCCGCAAAAATAACAGCCACAGAGCCATTGCCCGCCGACTATTTAAAGGAGATTGAAACCGCCTTTAAACAAACTTTAAAGGACTTGTACAACGGCAAACAGCCGACAAATAAAATGCTCGTTGAAACAGGCAAAGCCCTCGCAAACAGGGCAGTTGAAAGTTACGGCGCGGTGCAGGCAAATTTCACAACGCCAGACGCGGTTATGCTCTCGAAACTGGTCAATAATTGTTGGCAATTTTCGGCGGCAAAAAACCACAAAGAATTGCGCGACCTCTCTGCCGCAATGGTTGATAATGACGGCAAACTCCGCGAATGGAACGATTTTAAAGAGGCGGCGCAAACAATCAACGAGAAATTTAATCAGACGTGGATGCGCACCGAATACGACCAAGCCATTGCAGGCGCAACAAGCGCGGCGCGGTGGGCTGATTTTGAAAAGGACGCCGACACCATTCCAAACTTGCAATATCAAACTGTCGGCGATAGTTTTGTACGCCCGGAACATCAAATTTTAAATGGCGTTACCCGCCCGCTAAAAGACGAGTTTTGGAATACGCACTACCCGCCAAACGGCTGGGGTTGTCGGTGTGAAGCCCTGCAAGTGCCTGATGGTTTTGGCGCGGTAACGCCTGACGAAAAAGTGCCACGTATCAATATTGCGCCAATGTTTCGTACAAATTTAGCAAAAACAGGCGTGATTTTTCCAAAGGAACACCCGTATTTTAATGGTATTAAAGAATTTCCAGAGGAGTTAAGCAGGGCACTTCTAAATTTGCCGCCCGAAAACTCTTACACAAGCCTTGTGATTGGCGACAGCGAAATTGATATACACCTGTTGCACGGCGAAAGGGAATTGGGAAAAAACCTGAATGCCGTTAATGCGCTGTTACAACACGATAAAGAGGCAAAAATAAAGTTATTGCCAATCATACAGGAAAAAGATAAGAAATTGAAAAAGAAATATTTATCTGAAAATTATCTTAAAAAATTTCCTGACAAAAATCCAGACTTGTTATATAATAAGAAAGTGGCTGAAATTGAAGTACCGAATGGAAGCAAAAGGTCTATTCAACACGCCGTAGAACACGGTATTAAACAGGCAGAATTTATTATTATTCATTTGCCCGAAGATGCCGATTTTGATAGCGCAGTTCGCGTTGTGAATGGTCAAATGAAACATTACCAAGACAATAACAGCGAAATTTGGCTTGTAAATAACAAAGAAAAGCGCATATACAAAAGCATAAGCGACAAAGAATAATCTTTATCGCTTATGGGAGCCGTCGGGCGCACCCAACGACACCCCAAAAGTACAACATTATTTTTAAATAACCGAACTTTTTTTAAAAAATTTTTTATCATTGATAATCAATAAGTTAAAGGTACTTTAAAGCAATTTTACAGTAAAATATTAAATAATTTTAACAATGTCAAGAGTAAATATTTCCGATTTTACGCGAAGAATAGACGCATTAAATAGAAGTTACGGAGCGTTGCCTGATGAAATTGCTGCGTTGGCAGTAAAATTCAGCAAAGAACGCTTTGTAGAACAGGCGTGGCTCGACAATACAAAAGAAAATTGGGCATCGCGCAGTCGCAACCGCCGCTCAATACACGGTAACAGAACCAGAAATCAAACCCTGCTTGTGCAAACAGGGCGGCTAAAACGCAGTATCCGCAAAATATCTGCCGTTTTACCAATCATTTTTTCGTAACTCTCTGAAAATAAAAGTGCAAATGTTGTTTTGCCCCTTAATGATTTGAAAATTTGAAAATGCAAAAATACAATTTGAAGATTTGAGGATTTGAAGAAAGAAAAGTGTTAAATTAATTGTTAATTGTTATACCCGACTTTCGATGTTGTGCCCTGTCATTGCGGGCTTTGACCCGCAATGACAGGGAATAAACAGTGTTTGACCATTTGTAAATACTTATAAAATTAAAGAAAGAAAGAAAGAAAGAAAGAAAGAAAGAAAGGTGTCAAACTCAGCGAAAATCAGTAAATTTTTCCTAATATTTTCGTAATTATTACTGTCCGCTAAATATTTTTTTGAGCAAAAAAAATGTTTAGCGGACAGTAATAAATTTTATTTGTTTTAAGTTGAAAATTTTTCTTACCTTTGTAAAAAATTTTATTGTTATGCTCACATATATTCTTTTATCTCTTGCGGGGGGGATGTTCGCCGATGCGCACCCCAAAATTTTTTATACGGCAATCGCAATTTTTCTGTTTGTTTTTGTGTGTTTTGTCGTTTCTATATTCAATTAATCCTTTTTCCAAGCGTTACTTTTCTGCTTGCGCCGCTCGCGCTAAATGTTGTTTCCGCGCCTGTAACGTAATAAACTCCCTCCTTTTTTATATTCCGCGTCTCTAAATTCCGCCTTAAAAGTCGGCTCAATGTAAGGGATTAACTGACAAGTT
>JAISYF010000048.1 GCA_031270065.1 Prevotellaceae bacterium | reverse complement strand
AACATGAGTTAATGCCTGTCTGTAACAGCAGATATGCCAAACTCGCAGGGGAAAATCGCATCATAAGGCGAAAATATGTATTAAAGCGTTCTTTGAAAGAATTTATAGGGGAAAGTTAGCATAAAATTTTCAATTATGCACAAACTTATAAAAATTTACAGGAGAAATTTACAATTTTTTGAGGAAATAAAAAAATAAAAGGGGCAAAAATTTTTCGCCCCTACTCTACCCTACTCTACTTCGTAAAAAATCCTGCATAGGCAATGCCGATTGAAAGAGTCGGCTCATTATTGTACGGCGATTTGAGAACACTGTACGAATATTCGGCTTTGATAACTACCTGTTTTACAGGGAAATAATTAAATCCGCCAATGATTTTTTGACGGCTACACCATTCGTCTTTCGGAATATTTCCCGCCGTTTTCCACATTGAGTTAAAATATTCGTATCTGCCGAAAAGATAAAATTTTTGTTTGGCGATTTTCGCATTATTACTCAACGCGAAAAAATTATACCCTGCCTCAACGCCCGAAATCAACACATCAGATGCGACATTAGTTCTCGATGAAATCGAACTTTTTGGGAGATTTTTATTATAAATAGAAATCGCTTGCGAATCGCCCAAATATCCGTAGTCGAAATAACCGCGAGCGATAAAATTATGGTCGTTATACTCAAAATCCACCGAACCAATCGCCACTGCGCCTTTCACATTCTTGTATTTTAGAGAAGAAGTAGTCTGCACAGAGTTGTTGAAAGAGTGTCCGTAATAACCGCTTGCGCCAATTCTCAATCCTTTAACTGACTGATTATCAATGCGGAATGCACCGGCAAAAGTATTCGCCACCTTAAATTCAAATGGTGATTTTGAGGAGTAACCAATCCAATTTTGACGGTTAAAAAGTTCGGAATTTAAGCCCGGAAGAAACGCAAATTCGTACCTCCAATTTTTCGCTTTTCCCCATAGCGACAAGCCTGTTTCGTGCCAAGTGCAAGGCAAAATCGTGTTTTCGCCTTCGGGTCTCTCAACGGTAAAAAACTCGGTCGGAATATGCCGCATATTAGTGAAACCGACAGGCACAATGATATGCCCAATACGCAAATTTAGCGCAGGGAAAAAGGTTTTTTCAATCCAAAACTGCTCAAAAGCCACTTCTCCACCCCGCTCTACTTCGGTTTCGTACTCGCCCGCCTCTTCGGCTTCGAGTTCCACCGCCGCCTCTGTTCCGCCGTGTTCAAACTCAATTTCTGACGAAAAACGCCATCCTTTTCCGAATTCATAACCAATCATAAAAGTTATGTGCGGCAGGTCGAAACGCCCGTGCGAAGGCGCATTTTTGTAGTCCTGCGCGTGCGAATATCGGTTGATATTGTCGCTAAAAAAATTGCGTTTATAGACAATTTCGCCGTATCCACCGACAGAAAGTCGTGAAATGGCATTAAAAAATTTCTCTTTCCGAGCAGATTTTTGCTGTGTTGTATCGTTTTTATTTTCTACGTTTTGTGCAAAAGCCGCAACGTTAAAAATTATTAAAAACGAGAATAAAACTATTTTGTTCATTTGTAAAAAATTAAATAAAAAATTTGCGCAAAATTACCTCTGCACAATGTTTTTTACAATACTCAAAAAGGGCTATTTTTGAGGAATAAGTAATTAATTTTGAGTATTTTTTACCGCAAACTAAAAGTATGCGGCTACTTCAAGTGTTATATTTTTATGTTGTTTATATTAATTTTTTATTTGAAAATAATTATACACCTGCTCTGCTCTACTCTGCCCTACAATTTTTGCGAGGTCTGTAAGCGGAGTTTCTTTTATCCGTTTTATGCTTTTAAATGCGAGTAAAAGTTGATTTTGCGCCTTTTCACCGATACCTTTGATAGATTGGAGTTCCGATTTTGTTTGATTTTTTGAGCGTTTGTCGCGGTGGAATGTTATCGCAAAACGATGTACTTCGTCTTGAATTTGCGTCATTAACTTGAAAATTCTGTCGGTTGGTTTCAGCCCCACAACTTTCGGCGGGAAACCAAAAAGCAGTTCGTTTGTCCTGTGCTGGCGGTTTTTTGCAAGTCCTGCAATAGGGATTTTCAGCCTCAATTCGTCTTCCACAACTCTGCGGATTGCTTCCATTTGCCCCTTTCCACCGTCAGCGATAATCAAATCTGGCAACGCGGATTTTTCCTCAATCATTCGACTGTACCTCCGCCGCACAACTTCCGACATCGAGCCATAATCGTCTTGTGTATCAGCGTTTTGAATGATATATTTTCTGTAATCGTTTTTCGAGGGCTTTAAATCTTTGAACACCACACACGCCGCCACCGCATCGCTGCCAGCAATGTTGGAATTGTCGAAACAGTCAATGCAATGTGGCAAAGCAGGAAGATGCAAGAGTTCTTTTATCTCGTTGAGCATCTTAAAATTGCGCTGCCCGACATTCAATTTTTCCGCCTGATTATATTTGTCTTTTCGGTATTGTTTTACATTTTTTAGCGATAAATCCAAGAGTTTTTTATTGTCTGTACCGTTTTTTTTCGGCACAATAAACTCCACGCCGTCAATTTCGTAATCAGGCAAAAACGGCACGATAATTTTCCGCGAATTGCTTTGAAATCTATTGCGCAGTTCCATTATTCCCATTGCAAAAATATCCTCGTCGCTTTCCTCAATTTGTTTCTTATATTCAATGGTAAAACTCTGAATTACAGCACCTTTCACAATTTTCAGCATATTTATATATACCGAATTTTCGTCTTTTTCAAAAGCAAAAACATCAAGATTATCGTCATTTATGGTGGTAATAATGGTTTTGGTTTGATATTTTAAAATCGCCTCATATTTTTCTTTCAGCAGTTGCGCCTCCTCAAATTTTTGGTCGGCGGCGAGAATATACATCTGATTTAGCAAAAATTCGGAAATCAAATTGCTGTGTCCGCGAGCGATAGTGCGAATTTCGGCAATCATTTGGTTGTAATCCTCTTTCGACTGCAAACCGCAACACACTCCTTTGCAGTTTTTTATATGGTATTCGAGGCAAATTTTATATTTTTTTGCAGCGATTTTATCTGAATTCATCGGTATTTTGCACTTGCGCACAGGATAAAGTTCGTGTATAAGTTCGAGCAGCGTGTTGAGCGAATAGACGAAAGAATAGGGACCAAAAAATTCGGCGAGTTTGAACGTTCTGCGAGTTTTGAACACTCGCGGGAACTCCTCTTTTGTGATACAGAGCCAGGGGTAAGTTTTGCCGTCTTTGAGCATTACGTTGTAGCGCGGCTGATTTTTTTTGATAAGATTATTTTCGAGCAGCAGCGCATCGCTCTCTGTTTCCACCACAATATACTGAATATCAGCGATTTGCCGAACAAGGATAGCCGTTTTTGGCGAGTCGTGCGTTTTGGTAAAATAAGACGACACGCGCTTTTTGAGATTTTTCGCCTTTCCAACGTAAATCAGCATGCCCTCTTTGTTGAAATATTGATACACGCCGGGCGTTTCTGGCAAAAGCGATATGATATTTTCGAGATGCGGGGACATTGTTTTATTTTTGCGCAAAGGTACAATTTTTTTTTTATTCAAAAAATATTTGAGCCAAAGCGTAACACGTTTTTGGAAGCGCGGTGTAGAGTGCTTTTTGTAATTTCCTCGCTTGCGCAGATTTGCAATCTGTGCGCTGTAACTAACTGAAAATCAAACAAAAAAGGCACTATTTACAAAATCGCGCCAGAGGAGAAAAATAAAAAACTGCCCTGAAAAATTTCGGGGCAGTTGATTTTTGATTACAGACAACCTTTTTTATTTGCTGAAATATATCGTATTTGCGGCTTGTGGTCTGAAATTAAATACCACCCGACATAATTTGAATTTGCTGTTTTTTCTTCAAAGTAGCCAATGCCTTGATAATCATAAATATCACAAACATAAAATCCGATATTTGTTTCCCTTGCAAAAACAATAGCTTTCGCATACCATTTAAAATATTGCGGATCTCCAACAAATTGAGAATCAAAATAAGCATCGCCGATAGTAATTTCAAAATTTATATAGTCCTTAACAACGCCAATTTGATACCTCAAAACAATGTTTTTAATCGTATCTGTCATTTTCACATAAATAGGCTCGCAATATCTGTCGCAATCCACATCGGAGGGATTTTTATAATCGTAACTTTCCCAAAAATACGCCTCTGTTACAACAAAATTCATTGTGTCTAAATTATCGCTCACAAAAACAACTTTTTGTCCTGTTTCGTAAGGAATATATTTTTCTATAAAATTCTGCGGAAATTGCTCGCAAGTTACTTTTTTACCACAACTTACTACAAAAAGACAACTTATTAGTATAAACAATGTTTTTTTCATATTATTCAATTAAATTATATAGGCAAAATTTTGCGGGCTTTTTATTAGAATTTTGACACACTCCCCCCCCTTTTTTTACCCGCTCAAAATATGCTTTTGTCAGGTGCTTTATTTCAAATTTTTCAAAAATAACATTTGAAATAAATGCCAAAAATTGCGCAATTTTACTCATTTTTGCTAAAAAAAGTTTCGAGTTAGAAATCAAGCGCAAAGGAAGTAAATTCTTTTTGTAAAAAACAAACTTTTTTATAAAAAAATTGAATAAATTTTACAACAAACTGTTTCTCAGTGTGTCATATGTGTTTTCTCCCTAAATACAATGCAACACCATGTTTGCGGGCTTGTCGGAACTCATTGAATTATATTAGATTGCGGGTCAAAGCCTGCAATGACAGGGCGTTGCAGTGTATGTAGGGCATAAACAACCTTTGCCGAAAAAAAATCTCTGTGTAACTCTGCGAAAACATCTGTGCCTCCTGTGCATTTGATTTGAAAAGCATAAAATCAAGAAATGCGCCTTTAACGCTTGCATCGCTGATAGTTACGTTATTGCCCCCAATCGCTAAACTCCGCCAACATTGGAATAAGTTTGCTGCGTGCCAAAGTTGCAGGCAGTTCAAAATTTAAAACGCCGTTGTTGTAGAGGGCTGTTGCGAGGATTGTTTCTGACGAGTCGTTTTCGATACAGGCTTTCACTTCGTCAATTTTAGACGAAAAACTGCTGCCCTAACCAACCGACAGACAAATTTTAATCAGACAGTTGGAGAGATAAGTTAAATTACTGCAAATCAATATCTGTGATAGTAAATGTGATAATTGTACTATTTTTATTTAAAGGATTTTCTTCAATTTGCCACGAATTTTTGTTGTAGAAACTATGGGTTTCAGCAGGCAAATTTTGCAATGGTCCAATCCATTTTTTACTGTTTTTACATAATAATTCTGTCCATTTAAGGCAAAAATAGATTTTTCGCCTAAATTTTCAGAAACAATTTTATACAATTTTGCTGTATCTAATTCGCTTCCGCAGTATTGATTAATAATTTCGAATCCATTATAATCAATGTGCGACATCATTAATGTTGTTGTTTGCGGCAACAAAACAAGAGCATCTTCTGCAAAATTTTCGCAAGTTGGGCATAAATGTTTTAGAACAACAGACAATATCAACGAATCATTGGTTTGATTATCAATATACCCTTGATTAGAATATTCTGTTGATGGGTCATTTGCAAGAATTACAAATTAACGATAAAGTAAAAGTTGTAAAAACTAAAAATAAAATTGATTTGCGTTGCATAGCCGTATCTGTTTATAAGTTTGTTTTTTAAAATATTTAGTGTAAATTTTATTTTGCAAAGTAAAACCTTTTTTCCAACTTTCCAAACATTTTCCTAATTTTTTTTAAAAATTTTTGCAAATGATGGAAAATCTATAAAGCAAGGAATTTTTAGCCTGTTTTTGCAAAAAATATCATTTGAAACCGTCAAAAATATACTTTAAAAATTATTTTTCATTCGATATTGTTCCCTGTCATTGCGGGCTTTGACCCGCAATGATAGGGAATAAACAATGTTTTACCAAAACTAAAAATATATACAGCAGTATCTGTAAATTATAAAATTAAAGAAAGAAAAGTGTCAAAATTAGGAAATGAATTTTCAATATCTTTTATCTGTTTGTAAGATTTATTACGCCTTCCAATCTCAAAAATATATGAATGAATTATCTACGATGAAATCGCCATTTTTGGCAGTATTTTGAGCGCAACTGATTAGCAAAAAAGTTTCGCGAATATTGCCAATATTTTCGTTGCGAACAGAGAAAGAAAGCACAAAATATTTTTTGTTCTGGCAAAAACATGATTGAAAGATGCTATTTAACAGTATAGCCCCACAGCACAATTAGTCAAATCCCCAATCTCGCTTTCAGCAACCTGTATCCCACAGTGCTGATTTTTAGTTTGTCACCGTTGGTAAGAGTGAGCGTGAGACTTTGCTTACCGTATTGTTCGATACGCGCAACTTTCCGAATATTAACGATATATGAGCGATGTATGCGCAAAAATCTATCTACGGGCAAATGTTCGGCAAAGTATTTCATTGTTTGTTCTTTGAGAAATTTTTTACTTTCGGTGTGAATTTGCACATAATCACCATCTGCAGAGAAATAAAAAATATCATTTACCGCCACAATATTCAAATTTTGCCCTGTTTTTACAGCAATTTGCTCAATAATTTCCGTATTTTTTTTCTGCAAAATTGGCTCAATTTGCTCGATTTCACCGCTTTTTTCCTTGCTTTTAAAATAATAAATCAATAGCCAAAAAAGCAAAATTGACACTAAAATTTCGAGCGGTAAAAACATAAGAAATTCTGCAAAAATTTTCTGTCCAAAAATCAGCAAAACCACGCCGTAACTTATTCCTACAGAAACAATTACAGTGAACAAAACCAGTCCAAAATAGTTTGTAAATTGTTGAAAAAAATCGCATTGACTAAAATTTCCGTATCTTATCATGCTTTGCAGCGCAAACGCAACGAGAGCAAAAAGGGTAGAGTAGAGTAGTGCGAAAACAAACGAAGGCAGCAACTCAGTGGCAAAAGCAACAGACAACGCTTGCGAAACTGCAAACGCCGCCCAAATTAAAAACCGCGATATGATTTGCCTCCAATTCATTTTATTTGTTTTTAACGCACGTACAGTAACAGATTAACACGTATTTTTTTATCTGTGTCAATACATAAAATACGTGTTATCTGTGTGCTGATTTTCATTTTATTTCACAGCCGCCAAATAGGCAGTCGCCTGTGATAATCAATTTTTTGGATTTGTCTGCTGCACTGTTTTTGAGTCGCGAGTCCGTTGTGCCGCCAAAAATATTGCTTATGCGAATTTCCACATGCCAACTATCAGGCACAAGTAGCACCACTCCGCCGCAAGTGCATTTTATGCGGACAATAGTGTCGCCATCGGACAACTCCGTTTGCCGCAAATCAAGGTTTATTCCACCAAAAGTGCATTTAAAATCGCCGCCTTTGAAAATCGGTTCACTGAAAATTTCGTCTATTCCGCTAAAAAGCACTTCGCGGAACAAAAATCCGTCAGCGTTTTCCAATGTACTTTGTCCAAAACCGTCGTATTTACCGAAACTTCCACTGTGGCAACAATCTTTTTTACAAAAATTGCGGAGAATGATAATAAACACACCCGCCACCACCAAAAGCAACGCCCAATAGGTTTTCAAAAAATCGGGCTGCACCCAACTTAGCGTTTCAGGGAACACCTTTGCCAATGGCGGCATCACAAAAAACGCCGCAACGAGCATTATAAAAAGTCCTTTCAAAACCTGTCTTTTCACCGCAAAAAACAGCCCAAAAAGAAACAGCAGCATTTGCCACGAAAAGAGTATCGGGCGCAGGTCTGCACCCTTTGCGCTGAAATTCAACGCCAACACCACAGAACCGACCACCACAAGCAAAATTCCAAAAGCCGAATTTGAATTTTGTTTTTTACAATCACATTTTTTACATTTACAATTACATTTTTCCATAATAATACGTTTTATTTGTTTTTAATTTTTTTACAAAGATACAACCTGCAAATGTATTTTGCAAGCAAAAATCGGCGAATTGCGTATTTTTCCCGATAAACAAGGCTTTTTTTACCACAAAGGAATATACAGGACTAACAAAGCAAGACTATCATCTTGGGCTTTAACCCGCAATCTCATTGTTTTTATGATGAGTTCCGACAAGTAATACAGGGTACTTGCAATGGTTTAGAAAACAAATAGATTTTCGCGCTTTCGTGCAAAAAACTTTTTATCCTTTGTGGTTAAGAAAATCAAAAATGTATCAACGATTTTACATCAATATCGTTTTCAAAAACTTTTGCGCCTTCAAGGAAATCCAACTCTACAAGAAAATTGACGTAGATTTTTTTGACATTGAATTTTTTTGCCAATTCGCAAGCGGCTTTCATTGTGCCGCCTGTTGCAAGCAAGTCGTCGTGAATAAGCACAATGTCGTCTGGCGTAAGCGCGTCCTTGTGCAGTTGAATTACGTCAGTGCCGTACTCTTTACCGTAACTCACTTCGATAGTTTCGGCGGGCAATTTGCCTTTTTTACGGATTGGCACAAACCCGATGCCGAGTTTATTACCCAAAATCGGAGCCATAATAAACCCGCGACTTTCAATGCCAATAATTTTTGTAATGCCTTTGTCTTTATAAAGGTCATACATTTGGTTTTCAAAAAATTTCATACAATCGGGGTTTTTAAACGCCGTTGTTAAATCTTTAAAAACAATACCCTCAACAGGAAAATCATACACATCGCGAATGTGTTTTTTTACATATTCAACAGTCATAAATATTTTATTTTAAAATTATAAATAGTCAATTTTTAATTGTTCCACGTGGAACAATTTTTATCACACACATAAAACATAAAGTAATGATTGAATTTTATTTCTCAAAATACAAAACTAATTGAAAAAAACCTTCAAATATTTTTATGTTTTTTAGGCGCAAAAAGCGCGTGTAATAATTCTCCACAACGCCCATTTGTTCCACGTGGAACAAAAAACGCCCATTTCACCAAAAAATTATCGCCCTAACAACACCAACAACACGTTAATATCATTCGGGGAAACACCCGAAATGCGCGATGCCTGTCCGATAGTTTTGGGTTGAATTTTCGACAACTTTTGCCGCGCCTCTGTCGAAAGCGACTGCAATAAATTATAATTAATCCCGTCAGCAATTTTTATATAATCCAACCGCAGTATCTTGTCTGCAATCAATTTTTCTCTATCAATATAACCTTTGTATTTTACCAAAATTTCTATTTCCTCTAAAATTTCCTCACGCCTGAAAGCATCAATTTTTTCAATTCCTACAGTGAAATCTGGAAAAATCTGTACTAAATCCACTACCGTAACATTGGGGCGGAGAAGTAAATCGTGCAATTTTGTTTTCTGCGAAATAGACGCAGAAGCAATACTCTCTAAATAACCGTTAATTTTTTCAGGCAAAACAGTGTAATTTTTCAAAAACTCTATCGTAGAAATTACCTGTTCTATTTTTGTTTGCAGCAAATTATTTCTATACGAACTTGCCAAACCAAATTTGTGCGACTTTTCTGTCAAACGCATATCGGCATTGTCCTGCCTTAATAAAATCCGATATTCCGAACGAGAAGTGAACATACGGTATGGCTCATCAACTCCCTTCGTTATAAGGTCGTCAATCAGCACGCCGATATATGCCTCATCGCGGGCAAGGGTAAATTCTCTCCCGCCGAAACAATTTATATGCGCATTAATTCCTGCTATAATTCCCTGTCCTGCCGCCTCTTCATAACCTGTTGTACCATTTATTTGCCCTGCAAAAAAGAGATTTTTCACCAATTTTGTTTCAAGTGTATTTAAAAGTTGAGTCGGATTAAAATAATCGTACTCAATAGCGTAACCTGCTCGGTAAATCTGCACCTTTTCCAATCCCGCAATCGTTTGCAACGCTGCAATCTGCACATCAATCGGCAACGAAGACGAAAAACCGTTCAAATAATACTCCTGCGTATTTTCGCCCTCAGGTTCTAAAAAGAGTTGGTGAGAAGTCTTATCGGCAAAAGTTATGATTTTTGTTTCGATACTGGGGCAATAACGCGGTCCTATACTTTGAATTTGCCCATTATAGAGTGGTGATTCCGAAATAGAATTGCGCAAAATTTCGTGCGTTTGCTCGTTGGTGTGGGTAATAAAACACGACCGCTGACGTAATGCCCTGTTATTGTGGATTTGACTGCGCTCACCCGCCGAGTGTTGAATAATTTTCTCCCGCTCGTTGAGCGACTGAGATTGCAGGTTAAGCCCGCAATAACAAGGAAAAACATCGGTAGAGTAGGGTAGTGTGTCTTTGCTCTTTACTCTTTGTTCTTTGTTTTCAAAAGCACTAATTGTTTCACGTGGAACATAGGAAAATTTATGAAAATCGTTTTCGCCCTGCTGCTCCGTCATTTTACTAAAATCCACAGAATTGCCGTTGATACGCACGGGCGTACCTGTTTTCATTCGCGCAGTTTCAAACCCGATTTTCTTTAATTGCTCGGTAAGTCCAAAAGAAGATGGTTCAGAAATTCTCCCACCAAAAATTTGCGTTTTTCCAAAGTGCATTAAACCATTCAAAAACGTCCCTGCTGTAAGTATAACACATTTTGCAAAAAACTCTACATTCAACAGAGTTTTCACTCCGCGCACAGAATTATTTTCAAAAATTAACTCCTTTACAGTGTCCTGCCAAATATCAAGATTTGGTATGTTGTCCAAAATTTCGCGCCAGCGACTGATAAATTTCACTCTGTCGGATTGCGCACGTGGACTCCACATCGCAGGTCCTTTTGAGCGGTTAAGCATACGGAACTGTATTGCAGTGTCGTCTGTAACTATTCCCATTTGTCCGCCGAGTGCGTCAATTTCGCGCACAATTTGCCCTTTGGCAATGCCACCCACAGCAGGATTACAACTCATTTGAGCAATTTTGTTCATATCCATTGTTATCAACAAAACGCTCGAACCGAGATTTGCCGCCGCCGCTGCCGCCTCGCAGCCTGCGTGTCCCGCACCAATTACTATTATATCATAAGAAAATTTCATTAAAAATTTTTCTATAACTAATTAACAATCAATTAGTTAAACCTTATTATATATTTTCAAAAACAAAGTTACAAAGTTACAAAAATTTTCAGACTTTTGCATTTTTTTGTTTGAAAAATATTTTGTAATTTTGCACTTAAAAAAATTAAATATAAAATAAATAATTATGACAACAACATTAGAAAAAGCGGCAGACGTGATAGATTACATCGCATTTATCATTAACAATTTTTCGGAAAAATATAAATTATCAATGCGGCAGTCGTTTGATTATTTGTATAAATACGGCGGAATACGATTTCTTGACGATTTTTATGATGTAGAACATTGTGAAAATCCGAGAATTACATTGGATTCTTTGCAACATATTTGTCAAAAAGCAGGAGGAAATTTATGAAAGTATATCACGGCACAAATGTAGAATTTGGTGCGATAGATATTAATAAATGTCCGCCAGATATAGATTTTGGGCAAGCATTTTACACAACATCTATCAAACATCACGCACAACTCAGAGCAGAAGAATCTGTACGCAAACGCGGCGGAAATATTAATGTTATGGAATTTAATTTTGAGGCAGCAAAAAAAATCTTTAAAAAATGGTAGAAAAAAATAGAATTTTCGGACTTGACATTTTACGCGCTTTCGCTATTTTATGCGTCGTATTTCAACACGGTCAAGGATTATTAGGCAATGGAATTTTGTCTATTCAAATAAAACGCATAAGCGTACATCTTTTTGGCTATGATGGCGTATCAATATTTTTCGTTTTAAGCGGATTTTTGATAGGAGGCATATTGATAAAAGTGCTCGACAAAAAACAAACAATCAACAGAGTAATTTTACTGCAATTTTGGATACGACGGTGGTTTCGTACATTGCCGAATTATTTTTTGATTTTAATAACATTATCTATATTGGTATATTTTAACATTGGGGATTGTCATGGCTTCGATTTTTCATTATGGAATATAAAAAAATATTTTATTTTTTCGCAAAGTTTATATAAGCCTCACCCTAACTTTTTTCCAGAAGCGTGGAGTTTGTGTGTTGAAGAATGGTTTTATTTACTGATACCTCTGCTAATTGCCATTTTTATTAAATTAGGAAAATTATCTCCCAAAAAATCAATTTTTTTAAGCGCAATAATTGTAATTTTAGCAGTAATATTTTTTAGATACTACAAATTTACCGTTATAAGCAACTCACACTTCGATTGGAATTTATGGTTTCACAAACAAGTTTTTACAAGTCTTGACAGCCTAATGTTTGGCGTAATCGGCGCATATATCAACTATTATTATCACGAAAAATGGATTAAACACAAAAAAACTTTGCTTGTTGCGGGTATTTTTATTTTGACAATAAACAAATATCTGACTGCATATCGTTTAATTGATTTTATAGGACTTTACAACACAGTATTTTCTCTTTGCGTAATATCTATTGCAACGCTAATGTGTTTACCCTTTTTTAATGGTTACAAAAGCGGTAAAGGACTTGTGTATAAAGCAATTACGAGAATTAGTTTAATTTCATATTCTATGTATTTATTAAATTTGTCTTTTGTAAACTTTAGTATTTTACATAATATACATTTTGAAAAATATTCCTTTATAAAAGAATATCATTTGATAAACGAGGCAGCATTTTTTAAATATATTCTGTATTGGATTTTAGTAATTGTGCTGTCGAATTTATTATATAAATATTGGGAAGTGCCGATGATGAAATTGAGAGATAATCGGCGAATAAAAAGTATTTTTAGAATATAAAGTTATTTATATTTTCAGCATCGCTGGCGCAAGTTTGCAACGTGCCTTTAAACACTCTGTCTCAAAAAATTGGTTACGGTTAGTATAATATTATCATAATTCAGCAGTAAGTCGAAAAAAAATTGACTTACTGCTGGTTATTTTAAAAATATTTGCCTTTTAATTTCCAAATATCCACTCTCTATCTATAACTAACTGATTATCAATACTATCAATACCTTCTGTAAGAAAATTTTCACGCAAAAAATAAATTACGCCAATCTCAACATTTTTTGAATAAAACGACAGTGCATTCTCTTTTAAACCAAAAATATATAGAAAAATGTGGCGCGAATTAGGCACATCTTCTATATCGCGGTCATCTGGAATGTCTAAAACACACTTGTAGTACATTTTATCTACCTCAATTTCAGCAAGATAAACGCCTCTTCGCGGCAAAAGTTTCAGGTTATCAACCGTTAAATCCAACTCAATAATTGAATTTTGCAGTTGACGTTTGCCCTCAATGGTACTATAAATTGAGTAATTTCTGTCTAACATTTCATTTGCAGACTCCACATCTGCAAATTTCAGGCATTTACGAATAAAAGTCGAAGAAATTTTTCGTTGATTTGAAAGTGTAAAATGATTAACTTTGTAAATATAGAGATTTTCTCTTTCACAAATTTCTTTAATTTCTGGGAACATCACCCTGTCGCAGCCGAAGTGATTGCCCATACCTACCATCAGATTTTTTAGTCCAAATTTTTTCTTTAAAAATTGAATAAACTCTTCGCCTGTCATTTTTGCTATATGCGCGTCAAAATCAAGCACAAGGCAATAGTCAATTTTAAAATTATTAAGCATATAAAATCTTTCAATTAATAATGTTAATAATTTTGTGGTTTTATTTGGATAAAAATAGAGTTTTGGGTGGTTTGTAAAAGTTACCACCATAGATTTTAAAGAATACTTTTTTGCCTGTTGCGCAAGAGTTTTTAGAAAAAATTGATGTCCGCGATGAACGCCGTCAAAAAAGCCAATCGTGGCTATAACATTTTGGTCAAGAATTTCACTGTCTTCACTTAAAAATATCATTGTTTTTTATGTTAAAAATTTGAGTGCAAAGATACAAAATTTTTTTGACTTTTTTACAAAAATACCATAAAAAAAAACACCTTTCTTCACAGAAAAGCGTTTTTATTAAAAAATTAAATTTTAAAATTTTGATTTTTTTTTTAAAACAGTGCACTAAATGCACCATTTGCAACATATTCTTTAAATTCCATATCTTTTAAGAATTTGTCTTTATAAGATTTGTCAGCCTTCAAAGTATTTGCAACATTTTCGAGCAATACTTTGCTATCATTGGTGCGGGCAGCAACTATCGATTTGAGGTAATAAGTTTTTGCAGTTGGATTTTTGATGTCATCAAGAATTTTTCTTGCTCCACTGTAATCGTTATTCAAAATTTTTGCCAAAGCGGCATTATTAGTTATTGCGCTACCGTATGTAGAAACGGCTTTTTTATAATCTCCTTTTACGATTGCAACTGCTCCGTTAGCCAGATTCAACTCATCGCCAACGCCTCCTGCACGACCGATATATGTTTCAGCATTTTCCAAATCGCCTTTTGCAACAAGAACAGCGGCTTTGTTGTAATTTAGAATTGGATTATTTTTATCCAAATCCAACACTTTTGTGAAATTTCTATCTGCGGCGTCAAGGTCTCCTTTTTGCATCAGAACCACGCCAAGATTATTGTAACCTCTTGTATCTTTTGGAAATTGTGCAACGGTTTTTTGATAAACATCTTGCTTATAAGCGGCATCATCACTCAGAGTTGCGGCATAAAGCAGTTCTTCAACAGTGAGTTGAGATGCGTCTTCTTTCACAAGTCTATAAAGTTCCTCGTCAGATTTTCCAAGAATTTCAGTTGCAAGAGTAAGTTTTGACCTGCGAAGTTGCGGTAAAACTTTGTCTGCAATTTCTTTGTAAGCAGCCGAAAGGTTTTTAATTTCTTTTTCTCTCTGTTCTGGGTCTGAATACATAGATAAAACGTTCAAAATCACCGCTTTATCTTGAATATCAGAACTTTCCATAAGAGTTTTGAAACCTTCCCAGTCTTGTGCTGTAAAACTTCCGCCGATAGTAACATCTGTTTTAAGTTTTTTTAACTGTTGATTAATTTGTTTTGTAGTAGCGTCTTCGCGAGCCTGAGCGAGTTTTTCGTTCAACTCCTGACCTCCGTCTGGCGATGCGTAAGACGAAATTTCCAAACCTTTCACATTCACGCTTGCATCTTGCTTAAAAGCCTGAATTTTTTTAGTTAAATCAACCAAAGTTTTTTGCTCTGCACCGCGAATTTGCGATTGTTGAATAAGGAAAAGGATTTGTGCATCTTCTTTTTGCTCAATAACCTTTTGAAAGTTGTCGGCAATAATTTTTGCACCAAGTTCCGCTCCTGCATCCTGATAAACAAGATTTGCAGTTGTGATAATTCCTTCAGCCACTAAAACAGGCTCAAAATTGATGGTTTTTTTCTTAATTTGAGCGGTTGCCTCAAAATAAAGTTCCGCCTGTTCAAATTCAGGCGAATAAACAAACTCTGCGGTTTGTTCATACTTACCGCCTGTTTTAAATGCAATTACGGGATTATTTCCCTTAATTTTTTCGCCCTGAAAAACTTTCGGTTCACCTTTGAGGGTTGCACCTGTGGTTTTTGATTTCAAAACAGGAGTAACGGTCAGTTCCATATTTTTTACAAAATACTTCGCTGGAAATGTGCCTTCCACCTTGCACACGACTTTACCGCCTTTAAGTTCAAGCGGATTTGGGTCTGCTTTTAAGTCCTTTAAAAATTCTTTAGGAACTTTACAAGCAAAAACTGTTAGTAAAACTAACGCCGAAATAATAAAGAAATTTTTCTTTTTCATTGTAACAATTTGATTTACAAGTTAATAATTATTTTTTTAAAAATTAATTCTATTTTTATACAGCAAAAATTATGCTGTTAAAATTTTCGACAAAAGTAATTAAATTTTTTCTAATTTTCAACAATTCATTATAAATATTATTTATTAATAAAATTTTAAATAAACTTTTATGATAATAATACTTTGTTGATATTGTTGATAATTTATTAATAAATTGATTTTCAATTATTTAGCAAATAAAATTTAATAAAAAACTTGTTGATAATAAATGAAATTTATTTTTTATTGCTGATAAATTTATTAAAAATAATTTTATAAAAACTTATTATATAGTTATTATTAATTTATCAACAATTATTTTACAACTTTTGAAAAAAGTATTTTTTTGTTATCTAAATCACTGATTTTCAATATATAAACTCCTTTTTGCAACTCTTTATTTATAATTTCTGTTTCGCCAAAAAATTGAGTTGATTTTACCAAAATTCCGTTAATATTGTAAATTTCGGCAAAATATTTTTTATTTTCAATCAAAATTTTCCAAGAATTTTGTTGATAAATAACTTTAATTTTGTCATATTCTTGTTCAGAAATTAACATTGCACAATTATTTTTATTATATTTAAAACCTGTAATTTGCTGAATATTAGATATTTGCGTGATATTTTTTTTCCAATCCTTATCATTGCCTGAGGCGGCGGACTCAAAATTACAACTTGTGTGCGTAAGAGTAGGTAAAGCAGTTTTGTTTATAATCTCAACACCTTTTAAAGTTGAATTATTAACAGTATTTTCGTTCCATTTTGCCGAATTGAAATTTATTCTTGTAACCAAAAGCCCAGAACCTGGCAATTTTACATCAAATGAAATTTTTTGTCGATTTTCGAGCATATAAAATTCTGTTGCATTGGGATTTTTGCCATTGAGGTTATGATTTTCGCTTTTAGCGACTAAATATGCTTTTTTAGGCGAATTTTCCAACGGTTCTAATTGATAATTATCACATTCCGTCAAAATTTCAGGTGTAAGCCAGCCTACATAAAACATTTCGTAAGCAGAATACATTGCAGGCACATCGCCGTCTCCATTATAACAACCATTATCCATAATATCCCAACTTCCTGGCGTGTTATTGTCGTATTGATTTGCAGTGTTATACAAATCGGGCAAACCGAGAACGTGGCTAAACTCGTGGCAAAAAGTGCCTATTCCTTCAATCGTTGAACCGCTGTTGCCTTTTAATTCTGAGCCGCAAGCGTAATCATAAACTTTTACGCCATCAAAACGCGGTTGAGATGCCACAACAAAACGGTGAGGCCAAATAGCATCTGAGGAAACGCCTGTTGTTGCCTGTCCGTAACCTGCATAAAAAATAAACACGTTATCAACATAACCGTCTCCGTCAGTGTCGTATTGGCTAAAATCTACGTCTGTATTTGCCAAAGAGCAAGCGTCCATAACCATTTGTTCGGGTCGGCGGTCATTACCCAGACTGCCGTAATCCTCACCGTAATATTTCATATTATTAGGTAAGGTGTAAGGTCCATAAACATCAAAAGAGGGCTGAAAAATTGAATCAGATGTTGCAATAAAATAATCACGCGCAGAACCGATTGAATTATTTACATTGTAACCCTTTTTGTTTAAAAGATTATGAAAAGCGGTATTGGCATTGGGCGTAACAAAAGCATTATTAGAAAAATTTACCAAAATAGCAATGCCTTTTTCGCCGACAGCATTAGTTTTTGCAGGCATGGCAGCCGATTTTATTTTTTGCATTTTAATTTCGGCACGTTCGGCTATGATTTTTGTTGCAAGATTTCCGAGCGAAACATCAGAATTAAGATTTTTCAATAAATCATTTTCTGATTTTGTGCGTAATTTTGCTTGTTTCGCGGTAATTCCTGTCAAAGAAATTTTGCCATTTTGATTAATTATTGCGTATTCGTAAAAATTTTGAGTATTTTTTTTAATCAAAATGCCGTCTTCGGTTGTTGTGTAATGAAAATTTTCATCGCCGTTAAGCCGAATAAATAACTCGTTGCCGTCTGGCTGCAACACTTTAACAAGAGTAGGTTTTGCAGGAGTAGCATAAGCTAAAACACTGATAAACAGTGAAATAAATAATAAATTAAATTTATTCATAATTAAATTTTATTTTAATAGAAAAAAATAGCCTACAAAGTTACTAAAAACCAATTAGTTTTGTGCAAACTTTAACTAAAAAAAACATTTATTTATATTTATTTGTTTTTTTAATAAGCAATCAAAATTCCCACTAATGCTGCTAAAATAATGATTAAAATTGGCGAAACGCCCAAAAGCCAGATTAAAATTGCGGAAACTACGGGTATAAAAGCGGTTTTCCAAGTGATTTTCACTGTTTTTGCAAGGTTAAAAACAGGTACGGCAATCAATGCGGCAACAGCAGGGCGAATTGCCCGAAAAATTTTCTTAACTATCTCATTATCTTGAAATTGCTTGAAAAACATTGCAATTAAAAGTATTATCAAAAAAGAGGGTAGAGTAGTGCCTAACGTAGCGGTAACCGCACCTTTTTTTCCTTTCAGAGAATTGCCGACAAGAATTGAAATATTTACAGCCAAAATACCTGGCGCAGACTGTGCAAGTATCAAGTAATCAATAAATTGCGCTTTTGTAAGCCATTGTTTTTTATTTACAATTTCCCTTTCAATTAGCGGTATCATTGCGTACCCTCCGCCGATTGTGAAAAGCCCGATTTTGAGGAATATATAGAAAAGTTGGAAATACATAAATTATTTGTAGTTATTAAATTGTTATTGGTTATTATTTACAATTAATAACGTAAAAAAAAATAATAATTAATAACAATTAGTAACAATAAAATTATCTTGTTACATATATATTATTGTATGCTGCATTGAAATATACGCGGTATTTTCTGAGCGGAAATTTTGAATTTTCTTTTATTGGAAATGCGTTGCCGTCGCCGAGAAAAAACTCTGCTCCACATTTTCCGCAACGTGCCGTACCTGTATTGTCGGAATAAACCCTTATGTTTGGTTCTGCCTCCACAGGACACGACATATCGAAAGCGCAATAGACATCGTCAAAAGCGTGAAAAACCACAATTCCGCCATAACCGAGCAGGTCAGCCGCTTTTTTGGGCTCTGTAAATTCGCAAAAACCGCCTAAAGATGTCAGTTGAGGCGCAGTAGATATGATGTTAAAGTCAAGATTTACAGGCATATCGGGTATAGGCGAGCGTTTGTTGGTGCAAGCAGCCAGCAGTACAAGCGATATGATTATTATTGAATTTTTCATGGTGCAAAGGTAATAAAAATTTTTGCACAAAAGGCGCGTTTTAGGTAAAGTATCCGAGATACATAATTTTTTTTACATACTTGGAAATATCATGATTTTTATCTAATTTAGAAAATACATAATTTCAAGCGCAAATGCAAAATTATTGGATAAGATTGCCTTTAAAGTGGTCTTATCCAAATATTTTTTATTATCTTTCCCCTATAAATTCTTTCAAAGAACGCTTTAATACATATTTTCGCCTTATGTTGCGATTTTCCCCTGCGAGTTTGGCATATCTGCTGTTACAGACAGGCATTAACTCATGTTTGTG
>JAISYF010000046.1 GCA_031270065.1 Prevotellaceae bacterium | reverse complement strand
ACTAAAAAAAAACACAAAAATGGAAAGGCCCGAATACACATATTCTCATATTTTTGCTTTACCCCCAAAACCTGCGGTAACTCGCTGTTTATCCGGCAGTTACCCCCCCCCCCCCCCCAACTGCTTGATAATCAGACAGTTACGCGGTTTTAAGGTGTTGGGCTTTCTCCTTAAACTTGGCAAGTTTAAGGCATTTTTTGTTATAAAAAATCACAAAAACAGACTCGCAACTGTTTTCAAAAAACGCGGGAAAGAGAAGTACCTTTCTAAAAAAACGGGCGAGCCCTGCAAAGCCGAAATAGCAGGAATTAACTAAAAACAAAAAAATTTTATGGCAAATCTTAAATCAGGTCTTATTTTAGGCGAAGGTGAAAACCTTGTTATGGAACTCGAAGCCGAATTGTGGGCAAGCAGTTCAAATCCGATGGCAAAACTAATTGGTTCTGTCGTTAAATTTCTCAACCTTTTGCTTGGCAACAAACGTCAAGGTTTTGTGGTAATTACCAACAAACGCGTGGTTGAGGTTATTCAATTCAAAGCATTGTGGATTCTTAATGCAGGCAAAAATGTGAAATATCTGTTGCCAAGCAGCGTTAAGGAGGTTGGTTACACCAAAGAAGGCACTTGCTTTGGTTGTTTCTGTCAGTCGTACAATCTGTACTACGATGCATTTACTCAACGTACATCGGTGTTGTTGAGCGATGTTGATGAAGCAGGTGCGCAAAAAGTAGTTGATGCTTTTTATAAAGCAATTTCTTCTGCGCAGTAAGCAATGCTTTCTGAAATTTCAACATTTTCGAGATTTTTGTATCTCAATGCGTATGCCTTTCTCCTCGCATTCGGGGGGATTGGCATCGCGTTGATGCCTTGTTACCGTATTGGTTGGTGGCTTGTAGCGTTGCAGGTTGTTCTTTTTTGGATTTGCGAAAAAAATGCTCTGCGGATTTTTCGTTCATGGTCGGATAAAAAACGCAAATATGCTGTTTTGATGCAAAAAAACAGTGCCGAATTTCGACCTGACACATTCACAGAATATGTGCAAGCACCTTGCGGACAACTGCTGGTTAAAATTGTCCTCGCCGATTTGAATAAACCATACGAATACAGAAATTTATTAAAACTCAAACAACCTTTGTGGAAAATGTTGAAAACAGGTTGCAAATCACAAAAAACAGTTATTTATATTAACAATAAAAAATTATGAAAATCATTTTTGTTATATTTTTTGCGTTGCTTATTATAGCAGTTGCTGTGTTGCTGGTGCAGCGTTTGCTGTTGCCGATGCCTCCGTCTAATGAGAAAAAAATATTTATTGCGATAACCATCGTTGGAACAGTTTTGTTTGAGACGCTGTTTATTGCGAGCGCGTTTATACCGAGTATGGCAGATAAACTGATTTCGCAAGGCATTGTTTCTATTGAAACTAATATCAACACAATATCGCCCAACTATACGAATGAAGTTTTAGATGTTGACAAAGTGAAATCGCTCATTTCGGACACAAAGCAGATACGTTATTATATGAACGAAAATCCTAATGCCAATTTTATTGTAAAAGCAATCGGATTGGGCGCGTATATTGGCTTTGCAGAGGATTTTTGCGACCATATAGAAGGTAATTTTATAAAGTTTCAAAAATCTGAAATACCTTTTACGTTGCATAATATTTTTGATTTTATACATCAACAATCGGCAAAACCTGTATTAAAAGCCGCAAAAATCATTGAAACGGTGGTGTTAATTATTTCGACAGTATTTTATATTGTTCTTTTGATTGCTTATTTTGTCAATAAAAAAGGGCTATTAACTCCAACTAATAAGTCTGTTACATTTGGTGAAGAGGTTTAATGTTGGTGAAAAAATTTTATCTATTTTTCCGCTTATTAAGCGGTTTTTTTTTATTTTTATAAAAAAACTTCCGAAAAATAATAGGGGACTTCTAAAAATTACCGTTTTTCTTTTGATTCTTTTTCAGAGTCGAAGTCCAATAAAATTTGAGGATTTGAAAATACAAAAATACAATTTGAAAATTTGAGGATTTGAAAATTCAATTTTTTAAAAAATTATTAATTATATTTTGCATTTTCAAATCTTCAAATTTTTACACTGCACTGTCGAAAATCAGGCGATTATTTTATAGTACAGTATAAAAAACGGATAAAATATTTGAAAAAATTTTGCATATTCAAAAATAATATGTAATTTTGCATACTCTAATGTAAAAAAAACGGCAAATATTTTACACTGCACTTCCATTGTTAGCCCAAATCCATTTATAATTATCGGAACATTTTACCCTAAAAAAGAACTGCAAAGGTAATTGTTTTAAAATATATTTTTCGTGTAAGTTAATAATTTGTTTGCAACTTTTTTGTTTTAATTGTATAAAATTTATTACTTTTACAGACACATTTTTTTGTTTGTGCTAATTAATTTTATTGACTGAAAATCAATTATTTACAGTAATAAAATTAATTTATAATTAAATAATTAGCGAAATGAACTACTATTTTCTTGGCATTGGCGGGATTGGAATGAGCGCGATTGCGCGGTATTTTGCGGGCAAGGGTTGCGCTACGGCAGGCTACGACAGGTTGCGCAGCGAACTTTGCGCCGAACTCGAAAGCGAAAATATCGATATTCACTATATTGATGATATTGAGTTGATTGACAAAAAATTTCTTAATCCAGAGGAAACCTTGGTGATTTATACGCCTGCAATTCCGAATGAACACGCTGAATATCAATATTTTAGGCAAAATAATTTTAAAATTCTCAAACGTGCCGAAATTCTTGGGCAGATTACCAAAACTGAGCGCGGACTTTGCATCGCAGGCACGCATGGCAAAACCACCATTTCCACAATGACGGCTCACCTTTTCAAGCAGAGTTCGATTGATTGCAGCGCGTTTTTGGGCGGAATTTCGTTGAATTACAACAATAATTTGCTGCTGTCCAATCGCAGCGATTTGGTGGTGATTGAGGCGGACGAATACGACCGCTCTTTTCACCAACTTACGCCCTGTATGGCGGTAATTTCGGCGACAGATGCCGACCACTTGGACATCTATCATACTCATAATGAGTATATTAGTGCGTTTGAAAAATTTACTTCGCTTATTGTTGAGGGCGGAGCGTTGATTTACAAAAAAGGCACGAAATTAGAGCCAAAAGTGCAGAAAAATGTTAAAGTTTATGATTATTCCGCAACAGAAAAAGCCGATTTTTATGCAGAAAATATTTTTTATGAATACGGACACCTTCTTTTTGATTTTGTTACGCCAAAAGGCAAAATCGAATGTATAGATTTAGGTGTGCCTATGTTAATAAACGTGGAAAACGCTGTTGCAGCAATGGCTCTCGCGTGGTTGAATGGAATGTCGGCAGAAGAAATTTCGCACGGAATTGCCTCATACAGAGGCGTTAAGCGTAGATTTGAAAAGCATCTTAGTGAACCGAAAATTTTTATTGACGACTACGCGCACCACCCGCAAGAATTGGAGCAAAGTATAAAATCTGTTAAAAAACTTTATCCCGACAAAAAAGTTTTGGGTGTTTTTCAGCCGCATCTTTACAGCAGAACACAGGATTTTTACTGTGAATTTGCCTCTGCGCTCTCGAATCTTGACGAAATAGTTTTGGTGGAAATTTACCCTGCACGTGAAAAACCAATTGAGGGCGTAACTTCGCAACTTATTTATAATCAAATAGATAACCCGCACAAAACCCTCACAAGTAAAACCAAACTGCTTGATGTTTTGGCAGAAAAGGATTTTGACGTGCTGCTAACGCTCGGCGCAGGAGATATTGATGCTTATATACCAAAAATAAAGGACCTTTTAACGCGCGAAGGAACGAAGGCGCAAAAGAGCAAAAGACAGGGAATAAACAAAATTTGTACATTCGTACATTCGTACAACAACAAACAAAATAAAAAATTTACAAAAAATAATATTAATTTTGGTGCTTTTTGGCGGTTTTGGTACAATTTTTGCTCAAAACAACAGCGAAAACAACGGTATTGAAATAAAGGTAAAACATTTGTCAGATGCAAATTATGTTTCTTCGGCGGAAGTAGAAAAAATGCTGAGAAACAAGGGTTTATATTCTGAAAAAACACTCCCTTCGCATATTAACACGAGCAAAATAAACTCCGTAGTGGAGGCATTGGCAGGAGTAAAATCTGCAAAATGTTATATCTCGAAAAACAATAAACTCGTGGTGGAAATCACCCAATGCAAGCCGCTTTTCAGGGTTATGAAAAGCAACGGCAGAAATTTTTTTGTGAGCGAAGACGGCAAAATTGTTGAGGCGGGCGCAGGCTTTTTCGTTGATATTCCGATAGTTACCACAAGTACGGAGGTCAAAATTGAGTTTGCAAAGGGCGAACTGTCGGAATTTGTAAAATTTATCGAAAATGACGACTTTCTCAAAAATCTCGTTGTACAGATAGTTTCGGAGCGCACCAAAAACGGCAAAGATTCCATCACGCTAATTCCGCGCGCAGGCAATCAGGTAATCATTGTCGGCGAACTGCACGATGCGGACAACGAGCCAAATTTTAAGGCGAAACTCAACCGCCTCAAAACCTTTTACGAAAAGCAGGTTTTAGATGTAAAAGGCTGGAACGCTTATTCAAAAATTGATTTGCGTTTTAAAAATAAAATTTATTGTACAAAAAAAAACTAATAGCAAAGATAAAAGAACAAAGATTTTTTGCTCTAAAATTTAAAATAAATAAACAATTAAAAACGAAACGAAACAAAGACATACTATTTAAGAATATTTGCACAAGTCTTTATTCTTTATTCTATGTTCTTTGTTATAACAAAAAAGATTATGGAACAGAAACAGAAATTAATATTTGCAGCGGATTTCGGCAATGAGAAAATCTCCTTTGCCGCCGCCAAAAAAGACGAAAAAGGAACAATGGAAATTGTTGATTTTCAGGAGTTTAATAATTCGGGCTACATTAACAACGGAATTGCAAGCAATGGTTTTTACAAAAAATTTGATGAAAAAATTGAGAATTTTGCCCAAAAAAACAAGATGGAAATTGGCGGTTTCTGTTTTTCGGCTGCACACGCTTTGCGCAGCGAAATTTTGGTGTTCCCAATTTCGGAAACCAATGTCGAGGAGTTGGAAAAATGTAGAAAGCAGGCTCTTGCAATCGAACTTTCCAACAAAAATCGCGCGGTTTTTGACGCTCATTCCAGCGGTTTTGAGGGAGGAAACGAGTTGAACGCGAAATTTATGATTTTGACTGTAAAAAACACTGTTAAAACCGATTACAGCAGAGAAATACGCAAAATAAATAACGTGGAATACAGAACAAAATATTTTCCTGCGCCAATGGTTGAGGCAGAAATTTTACTCTCGCCAGAGCAGAAAAAAGAGGGTTGCCTGTTGATAGATTTTGGTGCTGGCAGCACTTCGATTGCGCTGTACAGAGGCAATACGCCGAAATTTTGCGCCGTTGCACCGCTCGGCGGAAAGCACATTACAAACGACATTGCAAAGCGTTTCGGAATTTCTTTTGACTCTGCCGAAAACTTAAAAAAAAATTACGGCTCGGCATTGAAAAACGAAAATCTTATTATTCCAAACTTTGAAAACAAAGAAATTGACGCGGAAATTCTCGCGGAAACCATCACGGAACGATTGAGCGAAACACTGAATTTTCTGATGCAAGAGATTGAAAATCAGGGAATTATTGTGCCAAGCGAAGTTGTGATTGCCGGCGGAGGTTCGCAAATGAAAAGTTTGCCTCAATTTTTGAAAACCTATTGCGAGGCGAATGTAAAGTTTGCAAAAATTCCTGAACCAAAACTTACAAACGCACTTTTGTATTCGCTTTTGCAAAAATTTGACAAAGATTGTGCAAAAACCGAAACCGTACCTGTTGTTACTACAAAAACAGGTAAAGGTAAAAAAGACGAAAAAAAAGGAGGAGGATTTTTTCAAAGATTAATTCCCGGCTTTAAAGACGAAACCGAATTTGAACAATAATTATTAACCATTTTATTTTAAAAAAAATTATGACTGCAAATGAATTTTTAACAGATAAATCTTTCGAGCCGTTAAATTATAACTTAAAAGTTGCGAGAGATAAAAATAATATCAAGGTTCTCGGCGTGGGCGGAGCTGGCAGCAACGCGGTAAATAACCTCTACAACGAAGGTGTTGAGGGCGTTACCTTTGTGGTGCTGAATACCGATGACCAGGCGTTGCAAAATTCGCCTGTGCAAAAGCAGATTTTGCTCTACGATGCAAAAGACCCGTTTGCCCGTTTGGGCGCGGGCGGCAACCCGGAAAAAGCGCGTCAGGTGGCGGAAGCGACCTTGCCCGAAATTGAGGAAATTCTGAAGGAAAACACTCAAATGGCGTTTATAACTGCGGGAATGGGCGGAGGCACAGGCACAGGCGCGGCTCCCGTTATCGCGCAGGCGTGTCATAAGTTGGGCGTGCTCACAGTGGGCATTGTTACTCTGCCTTTCGAGTTTGAAGTCGAGGAGAAAATGGAACAGGCGTTGCGAGGAGTAATTAAAATGCTGCCTTTTGTGGATTCGTTGCTGATTATTCAAAATGCAAAAATCCCTGAAAGATTTCCTGAAGCAAAATTTTCGCAATTTATGAAATACGCCGACAAAGTGCTTGCCGATGCGGTTAAAAGCGTTGTGGAAATTATTACAAAATACGGTTATGTAAATGTTGATTTTGCCGATGTTTATAATACGCTCAAAGGCGGCGGCAGAACGGTAATCGACTCTGGCATAGCAGACGGCGACAACCGCGTACAAGACGCTTTTGAAGATGCTTTAAATTCGCCGTTGTTGTACAAATTTCAGATTGAAAAAGCGGAAAAAGTGTTGATTGCCTTTCATACTTCGACAAGCAACGAAATTTCTTCGCCCGAAATCAAGGAAATTACCAAGCAAATTCGCGGCAGATTGCAGAAAAGTGCGAAGTTTATTTGGGGCGCGTACTTTGATGATAGCCTGGGCGACAACCTCAAAGTTACCATTCTCGCCACAGGCGCAAACGAGGAGGTTTTGCCTGAAGACTTAACGGAAATGCCTGAATATAAGAGCGTTATACTTCTTGATAATCCGCCAGTTTTGCCGATTGATGATGCCAGCACGATTATCAACCCGAACATAGTTTCCCTTAGCGATTTAGACAATGACGACCTTTTGTCAAAATATCAGAATGAGGCGGCGTATGAAAGGATAGGGTAAAATATAAGAGCATACCCTTGCGATTGGCGATTTTAATTTTCTTTTGACCTTAAAAATTGACATTTTTTCTCATAAATTACAAATCAAAGCGTTGATTTGTAATTATTACTGTCCGATAAAAATTTTCAGACAAAAAACTATGCTGTAAGTTTGCTTATATATTTTGCTCAATCGCGTAAAAATAAAAGCGCAAAAGTAAAACTAATTCAATTTGAGGATTCAATTTGAAAATGCAATTTGAATATTTGAAGATTTGGGGATTTTAATTTCAAATTCTCAAATTTTCAAATTGTATTTTTGAATTTTCAAATTTTCAAATTTTCAAATTAATTATTATGCGTTTGTGTATAATTGAAAATTTTATGTTATCTTTGCAAAGATGTTTTTTACAAAAAAATTATGCAAAACCTCAACGACTACATCTTGTCCCATTTAGAGCCTGAGCCTGAGTATTTGCAGGCGTTGGCGCGGAAAACGCATGTCAGGCTCGTCAATCCGCGAATGGTGAGCGGGCATTTGCAGGGTAGATTTTTGAAAATGCTCACGCGAATGATTAACCCGAAAAACGCGCTCGAAATAGGCTCTTTTACAGGCTATTCCGCGCTTTGTATCGCTGAGGGGCTGGCGGAAAACGCGCACTTGCACACGATAGAAATTGACGACGAATTGAAGGATTTTATTCACGAAAATTTCAAAAATTCGCCTTTTGAACAAAAAATTACACTGCATATCGGCAATGCGTTGAAAATTGTCGAAACGCTGCCCGAAATCTTTGATTTAGTCTTTATTGATGCGGATAAACGGCAATATTGGGAATATTTTGAGGCGGTGCTGCCGAAAGTGCGCAAAGGCGGGTTTATCATTGTCGACAACACGCTTTGGAACGGCAAAATATTGCAGCCTGTGCAGCACAGCGACAGGCACACACAGTCAATTCTCGACTTCAACAACCTGATTTCCAACGACAAACGCATCGAACAGATACTTGTGCCGATACGAGACGGACTGACTTTGATAATGAAAAAATAGATACGCGCCAATGGTTAGGGATACCATATTTTAAAATTTTACATAAAAAATAAAATTTACGATTGATTTTGAAAATAACGAAAGTACAAAAAAGTCGTGCTTTCGTGCTAAAAAAAATACAAATGTTATTAAAAAACGGACTGTTAAACTCTGGCAAAGGCTTTTTTAAAGCGGATTTGCGTATTGAAAACGGCAAAATTGCAGAAATAGGCGATTTGCAATCTGCTGAAAATGAGCAGGTTATTGATATTGCTGGCAAAATTTTGCTTGCAGGCTTTGTTGATGTGCACGTTCATTTCCGCGAGCCTGGTTTTGAGTATAAGGAAACAATTAAAACAGGCTCGGCTGCTGCTGCTGCGGGCGGATTTACGGCGGTTTGCACTATGCCCAATCTCAAGCCTGCGCCCGACAGTTTGGAAAATATTAATTTGCAAAAAAATATTATCAAAAAAACGGCGAAAATCAAGGTTTTTCCGCTTGCCAGCATTACCAAAGAGCAAAAAGGCAGCGGCGAATTGGTTGATTTTGAAAAAATGTCGCCGCAAATTGGTTTTTCAGACGACGGCAAAGGTGTTCAGAGCGGAGATTTGATGTGCGAGGCAATGAAAACGGCTGCGAAATTCAATCAAATTATAGTTGAGCATTGCGAGGTTGAGGAGTTGGTAAAGGGCGGTTATATTCACGACGGCGATTATTGTAAAGCGCACAACCACAAGGGAATATGCTCCAAAAGCGAGTGGTTTGAGGTTGAGCGCAATGTGCGTTTGGCGAAAGAAACGGGCTGCAAATTTCACGTTTGCCACGTTTCCTCAAAAGAAAGCGTTGAGATAATCCGCAAGGCAAAGGCTGACGGCGTGCGTGTAACTTGCGAAACCGCGCCGCATTATTTACTCTTGTGCGACAACGATTTGCAAGATGACGGCAAATTTAAAATGAACCCGCCTCTGCGTTCAAAAGACGACCAAAATGCTCTAATTCAAGGAGTTATCGATGGCACGATTGATATTATCGCCACCGACCACGCACCACATTCGGCAGAGGAAAAAGCGCGCGGGCTGGAAAAATCGGCTTTCGGCATTGTTGGTTTGGAAACGGCTTTTTCGCTGATTTTCACCTGTTTAGTTAAGAAAAATATTATTTCGTTTGAAAAATTAATCGAATTAATGAGCGTCAATCCGCGAAAAATTTTCGGAATTGAGGGCGGTTTGGAGATTGGACAACCCGCCGATTTAACGATTATTGATTTAGAAAAAGAATACAAAATCAACCCGAAAAACTTCCTTTCCAAAGGCAAAAGCACGCCGTTTGAAAATTGGCAGGTATTCGGCAAAATCGAAAAAACGGTGGTAGAGGGGGAAATTGTTTTTGAATGTCGATAACTCCGTTAAACATTGTTTATTCCCTGTTATTGCAGGCTTTGACCCGCTGGCGCGATTTTGTAAATCGTGCCTTTTTGTTTGATTTTCAATTAGTTACAGCGCACAGATTGCAAATCTGCGCGAGCGTGGGTAGTTTTGCATTCATATTCTCTTATTTTCACAAATATTTTTTTAGTACTTCATTTTTCAGCACAGGCATACTGTCTATTATTTTCTGTGCTTCTGCAATCTGCACTTCGATTTTTTCTATTTCGGCAACGATTTTTTGCTGCTCCGAAAGCGGGGGAACTTTAACGCTTAAACCTTTTATTCTGTCAATAGACGCGCGAAGCGTTCTTGAAAAGTTTTGAGTAATTCCTTCTTTATTTAGCACCCAAGCCAAATATTTAGGCAATATTTCATTTGTTTTAATTCGTAAAACGCCACAATGGTCGGTGGGATAGAACGGTTTGTCGGCAGGCATATAATTTACAAGCCAATCGCCGTCAATACCCCAAAGAACAGACGGCACGCTGAAATCTGTAATCAAATATTTGTCAATATAACCAAACGGTACAAAAACATTCGCGCTATAAACAGGAATCGTGCCTGTTCCGTCTAAATCGTCATCAATTACTCGTTTACCAATAGAAACGTCAAAAGTATTATCATCAGACAAACGTAAAATTTTGTTTGCTTTATTGTGAATTTCTGAAAATAATTGCTCTATTTTTTCTTTATCGTTTGCAACTTTCTCTTTCGCCTCATTTTCTTTCTTTTCCAAAACTTCTATTTCGGAAACTATTTTTTGCTGAATATCAAGAGGCGGTAATGGAATTTGAATATTTCTAAAATCAGGTTTTTGCAAATGTTTTAAGCCCACGCCTTTAAAATAGAAATCATTTATTATTGAAATGATACTTTCCAAGTAATAGAAAATAAATTTTGTTTTTATTTCATTTTCATTATTGCTTTTTATTACAAAAGTATCGGTTGAATAAGCCGCTTTTCCATCATAAAATTTTACAACAGCATTTCCGCCTGTTGATAAATAAATATTCTGATTATCAACTAAATAATCGTTATATCTAAATATTGCTTCGCCACTTGTAAAAAATGGAAATTCGCCCTCTTTTAAATCT
>JAISYF010000206.1 GCA_031270065.1 Prevotellaceae bacterium | reverse complement strand
TTACCCTGCACTGCACTTCGCTACGCTACGTTTGTGCAGGGTTATGAAAGTAACGCCCTATCGGGCGAAAACTACAAATATTGATTGTTAGCAAATTGAGATACTTGCGAAAGTTAAATAAAATAAAAATCTAATTTTTAATTTCTATTTTTTTTTGTACTTTTGCAGAAAATCGAAAAACATAGTTTTCCGTTGTTAGTTTTTAATTTTCAGTTCAAAAATTATGCAGTATAATTTGACAAAAGAAGAGAAAAATCGAATGATTGACGAGGCTTTCAAAGATTTGATGTTGGCGTATTCACAGTCGAACCACAAAGTGAAAGCCGAGTTGGTAACGCGGGTATTTGAGTTTGCTCGGAAAGCGCACGATGGCGTAAAACGGCGGTCGGGCTTGCCTTTTATTTTGCACCCAATAGCCGTGGCTAAAATCTGCGTGAGTGAAATCGGGCTTGGTTCAACTTCGATTTGTTCTGCTCTGTTGCACGACGTAGTTGAGGACACCGACTACACGCTTGATGACATCAAGCAACTTTTTGGCGAAATTATTGCAAATATTGTTGATGGTTTAACTAAAATTTCGGGCGGAAGAATTTTTGCCGATTCCGCGTCAAAACAGGCAGAAAATTTCCATAAATTAATACTGACTATTCCCTCTGACGTACGGGTAATAATGATAAAAATGGCTGACCGTCTGCATAATATGCGCACTCTTGACGCGATGTCGCCGTTAAAACAGCAGAAAATTACAGGCGAAACAATTTTTATCTACGCCCCTTTGGCTCAGCGTTTGGGCTTTTTCAAAATAAAAACAGAACTCGAAAACCTTTGCCTCAAATATCAGCAACCGCAACTGTATGACGAATTACAGAAAAAAATTGACTGCCTTACCCCGCAACTCGAAGCCGACTACGAGCGTTTTATAGAACCAATTAAAAAAAGTTTGGAACAGAAAAAGTTTCAATTCCGCATTTCAAAAAGAATAAAAACTCCATATTCAGTTTATAAAAAACAGATTACAAAAAATCTTAAATTCGAGGAAATTTTTGATTTATTGGCGGTAAGAATTGTGGTTGAACCGCGCGAAAATGAAACCGAATCTGATGCCTGTTGGAGCGTATTCGGCTCTATTACAACGTTTTACGATGAACACCCAAACCGCACTCGAAATTGGATTAAAGAGCCAAAAGCCAACGGCTATCAATCGCTGCACCTCACTGCAATGCTGCGCGGAAACAAGAGCGAGGAGGGAAAATGGATTGAGGTGCAAATCCGAACCGAAAAAATGGACGAGATTGCCGAGCGCGGCGTGGCGGCGCATTGGAAATATAAAACAGGAATTGACGACCCAAGCAATTTTGACGAGTGGTTTCAGTCTATAAAAGACTTGCTAACTTCGGAAATTGTTGATACGGTGGAACTTGTCGATAAATTCAAAATGAATTTAGACACAAAAGAAATTTATGTTTTTACTCCACGCGGCGACATAAAAAAACTTCCTGTAAATTCAACCGTGCTTGATTTCGCATTTTTTCTGCACTCGGAACTCGGAATGCACTGCATCGGAGCGCAGTTAGACCACAAACTTGTACCAATTTCTCACATTCTACACTCTGGCGACCAGATTGAGATTCTGACTTCAAAAACGCAATTTCCGCAGCCATCATGGCTTGATATTGCAAAAACACAACGCACCCGCGACAGACTAAAAGCCATACTCCGCCCGCAAATCAACGACCTGAAAAAAGAAGGGCAAACTATTGTTGAGGAACATCTCAAAAAACTTGACATCAGACCGTTTGACGCAAATCTTAATTTGATTTTAGAATATTTTAACTATCAAAAAATCAGCAAGTTATATCTTGACATTGCACGAAAAAAAATTGATATTAACGAAATTACAAAAAAAACTTTTCAAAAGAAAAAACAATCTTTGTTGAGTTGGTTGAAAAAGCCATTTGTCAGTTCAAATACAAGCGAAAATGCTGAAAATGAGCCAATTAAAATTGAAAAAAATAAAGTTCTTTATATTACCAAAAAAGATGTTTCGTCAAATCTAATCAAACTTGCGCCTTGCTGCAATCCAATTCAGGGCGATGAAATTATCGGTTATTACGAGGACAAAAAGTGCGTTGTGATTCACAAAATGGAGTGCGTTGAGGCGCAGCGGCTCAAAGCGAATTTCGGTAATAAAATTTTGCTTGTAGAGTGGCAAAAAGAGGAGCAACTTTCCTACTCCACAACCCTCTCTATCGAAGGAATTGACCGTCAGGGCTTACTCAGGCAAATCGTAAAAGTGATTTCGGAGGATATACAAATCAACATCAAAAATATCAACCTTGACGCTATTGACGGCATTTTTCGCGGATTGCTAACAATCTACGTTCATAGCAACTACGAAGTTGAACGCATTTCGCAAAAATTGCTCAAAATCAACTCAATAAAATCTGTAAAAAGGATTAATAGTTGAAAGTTTAAAGTATAAAGTATAAAGTATAAAATTCATAAAATATTTTTGAAAGTTATTTGTCTATAAAAATAATTTTCAATTTTCAATTAATCTATGGGACACCTGCAACCAATAATTTCCGATTTAGCGTTAATATTAATTACCGCTGCCGTTACTACTCTGATTTTCAGAATGTTAAAACAACCTCTTGTGCTTGGTTATATTATTGCGGGCTTTCTGGTAAGTCCGTATTTTGAATTTACTCCAAATGTAATTGACGAAGCAAGTGTAAAAATTTGGGCTGAAATCGGCGTAATTTTCCTGCTTTTTTCGCTCGGATTGGAATTTTCGTTCAAAAAACTGATGCGCGTAGGCGGCTCTGCCTCTGTTACCGCCATTTTTGAAATAGTTTTTATAACTGTAATCGGCTTTTTCACCGCCAAGGCATTGGGTTGGAAAACAATGGATTGCCTCTTTTTCGGCGGTATGCTGGCGAGTTCCTCAACCACAATTATCATTCGCGCATTCGATGAATTGGGCTTAAAATCAAAGCACTACGTCAAAACTGTTTTTGGAGTTTTGGTGGTTGAAGACATTGTGGTCATATTGCTTATGGTGCTGCTTTCCACTGTCGCCGTTACACAAAAAGTTGAGGAAATAGAAATGACTTTCACCATTCTGAAACTCGGTTTTTTCCTGATTTTATGGTTTTTAATGGGCATTTTCATAATTCCCACATTTCTTAAAAAAGCAAAAAAACTGCTTGATGACGAGGTTTATCTAATTCTCTCAATCGGCTTGTGTTTGGGAATGGTTTGGCTGGCTACACTGGTCGGTTTTTCGGCGGAACTCGGCGCATTTATTATGGGTTCTATTTTGGCGGAAACCACTTCGGCGGAAAAAATCGAGCATATTTTCAAGCCCGTCAAGGACTTGTTCGGTGCAGTGTTTTTCGTATCTATTGGAATGATGATAAATCCCTCATTAATAATGAGTTATGGGTGGATTGTGCTGCTTGTGGTGTTGCTTGTGGTGTTCGGAAAATTCCTCGCAACCACCATCGGCGCAGTGCTTTCGGGGCAAAATCTCAAACAATCTGTCGAAGTCGGTATGAGTATGGCGCAAATCGGCGAGTTCGCTTTCATCGTGGCTACTTTGGGAATGTCGCTCGGCGTAATTTCCGATTTTCTCTTTCCTGTGGCTGTCGGCGCGAGCGCAATCACCACATTTACAACGCCTTATATGATAAAATACAGCGACAACGTCTATAATTTTATCGAAAAAATTATGCCTGAAAAATTGCTGAAATTTATCAACGAATACGCCTCGCGGGCAGAAAATCCGAAAGCCGAAAGCGCAACCAAAATCATTTTGAAAAAAATTTTTACGAATGTAGTTATAAACGGCGTTGTAACTCTCTCAATATTAATATTTTGCCTGTTATTTTTATTGCCGTTGCTGCAAAAATCAATGACAGGATTTTTGCCCGAATTTATCACTTTGATTGTCGGGCTTGCTGCAATGTCGCCATTTGTTTGGGCGTTAATGTTCAAATTGCCGAAAGAAATTATCAACGAAGGCGGATTTGTAAAAAACGAAAAATTTAACCGTAACCGCCTTATAATAGTGGAAATTGTGCGGTTTATTCTCGGTATCGGATTTATAGGATTTTTGGCAGACAAATGTTTCGGCACAAAAATCGCCGTTTTGGCTGTTGTTCCAATTTCGTTAATAATTTTAATATTTTTGGGTAAATATGTTAGAAAATTTTACAGAATTATAGAAAAACGTTTTATGCAAAATTTTCACGGACGCGAAATTGCCGCCGCCGAAAAAGACGCGCCTATAAACAATATTCGACAGCGTTTGCGTAGCCGCAACCCCGATTTGCCCGATTGGGACGTGCATCTCGCCAACCTCGAAACACCGCAAAATGCCGATTATATCGGGCGCACGCTCAAAGAACTTGAATGGCGCGAAAAATACGGCGTGAATGTAATTTATGTAAAACGAGGCGAAAAAATTATATATTCGCCAGGACCGAATGTGAAAATTTTGCCTTTCGACCACGTTGGAATTTTTGTTTCTGACGAGGTTTTGGAACGTTTCAAGCCTGTTTTTTACAGAGAACAAATCGAACACGCCGATATTGACGTAGAGGATATTGTGGTGGAAAAAATCTGCATTTACGAAGATAACCCGCTGTATAACAAGACTATACGCAATTCTGGCATACGCGAAACCTCAGGCGGAATGGTTGTTGCCATTGAGCGCAACGGCGACCGAATGCTCACCCCCTCGCCCGACTCCATCATAGAACTGCTCGATGTAGTGTGGATTGTAGGTGAAAAGAAAAGATTGAAAAAATTGGGAGAATAATACAATTTTTTTTTAAAAAAAAATCTTAACTTTTAGATAATTGCACAATGTAGAACGCGGTCGTTGAGCGTAGTTGAAACGACCTGCTTTGAAAAGATATCAAAAAAATTTGTGTTTAGATTACTATCGGAATGTTATTAACAGGAAATTGTTATTGCTTTTTTTGCAGTTTTTCAAAAGAAATTCTTAACTTTGCATTTTCAAAATAATTCGCCGAGAATAATGAAAACCCAAACGCGCGAAGAGCAAATAAAAAATCAGATTGCAACAGAGTTTTTTCCAAAATTTGACTGCACAGAAATTATCGGAAATATTGATTTTTCGGTAAAAGTTAAACGTGCCGAAGCGTTGGATTTTGATGACGAATATCTGCTTTGGGCGGAGGCAAAACGCGACAAAGATGATATTTGCAGTATGCTTGCGCAACTTGTGCTGACTATCGGCAAGGCGCGAACTTTTGACAAAAAAATGCCACCAGCGTTTCTCGGTTGCTACGATAGTGAAAAAATCGCTTTTATTCCCTATCACAGCATTCAAGATATTTTTTATCAAAATGATTTTAATTGGAATGTAACGCCTTCAAACCACGAAACAAAGGAATTTAAACAAATTTACAATCAAGTAGATAAAATTATTAACAATAATTTGCCGTTTAATACATTTTTGTTTTATTT
>JAISYF010000066.1 GCA_031270065.1 Prevotellaceae bacterium | reverse complement strand
TTTGAACCTTACAGAGCGCACAAATAAACAGGCCGAGAAACTTAATTCGGGCTTTGTTCATCTTTCCGTCGAGATTTTTGTTGAGAACTGAAATTAATTTTGTACCTTTGTTCTCGTCCCTGATAATTTTCTTTGCCATTATAACCGTTTGAATATTAGTTGTAAAGGTACGAAAAATCAAGGACTTTCCCAAAAAATATATGTTATAAATTATTAAATATCAAATGGTTACAGCGACAAAATATGATTTTTGTCATGTACTAAAAAATTTTAGACAAATAATTAACAATTACCCGTCAAGTTTCACAACGTTGTGAAACTTGACAAGAAATATTCAAAATTCGCAATGGTTAAAGATTTTTTTCTGTATAAAAAAAGAACAAATCAAAAGTACAACTTTGTTTTGATACTTGCAATTTTTTCTTAAAAAAAATTATTTTTAACTTTTCCCGAAAAATTTTTATGCGTTTGTGTATAATTGAAAATTTTATGTTATCTTTGCAAATTACAAAAATATAGCGTAAAAAAATGGAAAATAATCAATGGCGCAGTGAGTTGCGAAAAAAAATGACGGCGAAAGAACGTACCGCGATTGAACGGGTAAAAATGCCTGAACTTGCGCCCAAAATCCGCCGAAAAAATTACAAGGAAGTGAATTGCGGCTTGACATCGGAACAAGCCTTGCAAGAGGCGAAGCGTTGCCTCGACTGCCCAAAACCGACCTGCGTTTTGGGTTGCCCTGTGAGCATTGATATTCCACATTTTATAAAAAATATTGAGCGTGGCGAAATTCTTGAGGCAGCAAAAATACTGAAAGAAACCTCTGCGCTGCCCGCAGTGTGCGGGCGTGTTTGTCCGCAAGAAAAGCAGTGCGAAGCCCTTTGTATTCACAAAAAAATGGGCAAACAATCTGTGGCAATCGGCTATTTAGAAAGATTTGCAGCGGATTATTCTTTGGGTTCTACTTCGCTCAACCACCGTTCGCCGAGCGAAATTGAAGCGAACTTTCCAAAAACAAATGGAATAAAAATTGCTGTTGCAGGTTCGGGTCCTGCGGGGCTCTCCTTTGCGGGAGAGGCGGCAAAATTAGGCTACTACGTTACTGTTTTTGAGGCGTTGCACGAAATCGGCGGCGTACTGAAATACGGAATACCCGAATTTCGATTGCCGAATATGATTATCGATGCCGAAATTGAAAACCTCAAACAACTCGGCGTAAAATTTGTAATAAACTGCATTATTGGAAAAACTTTAATGCTTGACGACTTGAAAAATGACGGTTTTCGCGCAATTTTTGTAGCATCTGGCGCAGGATTGCCAAATTTTATGCACATAAAAGGCGAAAATCTTATCGGCGTAATGTCGTCAAACGAATATTTGACGCGCATTAACCTGATGGGCGCGGCTCGCGAGCAAAACAGCGATACGCCTGTATTTAAGGGAAAAACCGTTGCCGTAATTGGCGGCGGAAACACCGCGATGGACTCTGTGCGCACCGCGTTGAGGGTAGGTGCAGAGCGGGCAATAATCGTTTATCGCCGTTCGGAAGAGGAAATGCCTGCGCGGATAGAAGAAATAAAGCACGCCAAAGAAGAAGGCGTGGAATTTATGATTTTGCACAATCCGCTCGAATATATCGGCGACGAAAACGGCAGAGTCAGGCAAATGATTTTGCAAAAAATGGAACTCGGCAACCCAGATGAAAACGGCAGGCGCAGCCCGAAACCAATCCCCAACGCCACAGAAACCATTGACGTAGATGTGGTGGTGGTGAGCGTGGGGGTAAGTCCAAACCCGCTGATACCGAGTTCGATAGAGGGCTTGAACCTCAGCAAACGCAACACTGTTTTGGTTGATGAAAGCACCTTGCAGAGCAGTATTCCGACAATTTTTGCGGGAGGCGACATAGTGCGCGGCGGCGCAACGGTTATCCTTGCAATGGGCGACGGCAGAAAAGCCGCAAGAGCAATGCACGAGAAAATTTTAAATAAAGAAATATGAAAATCAGGTAAATGGTAAATGCTTAAGAAAAATTTCTTTTGCCTTTTACCAAAAAACAAAATATTATGACTTTAAGGTATGTATTAGAAAATTTAGGTAATGTTTTTCCAAAACAGGAAAAAAAGCAACTTTTCCACGATATTTCGGAGGCGTTGAAAAAGGGAATTTTGCAGCAAAAAGCGGTAGAGGAAACAATTAATATTGCAATTTTATCGCAAAAAGAGTTATCTCTCGGTGTAACGGCGATAAACGCGATTTTGCTTTATGATTTGTACAAAAACAGCATTTTAGAAGAAAAATATATCAAAAATCATTATAATAAATACGTTTTTGATATTCTTGACGGACTTGTACGGGCGTATCTTCTGTATGAAAAAAATCTTTCTACGCAAGACGAAAACTTCCGCAAATTTCTTATTTCGCTTGCATCAGATGCCCGAGTGATAATGATAATGCTTGTTGAGCGGCTTTATACAATGCGGAATCTGGAAAATATTGAGCAGAAAAAACAGCAGAAAATAGCCCGAGAGGCATCGTTTCTTTTTGCGCCGTTGGCTCACAGAATGGGATTGTACGCTATTAAAACCGAAATGGAGGATTTGTCGCTAAAATACACTTCGCCTGAAATTTATAAAAAAATTGCACAAAAGTTAAAAGAAACTAAAAAAGTACGCGATAATTATATTGAGGAATTTATAAAACCAATCAACAAGCGGCTTTTAGAACAGGGTTTGAAATTTGAAATCAAGGGGCGCACCAAGTCAATTAATTCCATTTACAACAAAATTCGCAAGCAAGGCGTGCCGTTTGAAAAAGTTTATGATTTGTTCGCAATCCGCATTATCATTGACGCGCCGCTGGAAAAAGAAAAAGCGGACTGCTGGAACGCCTACTCGGTGGTTACCGATATGTACCCGCCAAACACAAATCGATTAAGAGATTGGTTGTCTGTGCCTAAACTCAACGGCTACGAGAGTTTGCATATCACTGTGATGGGCAACGGCGGCAGATGGGTTGAGGTGCAAATCCGCACCACACGAATGGACGAAATTGCCGAAAAGGGCTTTGCGGCGCATTGGAAATACAAGGGAGTGAAGTCGGATTCCGCAAAGTCTGACGAGTGGCTGGCAAATTTGCGTAGCGTTTTGGAAAATACCGATGCCGCAAATTTAGATATTGTCAGTGAGTTCAAAATGCAACTTTATGACGATGATGTGTTTGTTTTTACCCCAAAAGGCGAGTTGAAACGTCTCGGAAAAGGCGCAACTTTGCTTGATTTTGCCTATTCTATTCACTCCAAAATCGGCAACCAATGCGTAAGCGGGCTTGTAGACAACAAGCAGGTGAATATAAAATATGTGCTGAAAAACGGCGACCAGGTAGTTGTGCAAACTTCGGTTAATCAGAAACCAAAAAAGGATTGGCTGAAAATAGTTGCAACGCCGAGGGCAAAGACGAAAATCCGTCAGGCTCTCACCGAAATTGAACATAAAGAGGCAGAAAACGGCAGGGAAATTTTGCAGAGGCGGTTGAAAAATTGGAAAATTCCTTACGTTGAAGGAGATATTGCAAAAATCTCAAAAAAGTTGAGTTATAAACATATAAGCGAGTTTTTTCAAGATATTACTAATGAAAAAATTGACGTTCTCACAATACGCAATGCACTTTTGGAAGAGGAAAAACGTGATTTAGCGGAATTTTCGGCAGTACGCTCGGTAGAAAATTACGAACATCAAACCGATTTTCAAAAAATTTCTGCACAACAAGACGTTTTGGAAATAGACCAAAATCTGAAAAATATTGAATACACGCTAGCAAAATGCTGTAATCCAATTTTTGGCGATGATATTTTCGGGTTTGTGTCGCTTACCGACAAGCGCATAAAAATTCACCGCAAAAATTGCCCCAACGCCCCCGCAATGATTTCCAAACTCGGACACCGAATAGTAAATGCGCGTTGGGCAGACAAAGGCGCAGGCAGTTATTACCCTGTTACTCTGCACGTTATCGGGCGAGATGACATTGGCATCGTTACCAACATCACCTCATTTATCAGCAAAGAGCAAGGCTTGAATATGCGTTCAATTTCGGTGGATTCAAGTCAGGGACTTTTTGAGGGAAACATTACCATTATGGTCAGCCAAATCTCTCATTTAGAACAGGTTATAAGAAAAATTAAAGGAATAAAAGGAGTAAAACAGGTGTACAGGGTTTGAGGATTGGGGAATTTGAATATTTGAAAATTTGAAAATTTGAAAATGCAAATTGCATTTTGCATTTTCAATATGCCGTAGGCATTTAATGTCGGTAGAAAATGCCAATCCCCCCACGCTGCACGCCGTAGGTGTGCAACAATATACACATCGCAGAATTATGAATTATAATTTGTGATTGGGATTGTAGGGGCGAACCTGTGTGTTCGCCCCATACACGAGGGCGAACACATAGGTTCGCCCCTACACAAAATATTCTTCCTCTTGTTGCACACCTACGGCGTGCAGCGTGGGGGGGGAATTGGCATTTTCTACCAATATTAAATGCCTACGGCATATGAAAATGCAAAAATGCAATTTGAAAATTTGAGCAATTTAAAGAAAAAAAATGTTAAATTAATTATTAATTGTTATACCCGACTTTCATTGCAGCACCCTGTCATTGCGGGCTTTGACCCGCAATCTCATTTTTGTAATATTGAGATTGCGGGTCGTTGCCCGCAATGACAGGGAATAAACAATGTTTGCCCAAAATTAATTATGCGAATCACGGGTTAAAAAGCCCATTTTTCTATATTATTTTTTCTGTTAATTTTTCTTAAAAAAGTTGCATATATCGCTGATTATTAGTAATTTAGCACTGTTAAATCACTTAATAATTACCAATATGTCAAACGAAATGCAACTTAAACTTATCGAAACCTGTTCAATGGTTTGTAATCTTTTTGATAAAAATCCG
>JAISYF010000034.1 GCA_031270065.1 Prevotellaceae bacterium | reverse complement strand
TTTTTTTTTGTACTTTTGTACCGTTTTTTGGCAAATAGATTAGATAATTCTTACTATCTAAAACGCTGAATAATAGAAATATAAACAAAAGAATAAGTTATGTTGTTTGCTGATAGAATTAAAGAATTAAGAGAGAAAAAGCAGATGGTGCAACGACAATTTGCTGCTGCTTTGGAAACCGACACGCCAATGTACAGTAAAATTGAGCGGGGCGACCGTCGTGCAAAACGCGAACAAATTACCGTGATAGCGTTAGTATCTATTTTGATAGACCTATGTGTGAAAATGTTTATGGTGCGTCACCAAAAGATAATGAAAATTATCCTGATTATATTGAGAATAAATGGGCTTCAAAAAATAAAGAATGGATTTTTTACTTTAAATTACAACCAAACACTACATATACAATGGTGTTTAATGGATTTTTTTTTAGGGCAAAAGACAGTTATTACAAAGCAAAAAATACGTATACATTAACATTTAAAACAAGAAAACAATGAAAATTTCAAATTACACATTTCTATTTGAAAAAAGCAAAAAATATTTTGTTTTTAACTCATTGTCTAAAACATTTTTACTGATAGACAAAGAAAGTTTTTGTATTTTAGTTTTTAGCACATGACAAAAATCATATTTTGTCGCATTAACCATTTGATATTTAATAATTTATACCTTCGCAAACTCAAAAAAACTTTTAGTTTAATAAAAATGAATAAACGTGAATTTTTAAAAACCTCGTTGGTTGCAGTCGGCGGACTTGGACTGCTGCCTAACTTGACTATTTCCGCCTTTGCTGACGGTAATCAAAATGATAAGCAGAAAAAATTTGCAAAAAAAACTCTGCAAGTCAATAAACGCGAAAAATTGCTTTCCGTTCTTGACCAGTCGAAGCCAAACAGATATGTTCCCGCTGCATTTTTTATGCACTTCAACGAAAAATTCGGACAGCCTGCTGTACAGCGGCATATCGAATATTTTAGGGCAACAAATATGGATATGATGAAGGTGCAATACGAACTTTCAGTGCCGAAACTTGATATAAAAAAGGCTGAGGATTGGGCGAAAGTGCCTGTGTATGGCAAAGATTTTTTTGAGCCTGAACTTGCTCTGATAGAAGTTTTGGCAAAGGAACTCAAAAGTGAAACAATGATTTTGCCAACCGTTTATTGTCCATTTAATCTCGCTCTGCAAACACTTGGATTTAATGTGGTGCAGCACGCAAAGGAAAATCCTGATGCTGTGGCGAAAGGTCTTCAAAATCTTACCGAAAGCGTGCTGATTTATGTTCGCGAGGCGATAAAACGCGGTGCAGACGGCTTTTATTACTCCACACAGGGCGGCGACAGCAAGCATTTTGCCGAAACCGATTTGTTTAAAAAATTGATTGCTGCCTCAGATATGCCTGTGTTGCAGGAAATTAGCGATAATGCGCTACTAAATATTCTACATATTTGCGACTACGAAAGTCAGTATAACGAAATTTTAAAATTCCGCAATTATCCTGCGAGTATTATCAATCCCCCTTTTGAATTGAAAAACGGCGACCGCATTCGCGTGAAAAATGTGCAGGAAGAGTTTCACCGCCCTGTTATGGGCGGGCTGTATCGGCACAGCGTGATTTCGGGCGGAAATTTCAATCAAATTCAACCTGAAATTGATAATCTGATGCACGAAGCACCGCAAAATTTCATTCTCGCTGCCGATTGTACCGTTCATTCCGATTGGCAAACGCTGCGCCAAGTGATAGATTATGCGCACGATTGGCGGGAAAAACACTGAAAATAGAGAAATTTTTTGGAGAATTTTTAGAAGTTTGTGTATAATTGAAAATTTTATGCTATCTTTCCCCTGTAAATTTATGATAATCCGCAAAGCGACCTATAATTCAATTTGAGGATTTGAATATTTAATTTGAATATTTTGGAATTTTAATTTCAAATTTTCAAATTGTATTTTTGCATTTTCAAATCTTCAAATCTTCAAATTTTCAAATTGTATTTTTATGCATTTGTGTATAATTGAAAATTTTATGTTACCTTTGCAACGTGAAAAAGCGCGTTCTTCTTTCTATGAGTGGAGGAATTGATTCCTCTGTGGCTGCGATGATTTTGTTGCAACAGGGCTACGATATTGTTGGCGTAACCTACCGCACTTGGGATTCGGTTTCTGAGGGCTGTTTTGAGCGTGAAAAAGGCTGCTGCACCATCAATTCTATGATGGAAGCAAAAAAAATGGCGCAAAAACTCAATTTTCCGCACCATTTTCTTGACCTCCGCGAGCCGTTCAAAAAATCGGTTATCAAAGATTTTGTGTCCGAATATCTTGCAGGCAGAACGCCAAATCCTTGTGTTGTGTGCAATGCCGAAATCAAGTGGGGCGAAGTGCTGAGGCTCGCCGATACACTTGATTGTCAATATATTGCAACAGGGCATTACGCGCAAATTGCAGAAATTGACGGTAATTTTTACCTTGAAAAAGGCGTTGATGAAAAGAAAGACCAAACCTATTTTCTGTGGCGGCTACCGCAAAATGTGTTGCAGCGCACCATTTTTCCGCTGGGACAATTAACCAAGACCGAAGTGCGCAAAATCGCTTTCGACAACGGCTTTGAAAAACTTTCGCAAAAGACTGAAAGTCAGGAAATTTGCTTTATTCCGAACAATGATTACCGTGAATTTCTCAAAAATGAAGTGCCTGACTACGAAAAAATCTGCAAAGAGGGGTGTTTTTTGGACAAAATGGGTAATATTCTGGGCAAACACAATGGCTACCCAAATTTTACCGTTGGGCAACGCAAAGGCTTGAAAGTCGCCTTTGGCACGCCGAAATATGTGGCAAAAATCCTGCCTGAAACCAACTCTGTGGTGCTTGCCGATAGGGCAGATTTGGAAACTTCCGAACTCGCGGCGCGGGATTGCATTTTTGTAAATCGTTCAAAATTAAGCAGTTGCGTAGAAGTTTATGCACGCATTCGTTACCGCAGCCCTGCCACAAAAGCGGTTTTGACATTCGACCGCGATTTAGTTAGGGTAAAATTTGCCTCAAATGTTTGGGGCGTTGCCGCTGGGCAGTCGGTAGTTTTTTACCAAAATAATTTGATTATCGGAGGAGGAATTATTTCCTGATTTTGACACTTTTCTTTCTCTAAATTTATAAGTATTTAAAAATCAATGATTTACAAATTAATAATTAACAATTAATTATTAATTTGTAAATTTGAGGATTTGAAAATACA
>JAISYF010000237.1 GCA_031270065.1 Prevotellaceae bacterium | reverse complement strand
AAACAAAATTTATAAATTAACTGAAATTTTACACACGTTTGTGGATCCCCTCCCCCCTGCGCACTCCGGGGTGGCGTCGCCGACCCCAAGTCCGAAGGGCTGCTGCTATCAACAACGTTGTGAAACTTTACAGTTAATTTAACACTTTTCTTTCTTTAAATTGCTCAAATTTTCAAATTGCATTTTTGCATTTTCAAATCCTCAAATCTTCAAATCCTCAAATCTTCAAATTGAATTTCCTCTGAAAAAAAATCCTGTCTTAAAAAGGCAGGATTTTTTTTTAGAAGAACAGATTATTCTGTTACAGGGTCGTCGCATTTTGTTGCTGTACGACCTCTGAAATTTGCAACAACATCGTTGTTGGTCGTTTGTGTGAGAGGACGGTTGTCAATTTTGATAGCGCAATTTGCACCTTCTTCAATGACTGCCAATTCCTCTTGTTCCCAATCTCCGTTGAGCAGATATTTGTATCCACCGCGAACTTCTGCTTGTTGCAAAGTTACTGTCCATTGGGTTTCATTTACTTTTGTCAAAGGAGTAGCAGATGCGTCCCAACCTTGTGTGTCGCCAGCAAGATAAACAACATCTGATTCTTCCAATCCAGCAGGAACAGTTACGTTGAATGTAATGTCTGCTACTTCAACAGCAGCGCACGGATCGTTTTTCCAAGCTTGGAAAATCATTACAACAGTTTCTTCGGCAGAAATGAAGTGAATATCACATTCGCCCGAATAACCGGCAACAACTTCTACGTTGCCTTGACCTGCTTTTACTTTAACGGAAGCAGCATCAGGATAACCAATCTGATAAGCCCAATCAAAAGTTTTGTCCTCTTTCAACTGAACAGGTTTGCCTGAAATAACGTAGGCACCGTCGCCGTCCAAAGTGGTTTCGTCGATAGTAATTTCGACTTTGTACCAACCTTCTGCACCCCAGTCTTTACCGTCAATGGTGCCAACTTTGGTAAATCTGCGTTCTTCTGGTGAAGTACCTTCATTCCAACCCCAAGCAACATCAGAGCCAGAACCTGCAAAAATAACATCGTTGCAAGGTGCTACCTCAAATTTAACAACATACACCAATTTACCCTCTACTGGTGCAATTACAGGATAGTCGATTGTTTCTTCTGGTGGGTCGTAACAATTACTTGTTGGGTCATTCTTGTCGCACGGTTTTTCCGGGTTACAAGAAGTTAATGTCATTGCGCTAACTGCAAGCGCAACGCTAAAAAAATACACTAATTTTTTCATAATAAATAATGAATTAAAATGTTAATAAAAATGAAATAATTATAAATTGTTAATTATAAATTGTTAATTTTTTCTTTTATGATGTCAAATTTTAAAACTTGGCAAGTTTTTTTATACTTGCCAAGTTCAAAAAACTTGGCAAGTATAAAAATCATTTTTTTAATAACCCTCTGATGGAGTTAAATTTGGATTTGCATTCAAATCTTTGCTTGGAATTGGGTAGATATTGTATTTTGCATCAACATCTTTGCCGTCGGCTGTTCCGCCTTTGCCTTCCCAATTATAATTTACTGCGCCTGCAAATTTATTGAAACGCACTAAATCGCTGCGTCTGCGCCCTTCGGCATAAAATTCCCTTGACCACTCGTCAAAAATATCGTCAAGGGTTACGTTTGGCAGTGGGGTAGCGTGTGCGCGGTTTCGCAGAGCCGCGATTGCCTCTGCCGCAGAGCCATTTGTAGCCGCGCCGCCGCGTAGAACTGCCTCAGCATAAGTGAGATACGCCTCTGCTGCACGCATAAACGGAATGTCGGTATCAGTCCAACGCGGGTCGTGCGACTGTGCGCCGCTTGCATACAGATTAGAAAATTTAGCAATTTGCCAGCAGTTGCTGAAACCTGCACTGCCATTTATCGCACCGCCTGTTAAATGAGGCAGAGTGTCAAATGCTGTCGCCGCCTTCCATGAGTCGGGCTGTGTTGCCAAAGTATAATCTATTTCTTTGGGATATAAACCCGAACCAGCAGGATATTCTGTTTGTCCATTTAACGTATATTTTTTACCGTTTTCTTCTTTTATTACAAAAGCCGTATCAATTCGGAGTTTTGCGCTAAACAAAGCGCGGTCGTCTCCTGCCAAAGCAGGCACAACGTCTTCGTACTCATAAATCAAATCAGCCACTGCCAAATCGGGAAAGAATTTTTTTACCAAAGTAGGTTTTGCGCGGAAACATTCCCATTGTTCCGAACTACCCCACGGCAACATTCCATTAACGTGCGAGCCTGCAATAAGTACAAGCGAACCTCCATAACTTTTTGTCTGAATGCCGTCTTGCGGAATAGGTAAAATAAGCTCGCTCGATGCTGTATTTACACTGCTCAAATTGTCGTTATCTCCCATAAACAAGTGCCTGTACTCTGTTGCAAGCGTATAGGAGGAAGTCATAACTTTGCCTGCATATTCAGCGGCTTTATTCCAGTTTGCTGTGCCTGTATAAACCTCAGCATTGAGATACAGACGTGAAAGCAAAAGCCATACAGCCGCCTGGTCGGCGCGGAAGTAACCTGTTTTTGCGCCAACAGCAAACATGTCGGGTTCGATAGCCAAAAGTTCCGTTTCAATCCAAGTGTAGAGTTCTACTCTTGTTTTCGGTTTCGGCATATCTTCGGCGGGCATCGGTACTACGTCAGCAATTTTGTCTGCAAAAGGCACTCCTTCTCCGTACATATCAAGCAGATAGTAGTAGTTAAGAGCGCGGATAAAACGAACTTCTGCGCGTTGTTTTACAGATTTTTCATCTGTTTCTTTCTCTGTATTTTGCAAAAAGAAATTACACATTGTAATATCAAAATATAATCGATAATACAAACCAACAGACAATTCGTTTGATGAAGTCCAAGACAAATTGCGTATTGCAGGCAATCCTGCATCACTGTCCCAAACCCACCATATATCGTCAGCGGGAAATTCTTGAAGTTCCCAAATCATACGGGAAAAAGCCGATGTACCTTCGTCGATGCCGTCAACATCACCCGAACCTGCGGGTCCTTCCAGACCTGTTAATCCAAGAGTTGCATACACTTTTACAAAAATTGCATCCTGGTTGAATATTTGTGTAACTTTCGGGTCAATAGGTGGATTATCCAAATCTTTAAAACAAGATGTAAAGCCAGCCAATACAACCGCGCAAACCATTATTTTTATTAAGTTTTTCATATTTTTTTTATAAATTAGAAGTTAGAAATTATAAGTTAAACCAATTAAAGTAGTCATTGAGCGGGGGTAAATATTATTATCTACGCCGTCAAATTGTTCGGGGTCAAGTCCCATATATTTCGTTATTACGAAAGGATTTTGCACCGTTGCAAAAATTCTGATGTTCGGTTTTGTAATATTGTAACCGAGAGTAATTTTGTCGCAACGCAAGAAAGATGCGTTTTGTACAAAAAAATCAGCCCTTGCATAATCGTTATGTCCTGCCGTTTGAAATTTTGTATAACCATCAACACCGTAATATGTGTTGTAGGCATCTCTTGTAACATTAACAAAACCGCCGCTTTTTGTTGCAAAAAGATTTGATTTTTCAAGATTTCTCAAAGAACCCGAAAGCACATCGTTATACATATAGTTGCCGATATTTGCGCGCAAGGCAATGCTTAAATCAAACTTTTTGTAGGTAAATGCAGTGCTAAAACCGATAATAAAATCGGGCGATGCCTTTTTATAGATATACAAATCGTCCTCATTAATATCACCGTCTCCGTTTCTATCTACAATCCCCCAGGTTCCGTCTGCATTAAATTTTGTTTCATACACATAGAATGAATTTGCAGCGTAACCCTCTTTATGCACCATTACATTGCTGCCGTTGCCTGCTGCGGGCGAGTCGCCTGTCCATACATACGCACCCTTGTTGTCCTTTCTTAAACTGATATTTGTAATTATGTTTTTGTTATAACTGCCATTAAAACTAATATCCCATTTAAAATCTTTTTTATCAATCGCTTTTGCGTTAAGAGAGAGTTCCACGCCTGTGTTTGCGAGCGAACCGATATTGGCAACAACATTATTTTTGAAATTTGTGCCTGCAAGAATTGCAACCGTATTTATCAAGTCGTTTGTTATGCGGTGATAAACATCTACGCTACCCGAAATTCTGCCTTTGAGAAAACCAAAGTCCAAACCGACATTATAAGTAGTGGTTTTTTCCCATGTAATTGCTTTGTTTATAGCACGGGGACGGTATGTTTCGTAATAGATATACTGTCCTGTTATTGGGTCTATTTCGCCGAGTGTGTAATATGCGCCAATTGTATTTGGGTCAAAAATTGCGAGGTAAGGAGCATCGCCCTGATTAATTTCCTGTTGTCCTGTGATACCCCAACCAAGACGGAGTTTTAAATCATTGAGCCAATTTACTTCGCGCAGAAATTTTTCCTCTTTAATTTTCCAAGCCAAAGCGACCGATGGAAACAATCCCCAACGTCTGTCGGGCGCAAAGTAAGAAGAACCGTCATAGCGAACAGTTACTGTTAATAAATATTTGTTCCATGCACTGTAATTTAATCTGCCAAACAAAGAAACAATATAAAGTTGACTAGCAAAAGGAACCTCTTTTGTTCCATATTTCTCGTTTGGCGTTGTGCTTGTTTCAGGGTGTGTTCCCCAACCAATATCTACGCCTTTGCCTTTCATATAATGCTGATATTCGTAACCTGCCATAAAATCAATATGTTGAGTTTCTTTCGCAAAATCTTTTATATATTGCGCATAAGCGGCAAAAGAAAGCGTATATTTGTATTTGTTGGTTTCTCCCCACCAGCCATAATAGTTGTTTGACGCGGAAAATCTGTCAATAACAGTCGTTTGCACGCCTTTTGCATAGTCGCTGCCCAGATTAACATGCAGGTGCAAATCCTCAAATTGATGGATTGAATAATCTGCCTCAATATTTCCAATAAGTTCGTATGCTTTTGAGCGGTCGTTTTTCTGATTTAATGTTGCCACAGGGTTAGCGGTAGATTGGGTATTCCAGGTTGTAAGCCATTGCGAATCCTGTCCTGGAGAATTTGTATGCTGATAGTAACCGCCGTAGTGGCTACCGTCTTCGCCTTTGTCGCGTTGGGTTTTGTCAATGCCATAAATGGGTTGAGTCGGGTCCATTGCAATAGAACTGCCTACTACGCCGCCGTCTGCAAAACGATTGCCGATATAACTTGCACGCATATTCACATTCACATTAAGGTGTTTGTCAAACAAAGTCGGGTTTAAATTCGCCGACAATGTTCCTCTGTGCATATTCGAGGTTTTGATAATGCCGTCTTGATAAGTCAAGCCCAAAGAAACGCGGTAGGGCATATTTTTTGCGCCGCCGGTAATGGTAAAATTATGGTCTGTACTGATAGCAGCGCGGTAGATTTCTTTTTGCCAATCGGTGTCGGCATTTCCCATATAATCGGGCTTGTCTTGTCCAATAAATACGGAATATTTTCTCAATTCTTCAGCATTGAGCACTTCAACTTTTTTAATAAGGTTGGAAACAGAAACATTGCCGTTGTAGGTAAATTTCGGTTTCGAGCCAGCCGCGCCTTTTTTTGTGGTAATAATAATAACGCCGTTTGATGCGCGTGCGCCGTAAATTGCGTTTGCAGAGGCATCTTTCAATACGGTAAAAGTTTCGATGTCGTTGGGGTTGATAGTAGAAAGCGGATTTGCAACGCCCTGAATTCCGCTGTTATCAAGCATAAGACCATCGACAACAATAAGCGGGTCGTTTGACGCATTCAAAGATGAGCCACCGCGAATACGGATTGTTGCGCCTCCTCCCGGCGTGCCGTCGCCAGGCGATACATTCACGCCCGCCACTTTGCCGAGCAAAGCGTCTTGCGGACTTGTCATAAGACCTTTGTTGAGTTCATCAGGCTTAATTGCTGTAACAGAGCCTGTTACATCGCTTTTCCTAACCTGTCCATAGCCGATTGCTACAACCTCTTGAAGTTGCTGCGCGTCTTCCTGCAATGTTACGTTGATTACAGTTCTGCCGTTAAGCGCGATTGTTTGGCTGATGTAGCCCATAAAACTGATTGAAAGAGAAGCGTTTGGCGACGAAACAATCAGCGAAAAATTGCCGTCAATATCGGTAATTGTGCCGTTAGTAGTGCCTGTTTCCAATACAGCTGCACCAATAACGGCTTCGCCGTTATTTTCGGTTACAGTACCTGTAACCGAAATTTGCGCCATTGCCGAAAAACAACCAAAAGCACAAATTAAAAAAGTAAATATTCGATTTTTCATTGGTAATAAATTAAAAGTTAATAATTATTTAATTAGATTGATAAATATAACATTACATACATCATTCTCTAAAAACACTGCAAAGATACAAAATGTTTTGAAATAACAATACAAATTTTGAACAAATTTTACAAAAAAAGTAAATAAACATTTTCACTTTTATTTCACAATCAAAATATAAACTACTGAAAATCAAATAAATATGTAAATTTGTTAATTCACATATTTATCAATAAATGTAAATGGATTTTGTTGAATATGTTATTAAATTGTGTTTTTTAACAGAAAATTTCTGTTTGCAAGACAGTAAAAAAATTAGAAAAAAGTAAGAAATTAGAAAAAAATTAGAAATTTATGAATGCCCGTATATTTGCATAAAAATTATTACTGTCCGCTAAATATTTTGAGAATACAAAAATACAATTCAAAAATACAATTTGAAAATTTGAAATAAAAAATCCTCAAATTTTCAAATCTTCAAATTGTATTTCCTTACTTCGCCACAGGGGCACCCAGGTGTCAAAGTCAGGCGCATAGAACATTGACAGTACGGCTGGTTGAGCGTAGTCGAAACCAAAATCGTAGTCAAAACCCCTGACTTCGCCATAGGGACACCCAAGTGTCAAAGTCAGAAAAAATTTGAAAATTTGAAAATTTGAAAATTTGAGGATTTGAAGATTTGAAAATACAAAAATGCAATTTGAGGACTGGGAAATTTTAATTTCAAATTTTCAAATTTATCCCACTCGTGAGAATTTGCAATCTGTGCGCAAAAAAAAAAATACACGCCGCAGTAAAAAATGTCTGCGGTGTGTATTTTGTTGCACACCTACGGCGTGCAGCGTGGGGGGGAATTGGCATTTTCTACCGATATTAAATGCCTACGGCATAAATGCAATTTGAGGATTTGAAAATTTGAAGATTTGAAAATACAAAATGCAAAAAATAGGATTTGAGGATTTGGAAATTTTAATTTCAAATCCTCAAATTTTCAAATTGAATATTCAATGCTCGTGTCCGCCTGAATTTGTCATTTTAGCGTTGATAAAAAACGCTCCTTTGACAGCGATTTTGGCATCGGCAGGCAGTTCTTTCACAGGCGTAATGGCAGTGTAGCCAATATTTGAAACGCCTGTAAAAACCTCAATTTTTTCAAAAGTAAATAGTGGAGAATTATTATTTGCTTCTACCTGTACAAAAATATAACTTTTTCCTTCCGCACTCACCACTGCCTCACTCAGCACAGCGGGCGTAACGGCGTTGCTCAAACTGACAATGCCGGTGATATTCATTCCGTCAATCAGCATAGACGCAGCACGCTTTGTTTCTACTTTGGCGTGAACGGGAATGGTTTTGCTGTCGTTTTCAAACGCCGCGCCGATGCTAAATATCTGTGCATCATACTCTTGCGTTGGATTGTTGGTTATGGTAAAATGGATTGTCTGTCCAACTTTCAGCAGCGGCAAATCCTTTTCAAAAACGTTCAAATCGAGGTGCAGCGAGCCGTTATCAACTACTTCGGCAACAGGCGCAGACACATCAACGTAACTGCCAATTTGCGCAAAAACATTGCTCACTGTGCCGCTAATCGGACTTACGAGCGACAAATCGGCTTTGAGATTGGCGTTGCTAACCGTATTCGGATTGATGCCCATAAGTTGAATTTGCTGAAAAAGCGATGCCTTGCGGGTTTTTAGTGCGTTGAGTTCGGCGGCGGCAGATTGTAGATTTTTCTTTGTTCCTGCCTCATTCTCAGCGAGTTGCTGCTGTCGTTGAAGTTCCTGTTCGGCAAAAACCAACTTACTGCTCACCGTCAAATATTCTTCCTGCAACTGAATAAATTGCGGGTTGGCGATGGCGGCAATGATTTGCCCTTTTTTCACAAAATCGCCCACCTGCACATTGATTGAACGCACCGCTCCGCCGTAGAACGAGGTTACATTCGCCTTGTTGCCATTAGGCACTCTCAACACGCCGTTTGCGCTGATAGTAGCGGTTAATTCTTTCATTTCCAAAGAGTTAAGCGTAATTCCAACGCTCTGCATTTGCTCTTTGGTAAGTGAAACGGTGCTTTCATTTTCGTGTTCGAGATGCTCCGTCTCCTGATTTTCAGAATGATTTTTTTCGTTGCCGTTATTGCAAGCATTAAAAAACAAAATCAGGGAAAAAATAAAAAATGTTCGAGTTATTTGTTTGATGTTCATTTTGTTTAATTTTTTAAGATTTACACCCCACTCTCTGCTCCCTCCCCTTTGGTGAGGGCTGGGGTGGTGTGTTAAATATTAATTAGCGAATAAATAAAAATTACTGTTTGATTGATTTGATGCACCGATTGCAGATATTTTAACTCAATATCTTTGGCGGTTTGCAGGGCAAAAAGATACTCGATATACGAAATTTCACCCGTCTGATAGCCCTTTTGCGCTGCATTTATAATTTCAGAGGCGGCAGGCAACGCTTTTTCAACATAATATTGATACTGCAAAACATCTTTATTATGCTGATTTACAGCGTTTTGCAACTGAGCCGAAAGTGTTTGCATCTGCTGTTCCGCAGCAAATTCCGCCGACTGCCGTCTGTACTTTGCCGCTTTCGCCTTCGCGCTTGAAACCCCGATTGTAAGCGGGATTGCGATACTGACATTGAAATAATGAAACCTCTTGTCCGCGCCAAAATATTTTTCTGCGCCCTCAATCGTCTGAAATCCAATAAGCGACTGATTTGTATAACCGAGCGTGATGTCGGGCAGGGCTTGCGCGAGTTCGAGTTTTTTGTTTTGCTCGGCAATTTTTATGTCTTGTTGTAAAAGTTGTAAAGCATAATTTTGAGCAATATTTGCACTGTCAATCAGAAAATTAAGCGGCAACGGCTCGTATTTTTCAGAAATCGGGATAACGATGCTGTCGGGAGTATTTAGCAAAATTTGCAGATTTTTTTGCGCGTTTTGCAGAAAAACTTTGTTTTGCCGCAAGAGCAAAGCAATTTCGCCCTGTTGAGTTTCGGCTGTGGAAATTTCGATTTTATTACTTTCGCCTGTGCTATAACGTAAATTCGCCACGCGGATAAATTCACTGTAAATACTATCTAACTGCTTTAATTTCAGTTGGTTATGCAAAAAATATTCCATTTGGCAAAAATAGGCGCGAACTTGGCTTTTTAACTCATTTTCAACCATTCTACGGCTTAAATCCGCTTTTTGAAATTCAGCATTTACAAGATTTTTTTTCGCCGCCCAAAGTGTTGGAAACGGAATTGTCTGCGAAACGGAAAAAGCGTTGTCAAATTCTGCGCTGCTGTACTGCCCAAACTGCGAAGAAATTTCCAACTTTGGCAACTCAAACCTTGTCTGTTTCAGCATTTTAGCCGACTGCAGATTCAAGTTTTCCGCCTTCACCGCGTTGCTGTTTTTGAGTGCTGTTTTCACCGCCTCGTCAAGCGTTACAACTCGCGGATTTTGAGCGTTAATACTCTGATTTACAGATATTAACGAAAAAATTATGATATTTATGAAAATTTTATTGAACATATATTTTTTTAAATTATAAATTGTGATTTTTTTAGAACAAAGATGACACAGATTTGACGGATTTACACATATTTTTTTAAAAAAAATATGTAAATCTTGAAAATTCTGTAACTATGTAAAATTATCAACAGAAAATCAAATAATAAGCACCGATTTTTTGGAAAGAATATCGCGCCCGCAATGGTTTGGCGGACTTTTAAAAAGGTTGGTTTGATATTTTTTTGAAATAATTTCTATAAAAAAATCATTTTGAATGAAAGCAATTGACAAATCAAAAACTTTCGGCTCAATTTTCAAGTTTTCCGAATGTTCCGTTATTGGAAAATCTGCTTTGAAATAGACCAAAGCGCAATGTTCGGCGGCATTTTGCTTGTTAGTGCAGTTGTTTTCTGCGTGTGAAAATCCTCCGCAACAATTATCATTTTCGTGCGTTTGGTTCTCGCAAAGCGTAAGTTCGGCAGGCGCACAGGCATTGCAACAATATTTCACAATATTGTATCCCACTGCAACCGACACAAACCACGTTGCCAACGCTGCACAAGCAATATTTTTTAACGCTTTTTTCACGCTGCAAAGGTACGAATTTTTTTTGATATTTTTTCTTAATTATCAAATTATTTTATCATTTCACTTTGAGGATTTGAAAATGCAAAAATTCAATTTGAAAATTTGAAGATTTGAAAATACAAAAATACAATTTGAAAATACAATTTTAAAAAAATGTTAATTATTAATTATATTTCGTATTTTGCATTTTCAAATCCTCAAATCCTCAAATTTTCAAATTAATTTTTATGTGTTTGTGTGTAATTGAAAATTTTATGTTATCTTTGCGGTATTATTTTAAATTATGAAGCAATGATTATTATTACCATAGTCGGTTTAATTATGGCACATTATGACAAGCGCAGAAAATGTATTCTTATCAATGAGTTGTAATTTATGTCCACATTTCTTTATAATAATTTTTCGGAAAACCTCAAAAAAATGTTTGGGTGCAGAGTGCAAAAAATCTCTGTAAATGGCGGTTTTTCCTGCCCAAACCGAGACGGCACAAAAGGTGTCGGCGGTTGCACATATTGCAACAACCAAACTTTTATCCCCGAATATTGCCAACCGCAAAAGCCTGTAAATAAGCAACTTGCAGAAGGAATAGATTTTTTCAAAAAATATGAAAGTCAAAAATATATCGCCTATTTTCAGAGTTACACCAACACCTACGGCAGTTTTGAGAGGCTGAAAAATCTTTATGAGCAGGCTCTTTCGCACCCGAAAGTTGTCGGTATTGCGGTAGGCACGCGCCCCGATTGCGTTGATGAAAAACTGCTTGATTATTTTGCCGAATTGGCGCAAAAATATTTCGTTTTGCTCGAATACGGCGTGGAAAGCACCGATAACAACACGCTAAAACTCATCAATCGCGGGCATACTTTTGAAGAGTCCGTTTGGGCAATTAACGAAACCTCAAAGCGCAGAATTTTTGTAGGCGCGCACTTGATTTTAGGTCTGCCGAAAGAGGACAAAGAAAAAATGCTTTCTCACGCAAAAATTCTCTCTACGCTACCTCTTGCCTCGCTAAAACTGCATCAGTTGCAGATTGTAAAAAATACGGCGATGGCTCTTGATTATCAGCAAAATCCATCTGATTATCAAATCTTTACAATGGAGGAATATATTGATTTGCTGCTCGAATTTTTGGAGTTGTTAAGCCCTGAAATCGCGTTGGAAAGATTTGTTTCTCAGTCGCCTCCCCAATGGGTAATTGCGCCGAAATGGGGCGTAAAAAATTACGAATTTACCGCGAAATTAGAAAAGCGTATGCGCCAACTGCTTAGTTATCAGGGCAAAAGAGCATTTTTATAAATCAAAAAAAAGTATTATCTTTGCACCCGATTAAAAAAAAATTTGCGGCAGTGGCGTAATGGTAGCCGCGTTAGTCTTAGGAACTAATGTCGAGAGGCGTGTAGGTTCGAGTCCTATCTGCCGTACAAATATTTGAAAATGCAAAAATTCAATTTGAGAATTTGATAATTTGATAATTTGAAAATGCAGTAATGCAATTTGAGGATTTGAGATTTTAATTTCAAATCCTCAATTTTTCAAATTGCATTTTTGAATTGCATTTTTGCATTTTCAAATCTTCAAATTATCAAATTTTCAAATCTTCTTTGC
>JAISYF010000212.1 GCA_031270065.1 Prevotellaceae bacterium | reverse complement strand
GGGCTTTTGGGCGGTGCTGTTTTTAATTTTTTATATGAAAAAAATGAAACTGTTGCAGGTCTTATTCTGGCAATATTTCTGATAATATTTTTCGGCATTATATTGCCGATTTTAATTTTTGCATAGCGTTTTTTTTCGCCTCGTCCTGCCTTATTTTCTTTAACGCTTCAAGTGCTTCTCCATCAGTTTGCGCATCTGGGTTCTATCGTATTTAATTTTTTTTAGAAAAAAATTTGATGGAATGAAAATAACGTTGTACCTTTGCGGTCTTAAACAATTTTATTCCTCTTATTGACATTTTTTTGAAGAAGTGAGCGTTTATTTGGAGTGCCATGTGCCGGAATAAAAATAGAACAGTTTGTTTTCAGCAATTTTTCCCAACTTTTAATTAATTCAACTTTCGCAAGTTCCACAACCTGCTTGATTTATAATAAACAAAGCAGCATTTTTTTTTGTTAAGTTACTGATTTTTAGCAACTTTGTGTTGTAAAACAAACAACAAGATGCTGCACGACAAAAGTACTAAAATTATTGCAATAGAACTTGATATTTTGATGTTGTACATAACATCTGATAATCAAGAACTTACAGAAATATTAAATTTTAATTCAACTTTTGCAAGCAGAGTAAAAAAAACTTGCGAAAGATGAATAAACAATATTTGTATAAAATTCAAACAAACTCTAAATTTATGCCAAAATGTCAGATAAAAATGTTTGGCATTTTTTTTGATAAATACGCAACAGAATTACAGAATTTTCATAATTCACAGAAAAAAATATGTGAATTATGCAAATTATGCAAATTAAATTTTGTAAATTAAAAACAAATATATTATGTCAAAAAACAAAGGAACAATCGGGGTTACGTCAGACAATATTTTCCCCGTAATTAAAAAATTTTTGTATTCCGACCACGAGATTTTTCTGCGTGAAATGGTGTCGAATGCTGTTGATGCGGTGCAAAAACTGAAAATTTTAGCGCAAAACGGCGAATTTAAAGACGAACTTGGCGACCTCAAAGTTGAGGTGAAACTTGATGAAAAAGCGAAAACTATCACCATTTCCGACAACGGAATTGGTATGACCGCCGATGAAATTGAGCGTTATATCAACCAAATCGCGTTTTCGGGCGCAACTGACTTTTTGGACAAGTACAAGGACAATCCAAATGCGATAATCGGACATTTTGGCTTGGGGTTCTATTCGGCGTTTATGGTGTCGAAAAAGGTTGAGATTTTTACAAAATCGTACAAAGACGTGCCTGCGCAGCATTGGACTTGCGACGGCTCGCCCGAATTTACCCTCGAAGAGTGCAAAAAAGAGACTCGCGGAACGGAAATTGTACTGCATATTGACGATGACAATGCGGAATTTTTGGAACAGACGCGCATCGCTGCAATGTTGCACAAATACTGTAAATTTTTGCCAATACCAATAATTTTCGGCAAGAAAAAAGAGTGGAAAGATGGCAAAGAAGTTGATACTCAGCAAGATAACGTTATCAATAACACCGCGCCCGCCTGGACAAAAAAGCCTGCCGATTTGAAAAACGAGGACTATGCGGCATTCTATCAGGAACTTTATCCTTACGCCGAAGAGCCGCTTTTTAATATTCATTTGAATGTTGATTTTCCGTTTAGTCTTACAGGAATTTTGTATTTTCCAAAGATTAAAAATAATGTCGAAATTCAGAAAAACAAGATACAACTCTACTGCAATCAGGTGTTCGTAACCGACAGCGTAGAGGGCATTGTGCCTGACTTTTTGACACTTTTGCACGGCGTTTTGGACTCGCCCGACATTCCGCTCAATGTGTCGCGTTCTTATTTGCAAAGCGATGCAAATGTTAAGAAAATTTCTACACATATTACTAAAAAAGTAGCCGACAGATTGCAGGAAATTTTCAAAAACGACCGCAAGCAATTTGAGGAAAAATGGGACGCGCTTAAAATTTTTATCATTTACGGAATGCTTACTGACGAAAAATTTTATGAACGCGCTCTCGATTTTGCGTTGTTAAAAAATTGCGATGGAAAATGTTTCACTTTTGGCGAATATAAGGAGTTGATTAAGGGCGAACAGACCGATAAAAACGGCACTTTGACCTATCTTTACGCAAATTCTCTAACCGAGCAGCACGTCTATATTGAGGCGGCAAAGGCGAAAGGTTATGACGTGCTTTTGTTTGACGGACAACTTGATACTCACCTCATTAGCCACCTCGAACAGAAGCTCGAAAAGGTGCATTTTGTGCGCGTGGATAGCGATGTACCTGAAAAACTAATTCAGAAAAAAGATGAGCAAAAGCCTGTTTTGAGCGCAGAGGAAACCAACGCGCTGACAACGATTTTTTATGCGCAACTGCCGCAAATTGAGAAAACGGAAATTAATATTTCTGTTGAAAATTTTGGCGCAGAGGCAAATCCTGTTATCGTTACGCAGAACGAATTTATGCGCCGAATGAAAGAGATGTCGGCTACTGGCAGCAACCCGATGATGTCGTTTTACGGCGAAATGCCCGACAGTTATAACCTCGTTCTCAACATTGCCAATCCGTCAATCAGCAAAATTTTTGACGAGCAAAAAAACTCGCTTTCAGCAGAAATTGAGCAGATTTTGGCAGAAATTTCCGACCTCGAAAAACAGAAAAACGATTTGTCGGAAAAACATAAAAAGTTGAAAGACGATGAAGTGCCTCTTGCCGAAAAAGAGCAGAAAACCGCTCTTGACAAGCAAATTGCTGACCTCAACATCAAAAAACGCGATATGTACGGCGCATTTTCTTTGAAAAAGCCGCAAGTAAAGCAGTTAATCGACCTCGCGCTTTTGGCAGGCAACCTGCTGAAAGGCAAGGACTTGGCAGAGTTTGTGAAGAGAAGTTTTGAGGGGTTGAGGTAAGAGTTATTCTCAAAATTAAAAAAATTAGCAGAATTGGCAATAAAGAGCAATTCTGCTAATTTTGTGTTTTAATGTTTGTTTTTTTAATTGCTGTCCGCTAAACATTTTTTTACTCAAAAAATATTTAGCGGACAGTAATAATTTACTTTGAAAATTTTTAACATTACAAAAAACATTTAAAAAAAAATTGCAATAGATTTTTGCTACTGCAATTTTTCGTAATTTTTAATTCGTAATTGAATTATAATTTTTCAAACCTTGCCTGAAAAAATCTCAACGCTTTCGGCTCATAAATCATTTTCAAGCCGTGCGCTTTGTTGCGTTCTTGAAAAAGTTCGATAACGCCATCTGCCACAATGTCGAAGTGCGATTGGGTATAGACCCTGCGCGGAATTGTGAGGCGGATTGTTTCGAGTTTGGGCTTGTGTTCGTGTCCCGTAACTTTGTCGCGTCCTGCGGACACTATGCCGCGTTCCATTGCGCGCACGCCGCTCTGAACGTACAAGTCTGCTGCCAACGCCTGCGCAACATACTGCTCCTGTGGAATGTGCGGGTAAAATGCTTTCGCGTCAATGAAAACGCCGTGTCCGCCGCAGGGGCGCACGAGTGGAATTCCTGCCGCGTCAAGTTTGTTCCAAAGATATTCCGCTTGCGCAATTCTGTGGCGCATTGTGTTGTCATTGCACGCTTCGAGCATACCGCGAGCCATCGCCTCCATATCACGACCCGCCATACCGCCGTATGTTTGAAGTCCCTCATACACAACCACATACGCCCGCATTTGCGTTGCATCGTCATCATCATTGCAAGCGGCAAAACCGCCAATGTTGGTATGAAAATCCTTTTTGCCCGAACAGGTTGCTGCATCGGTATAATTGCACATTTCACGCAAAATTTCCTTTACCGATTTATCGGCGTAACCTTTTTCGCGCATTTTAATAAAATATGCGTTTTCCATTGCACGAGTGGCATCGAGGACAACTTTTATTCCGTTGTCGTGAGCCATTTTGCCCACTTCTCGCAGATTTTCCATAGAAACGGGCTGTCCGCCCGCCAGATTCACAGTAACGCCAACTGTGATGTATGCAATATTTTCCGCACCTTTTTCTGTTATAAGTTTTTCAAACTTTTTTAAATCAACGTTGCCTTTAAACGGATTTTCGTTTGACGGGTCATGCGCCTCGTCGCAAATTACATCAACAAAAATGCCGCCTGCAAGTTCCTGATGCTCTCGCGTAGTGGTAAAATACATATTTCCGGGAACATATTGCCCTTTTTTAATCAACGTTTTGGAAACCAACTGCTCTGCGCCTCTGCCTTGATGCGCAGGAATAAGGTGTTTGTAGCCGAAACATTCGCGCATAGCGTCTTCGAGGTGATAGTAGTTTTTACTGCCCGCATACGCCTCATCGCCGAGCATCAAGCCTGCCCATTGGTCTTCGCTCATAGCGTTGGTGCCGCTATCGGTGAGCAGGTCGATATAAACGTCTTCCGAGCGCAGCAAAAAGGTATTATAACCAGCCTCTTTCATTGCTTTTTCGCGGTATTCGCGAGTTGTTACTTTCAGCGGCTCAACCATTTTAATTTTGTATGGTTCTGCCATAGGGTACTTTTTAAAATCCATAAATATTAGAGTTTAGTGTTTAGAGTTTAGAGTTTAGAGTTAATTAATTATGATTATATTATTGTGTTCCAACCAAATTTATCCTCTATTTCGCCGTATTGTATTCCGCGCAAATATTCATAAAGATTTTTGCATTTTGCGCCGGGTTTGGCGTCTTTTGAAAAAACGTAGTGTTTGTCGGTGTCAATATCAACAATTTCGGAAATTGGGCTGATAACGGCTGCTGTTCCGCACGCGCCTGCCTCATCAAATTCGGCGAGTTCGTCAAGCAAAATTCTGCGTTTTTCGACTTTCATTCCCAAACATTTTTCAGCAATTTCCGCCAAAGATGCGTTGGTAATTGAGGGCAAAACCGAACTCGAATTTGGCGTGATATAGGTGTTGCCTTTGATTGCAAAAAAGTTTGCTGCTCCGCATTCCTCAATATAAGTTTTCTCTTTTGCATCGAGATAAAACGCTTGCGAAAGTCCTCTCTCATGTGCCTCTTGCCCTGCTGCAAGCCCCATTGCATAGTTTGCGCCGATTTTGATGCTGCCTGTTCCGCAAGGTGCGGCTCTGTCGAATTTGCGGCTCAACATAAACGGGCTTGCCGTTGTGAAACCGCCTTTGAAATATGGTCCTACCGCCGACACGAACACAATCAACTCGTATTCGTCTGCGGGGCGCACGCCAATCATTGGCGTAGAGCCGAAAATCACAGGGCGAATGTAGAGAGACGCGCCGCTTTCGTATGGCGGAATATCCTTTTCGTTCAATTTAACTGCTTTAATTACAGCATTGTTGAACAAATCAACAGGCACTTTGGGCATTCTAATTCCCTCGCAAGAACGCTGCAAACGCTTTGCATTTTCGTCAATGCGGAAAATGCGTGCTTTGCCGTCTTTTCCGCGAAACGCTTTCAGTCCCTCAAACGCCTCTTGCGCGTAATGCAGCACGCAGGCTGCAATATGCAGAGTTACATTTTTGCTCGTTGAAATGCGAAGTTTGCCCCACTCGCCGTTTTTATACGAACAGCGCACGTTGTATTTCGTTGGATAATAAGAAAATCCGCGATTTTGGTAATCAATTTTCATAGTGATTAGATATTAAGATATTAGTGATTAGCGAATAGTTTTGGAAGTGGTTTTTGCTGTTGAAGTCAGCATTTTCAACAATTCCAAAGCATCGCTATTCATAGATTTATACTCTTTTTTGTCAATATATTTTGTTTCAAATAAAAGTTCTAACTAATAAGTTATTTCGGAACATTCTTTTAATGCGATATAAACTTTTGCTAAATTTTTTTTACTTTTAAACCTCGCCGTATTTTTATTTATATTATTTAGAATTTTACATATTTTTTTGTATTTTCACTAATCACGAATTACTTTTTCAAGTAAAGTCTTGATTCGTTTCCAAGATTAAAAAGCAGGTCAAAAATTGATAAATTTTCCACAAAACCATACTTTTGAGAGAAAACTTGATAATATTCTGCTTTCAAATTGAAAGGCAAATTTACAAAATTTTTCTTACAATCAAACATTTTGCGCAAATCAAAGTCGTTTTTTTGTAAAACTTTTTTGTAACTATTTGATAATGAGCAATTAAAATTTTGATAATTAAGTAAATTTAATATTTCATTTTGTAAGTTAAGGTTAAAATCAAGTAGAAAAACAGCCTTTTTTTCATATAATTTTACCAGAAAATCGGCATAAAATTCAAAAAATGGTGTCGAATTGTAAGCAGATTGCAACGCTCGCCAATGCAAAGTTTGCCAATCTGTTTTATTATCAATTTTTGTGTCTTTGAGCAGGCATTTTCCATCAGATTTTTCGATAGGAACTGTCAATGACAATACGCCCTGCGAGGTGGAAATATAGCAGCGGTTGGCGTATGTTTGCTTGTGGTAATTCGCCAAAATTTCCACCTCGCAATCGTAATTTACAAGACAGTAGTAATACGCAACAGGCGCGGCGTATGCAAGTGGCAAGTAAATCATTGCCCGCCGCCTCCCTGTCCTCCCTGTCCGCTTTGTCCTCCGCCACTTTTCACATCATCGTTAGAAATTCCGCGCTCGGCTTTTTTGATTTGCGCTTTCATTTCGCCAAAACGGAAACTGAGCGAAAGGCGGAACTCGCGCGAAAGTTGCTTTGAACGTCCTGTATTGAGATAAATGTCTTTTTCCCACGAACTCCATTTCCACGTTCTATATTTTTCAAACGGATTGCTGGCATTGATGGAAACGGTCAGTTTGTCGCCTTTGAGGAACGAGCGAGAAAGCGACAAGCCGTAGTAATACCACGCCGAAGATTTCGATTTGTAGCCGTTCCAAGGCGTAGAGCCACCGCCGTTGAGGTTCAAGCGCAGTTTCCAAGGCAGAGTAAATTGTACTCCGCCCCAAACATTCGCGCCAAAATAACCCTCATGTTTTTGCCCTTGATTTTCATAATTTGAATACGAACCGCCGCCATTAAGCCACAATCTAACCCATTTTGCAGGATTATAATTCAAATAAATATATGCACCAGCCTGCTGATTTTTGCCGATATTTGCGTAGGTTGTTTCGCGAATGCCGTCAGGGCGCAACATTACGGTATCTTGAATATCATTTAAAGTTATCGCATACGAGGCGGAAATATTGAAATTGAATTTTTGCTTAACCAAACCGTAATTGAAACTTACATTATGACTGCGGGCGGGCTTTAAATCAGGATTGCCGTGCGAAACGCTGTATGGATTGCTGTCGTCAATGTAAGGATTTAAGTACCATATACTTGGGCGCGAAATGCCGTTGGTGTAACTCAACCGCAAATTATGTGCATCTTTTGGCTTGTAACTAATTGATACAGACGGAATTAGCGATACAAAATCGGCTTTAAAATTCCGTAGTGGATTTTCGGAGAAACGCACGTCAGACATTGTGCCTTCCAAACGCCCGCCCGCTCTGACGCTAAATTTTTTCAATTTAAAAATATAAGATGCATACGCGCCGAAAATATGCTGATAATATTTCATGTCGCCGTCGTCGTTTTGGCGAATTGTGTCAAGGTCGTATTTGCCAGAAATTTCGTTGAAAAGTTTATAATTGTTGTCGCTCGAATTTATGCGCAAAATATACTTTAAACCAGCCTCTATAACGTGTTTGTTGCTGTCAAACGGCTCTGTGTAGTCAATTTGAAAAGTATGCTCATCGGATTTTCCCAAAGTGAGATATTCTTGATTCATTTCCCGCGTTGTCTGCAATAAATCGGGAAATGAATCATTTTTTTCAATAATGGAAATATTATTGTAAGTATTCGGCGACAAATCGAGCAAGTACGACAACGTTAAAAGTTGTTCGGGTTTCTTAAAAGTGCGCTGATAATCAATGTTTCCGCTAATTCCATAATAGGAACGCACAGCATTATTTTTTGAATTATACGCCGAAATAGTATCGTTCAATTCGTTGCGCATATAAGTCCGCGACAAACTGTTTGGCGAGCGGGAATTTCCGCCATTCACTCCGACTGACGCACTTAATAAATTCAGACTGTCAAATTCGTAACTTGCCTCCAAATTTCCGTAAATATAATTACCTTTGTAATTGCTTTCTCCGTAGGTGCTGGAATATTTATAAGGCATATTTTGTCCGTAATTTTCGGTATGGTTCTCGTTCCACGAAGGCGAGCCGTACTGTCCCCAATTCATATTTGCGGTAACTCCGAATTTTCCTATTTTGGTTTGAATATAACCGCCCGCGCCGAATTGCCCTTTGGTGCTTGCCGACACACGAATGCTGCCTGTATAGCCCTGCAACGCGCTTTGAGTAACGATGTTCAAAATCGCTGTAACCCCTTCTGCATCGTACTTTGCGCCAGGGTCGGTAATTACTTCGATTTTTTTGATTGACGAGGCGGGCATAGATTTTAGCACGTCTTTCGGATTTTTGGTAATCATATTGGAGGGCTTGCCGTTGAGGTAAATTTTGAAATTTGCCGAGCCTTTTACCTTTATTTCATCTTCCTGGTCGACTGTTACCATCGGCACTTTGCGCAACATTTCTATTACGGTGTTGGTTTTGCTTTCGGGGTCTTCTTCCAGATTATAGCCCACGCGGTCAATATCCTGCGTAACGAGCGGTTTGTAGGCGGTTACCTGCACCGCGCTGAGTTGATTAGCCGCGTCTTGCATTTCGATTTTGCCGATATTGATTTTATTTGTTTCAAAATCCACCTGTTTCTCAATATTTTCTTTGCCCGCAGCCTCAAAAACAAGAATGCACGATGCGCTGTCAAGTTTGATTTCAAACTCAAATTTTCCGTCAGCATCGGCTGCTGCACGTTTGATATACTCCTGCGAAACGCTGTCTTTGCGCACCGAAATTGTGGTGTAAGGAAGTCCTTTTGCGGTTTCGCTGTCAATCGCTGTTCCGCTGATTGTAAATCTTTTAGCCGTTGTATTTCCGTTTTGTGAGAATGCTGTTAATGAAAAACACAGCCCTAATGCTGCAATCAAAAATTTCAAATATTTTTGCATAAATTTTTCCTTTAATTTTTTTTTAGAGTTGTTTTCTGTTTAACAATTTTACTGTAAGAAAATAAACGGACAAAGGTAAGGACTTTTTTATAAAAACAAAAAAAAACGGCTCTTGCAAGTCGCTTTTTCACATTAATTGTTTTTTTTTAACCACAAACTTCACAAACATATACGAATTGCAATAAAAAGTTAAAAGTCAGGGATACCCCAACTTTTAACTTTTTTGCTTTCAACCAATTATTTCTTTACAGTAACTTCTACGCGGCGGTTTTTAGCGCGACCATACGCAGTGCTGTTGTCTGCAATCGGTTTTTTGAAACCGTAACCGGTGGCAGTAATCTTACTGCCTTCAAATCCTTCGTTAATGAGGTAAGCCTTTACGGACTCAGCGCGTTTTTCAGAAAGTTTCAGATTGTATGATTCGCTGCCGGTGTTGTCGGTATGACCACTAATTTCGATTGAAGAGATTTTGTGCATTTTGAGCATATTAACCAGATTTGTCAAAACCTCTTTTGAATCTATAGTAAGTTTAACAGTGCCTGTTTCAAACACAACATTGTCGAAAGACGCTGTTGCACTTTCGCCTGTTTTGAGTCGTTTAATCTCCTCTTCCAAAGATCTTACTCTGTCTTTGAGTGCATCAAGGTCAACTTTGTCGGCTTTGTTTTTCTTCAAATCCTCAACATCGTTGCCGATTCGGTCGGTTTTATCTCTTAGTGTATTCACTTGGTCGGTCAAATCATTCAATCTAGCCCTTGTGCCTGAGAAATCTTCCGCCATATAAGCGTCATATTCAGGAGCGGAAAGGGAACGGGCGTGTCCATTTACGTCTTTTCTCTGATTTAATTTATAACGTACTCCAAAGAACCCAATTACAGCGTCTGCAGATTTGCGGTCGTTAAAGTTGTATTTGCTCAAAGCCCTTTCGTTTGTATAAGAGCGGTATTGTCCTTCAAGGAACAGTTCCCAATTTTTGCTAACGTTGAATGCGAGAGCCAGACCAGCCATTCCGATAAACGAGCCGCCGTGCTCCCATTTTGTGTCGCGGGGACTTTTATGACTGCCAAAACCGCCGCCTATGCCGAAGTTTGCATAAAGGCTAACCTTGCGCCATCCGTTTTTTCTGTACGGAGCCATCAGATTTAAAATATTAACAGAGCCGACTGCCAAAGCATCAACTGTGCTGCCGAGGTACACGCCTGCGGGAGCGGTAACGCCTTCGTAAGTTATGTCTTTTATCGTGCCTCTGTTGAAATTCAACCAGCCAACCTCCATTCCTATTCCGAAATAGGGATTGATGGAGTATTCAAAAAACAAAGACGGAGCAGCCCAACTGGCTTGCAAAAAATAGGAATTATAACCCCACTTAAAGAGGTGTGTTTTGAAACCGTTTGTTCCATAAGGGGCGACTCTGTAATAGTCGATGCCTCCTTTAACGCCCAAAGACCACCTTGCATAGCTTTTGTCATAAGCCAATTCTTGCGCCGATATGCCAACGACTAAAATCGTTGCGCAAAAGAAAGTTGTAATTAATTTTTTCATAGTTTTTTCTTGAATTTCATGAAATTTATAAATTTATAATTATATTAGTACTAAACTTTGCGTTCCTTGACAACGTACAAAGAACGCCGCAAAGGTACAACTTTAATTTTAAAATAAAAAACATTTTGCGAAAAAAATTGCAAAAAAAAATATTTTTTTTAAATAAAGACTTTTTAGCATAATATTTTTCGTCGTATTCAGTTAAAACCTTTAAAAAAAACATAACAATATAAAAAAATAGAATTATTTATAATAATTATTATTAATTTTGCAGTCATTTTATTGCATTTATCTTATTAGTTATATATTACATAAATGAAACGAAAACAAGAAAATTTTGATTCTGATTTTCCATTTAGAATTCGTACATTAGAAGCGATGACAGGCTTTTTTTTGTGGCAGGTTTCTTATTTGTGGGGCTATGAGCAAAAAAGAGCGTTGCAGAGATTTCACAATATTTCCCACATGGATTATGTGGCACTTGCTTCGACCTATTGGCTGACGCTTGAAGGCAAAGAGGTTACGCAAATTTTTCTCTCACGGCACACGAAAATTGAGCCGATGGGAATTTCCCAACTGCTTAAATCGTTGGAAAGTAGAGGGTTGATGGAACGAGAGTGCAGCGGACATGACAGCCGCGCAAAAGTTCTCAAAGTAACGGAAAAAGGTATTGACCTGCTCAAAAGTGCAATCATTACCATTGAGGCGTTAGACGAGCGTTTTTTTAAAGTTTTGGGCAAAAAAATTCCATTGTTTAATTCTATGCTCTCGGAATTAATAAAAGAAAACGAATAAAAAAAAATAAAATTTTATACTTTTTTTTTATTCTATTTCAAGCAATTTATGGGACTGAAAACTCAACCTCCATTCTGGATTACGCTTTACAAAATCAATGCAGAAAGTTAAATTTTCTGCATTTTTTTTGTCAATACCGCCTTTTATTTTTTTAGAAAAAATTGGGCTGACAATATAATTTTCTGCCTTTGGCAGTTCGGAAATTGCGGGCAAAACGTCATTTTTTTGCACCGGAAAACGAAATTCATTGACAAAAACGAAGTTTTTTTGCAAAATTTTGCAAGAAACTTTCGGACTGCACGCAATATAATCCATGCCTTTTGGTACAGGATTTGTGCCGTTGGTTTCGATGCAGTTGTAAAAATCTGAAAATGAGGCTAATACATCATCATCTAACTGTAAAGTCGGCTCTCCGCCAGTCCAAATCAGCATTTTTGAAGGGTATTTTCGCACTTCAAGCAAAATTTCCTCTACGCTCATTTCAGTGCCGTTTTTCCACTCGGTATCGCAAAAACTGCAATTCAGATTGCAGCCTGCAAGCCTGATAAACACTGCGGGTTTGCCCATATTCGCGCCTTCGCCCTGCAACGAGTAAAAAATTTCTACAACGCTAAGCCTCCTCATAAACCGCATTTGTTGAGGGCGTTTCGCTTACTTCCACGCGGTAGAGTTGGGCGAAAACAGGTTTAAAATTCTCGTACATATATTTCGCAATATTTTCGGCAGTAGGATTAAAATCTAAAATATCGTTCAAATGCCGATGGTCAAGCGTGTGGTCAATGAATTTTTTAACGCAGTCAAGGTCGCGGTAATCAACCACAAAACCTGTTTTGTTGAGGCAATCGGCTCTGAAACAGAGAGTTACGGCGTAGTTATGTCCATGCATTCGAGCACAAGGGTGTCCCTCTTTTAACCCGTTTAGAACATGGCTCGCCGAAAAATTGAATTTTTTACTGATAAAAAACATTATATTATAAATAAATTTTCACTAAAAATTTACCGTTAATCATTACTTTGGGGCTTTCAGATACAGCCACACGCCGATAGTTGTAAAAACAATATTCGGCAGCCAAACCGCCACTATTGACGGCAACGAGCCATTGACGGCAAAGGTGGAAGAAATTGTTGAAAAAAGAATATAAATCGCGCTAAGAGCAATGCCTACGCCAAGATGAAGCCCTGTCCCTCCGCGAACTTTGCGCGAGGAGAGCGATACGCCGATTAAAGTCAAAATCAACGCAGCAAAGGGCATTGAAAAACGCATGTAATACTCATTTTCAAAGGCTTGCGAACCTGCCACACCGCGCTCTTTTTGCCGTTTAAGGTATTGGCGCAGTTCGGTTATGGTCATTTGCGGAGCCTCCTCGGCTGTAATAAAAAAATCGACTGGGTTCATTTTAATAATAGTGTCAAGCCGCTCGCCACTGCTGAGTTTTTCGTACATTCCGTTAAATTCACGCAAACGGTAATCTGTTATGTGCCAATGATTTAGCGAGTCCATAATGATATATTGAGATGTTAAACGCGACCTGAGTTGCTTGCCGTCAAATTTTTCCAACGAAAAATGATACCCTCGATTTTGACTTTTTTCATAACGTTCAATATAGGCAATTACGCCGGGTTCGAGTTCAAGTTGAATATTGAGCGACATCTCTGACTTGAATTTTTTGATGTATTTATCCTGAAAATCAAGCCGCACCTGATTTGACGATGGAATAATGTAACCGCCCAGCACAAAGGAAATTAGCCCGATAAAAATTGCCGAAGTAAAGTAGGGAACTAGCAATCGTTTAAAACTCATTCCCGTAGAAAGCATTGCAATAATCTCGGTGTTGTACGCTATTTTTGAGGTAAAAAATATTACCGAAATAAAAGCAAAAAGTGGCGTGAAAAGATTTGCAAAAAACGGTATAAAATTCATATAATAGTTGAAAACTATCTCTTTGAAAGGTGCATCGTTTGAATAGAAATCATCAAGTTTTTCCGCAAGGTCAAACACTACGGAAACGCTGATTATCAGTACAATAGATAAGAAAAATGTACTGAGATACTTCTTTATAATATATCTGTCAAGAATTTTAAACACGATTTATTTAATTGTGAATTTTAGTTAAAAGTTAAGACAGGTTTGCCCATTTTTTTTTTGTTTTTAGTTTTTTTTAGTTTCCAACTGCTGACATAATTTTTTTTTATTTATCAAATTAGACTGCAAAGGTAACATAAAATTTTCAATTACATACAAACGCATAAAAATTAATTTGAAAATTTGAAAATTTGAGGATTTGAAATTAAAATCCCAAAATATTCAAATTGAATTTTCAAATCCTCAAATTGAATTATAGGTCGCTTTGCGGATTATCATAAATTTACAGGGGAAAGATACAAATTTTTTTAAGATAAAAATTAAAAGTTAAGAGTACAAAAAACTTTTAGTTTTCATAGTCTTTTCATAGTTTTGACAGTCATTTCGTTTTTCCATTTCTCAAAAGTTCCGTCAAAAATTCTTTTTCGCGCCTCTTTTAGCAACCGCAAATAAAATGCGAGGTTGTGAATGGAGGCGATTTGCATTGCAAGCAGTTCGCCGCTTGCAAAAAGGTGGCGCAAATACGCTTTTGAGTAGTGTTCATCAACAAAACAGCCTGTTCCTTCTTCTATTGGCGAAAAATTGTCTGCCCATTTTTTGTTGCGCATATTCATTATTCCGTTTTCGGTAAAGAGCATTCCGTTGCGTCCGTTGCGCGTGGGCATTACGCAGTCGAACATATCAACGCCGCGCGCTATTCCCTCCAAAATATTTGCTGGCGTGCCAACGCCCATCAAGTAGCGCGGACTGTTTTCGGGCAAAATTGCATTGCAAACCTCAATCATTTCATACATTTTTTCGGTTGGTTCGCCTACCGCAAGCCCGCCGATTGCGTAGCCGTCAGCATCGAATTGCGTAACAAATTCAGCGGAAATTTTGCGCAAATCGGGATAAACACAGCCCTGCACAATCGGAAAAAATGTCTGCTCACAGTCATATTCGGGCAATGTTTCCGAAAAACGCTGATAACCGCGCGCAAGCCACCTGTGAGTGCGTTCCATTGAGAGTTTGGCGTAGTTGTAATCGGCAGTGCCGGGCGTACATTCGTCAAACGCCATCATAATATCTGCGCCGATAATGCGCTGAATATCAACCACATTTTCGGGCGTAAAGATATGCCGCGAGCCGTCAATATGGCTCTGAAAAGTTACGCCTTCCTCCTTAATTTTGCGCGTTCCTGCGAGCGAAAACACCTGAAATCCTCCGCTGTCGGTTAAAATGGGCTTGCACCAACCATTAAATTTATGCAGTCCGCCCGCCTTTTGCAAAATTTCGAGCGAAGGACGCAGGTACAAATGATAGGTGTTGCCAAGAATTATTTGAGCCTCAATATCGTTCAACAGTTCGCGTTGATGTACAGACTTAACAGTTCCAACCGTGCCGACAGGCATAAAAATTGGCGTTTCAATTTCGCCGTGAGCCGTTTCTATTAAGCCTGCGCGGGCAGCAGAATTTTTGTCAATATGTAAAAGTTTAAACTCCATTGTTTTATTTACAAAATTTACATATCCAATTTGTTATTCCGAGAGTTATAGTAAGCAAATTCTGTAATTCTGTCAATTTTCAAAATGCAAAGGTAACAATTTTTTTTTGATAAATTTGAAAATGCAATTTGAAAATTTGAGGATTTGAAATTAAAATTTCCAAATCCTCAAATCCTCAAATTATCAAATTGAATTTTTGAATTATCAAATCTTCAAATTTTCAAATCTTCAAATTGTATTTTCGACTTTGTTCAATCGCTGCGCACTCCGCTCGCCGAGCGAAGTTGAGGCTTGTTTTTTTATTTTACAATAACTCTTGCGCTTTCGTTGCCAACTTTCACAATCAAAACCTGATTTAAAGGCAAGTTGCTGAGTTCGGTAACGCCTTCAATAGTGGTTGATGTTGCAATAGATTGACCTGCAACTGTGATAACTTCAACAGTTTTTCCGCTTTTTGAAACAATTTTCAAAACTCCGTTTTCAGAATAAGAAATGAATGCAAGTTCTTTTACATTATTCAAACCAGATGTGAAAGTGTAAGTTTTTTCTGCAACCAAACTGGGATGAAGACCCGAAAAATTATTCATTGCTTTCGCTCTTACAGTTGTTGTTTCTGTAAGTACAATAGCGTCTGCATAAGGTGATGACATTGCAAAAGGTTCGGTGCCGTCTAATGTGTAGAAAATGTCTGAATCGTCTGTTGCACAAGTTATTGTAACTTCTACACTTTCGCCCTCTACATCGGTATCTTCAGGCAAAATTACAGGAGTGGCAACTCTGTCTTCTGGAGCAATAACCTCTGTAAAATGGAATATTACAGAAACTTCTTCGCTTTCCTCTAATCCCAATTTGAACGCTTTGAAATACAATGTGACATCCGCTGGGGAATAAACCTCATACACAGGTACTGTCGTTACATTATCGTTCCAAGATTCTACGTTGCCATAATCATTATAGCGAATTATTGCACCTTCTGTTGCACAAAGAGCCGTAAGATTTACAGAAAGACCTTCAATGTCTACTTCTGTGCCTGTAACATCTGTTCCATCGTACATAATTACAGGAGTAGCAACTTTTGTGGGTGCGTTGTCTGCTACATAAACGCTAATTGTGTAAATATAGCACCTTCTTGATACGCTTTGAACATAAAGTTCTTCCAAAGAAGAGCCATCTAAAACAAATGTGTAATCGGCTGCTTCAGCAGTAAGATTAAGATTTACCGTGTCAATTTCATTGACAGCAATCGTCGCCCCCTGATCTGTAATCCCAGAAGCATTAGTCCACGCAGCAGCATTTACTACAATTTTAGTTGCGTGAACTTGTCCCGCATCTGATAGGGCAAGCTTAAAAAAACCACTTACGCTTGCAGAAGATAATTTTATACCTCCAATGCCTACGTAAGTTTTATCTGTTGCCGTGCAAGAAGAAATGTATTCTTCACCCGATGCAACCAAGTCTGCAACAAAATTTGCAGTTGTTTTTGCACTAGTACCATCTGATAGTACTTCATTTTGAAAACTAATTGTATATGCCAAAACGTCATCCGCTTTAACGCTTACAAACATTGTTGCAAATAATGCAACCATTAAAAAAGTAAATTTTTTCATAATAAAATAATAAATTTAGTTAATATAATAATAAGTTAATTATGCAAGATATTGATAATCAGATAATAAAAGATTATAATCTGATATTTTTATTAAAAATACAAAGATACAGTTTTTTGTTTTTAAAAACAAAATTTTTTCAACAAAATTTTTTAACAAAAATAAAAAATTTTTATTTCACAATAATAAAATTATTTGTAAAGCCTCCTGCTCCTTTTGTTACCCAAACTACAACTTTGTAGTCTTTGCTCACAGCCGACACAAACCCTTTTTTTGCAGCGGGAATATCCAGTCCATAAATTTCTTTTACCCAGTCGTAAAACGACTTTTTGACGTTATTCATAAAAACATAAGGTGTTTTTTCGCCGTTGGTATAAAATGGCGTTGCGTAGAAAAATACGCCGTCATCGGTAACGTATGTGCCTCTTGCATCCGCTTCATCGCTAATAGTTTGCAATGTATTTTTTTGCAGATTATAAAAATATGGAATATATTTTGCGGGTGCTCCGTCAGGATTTAAGTCGCCCTGCGTTCCCGGAACGGTTATCTCGCCGCACGAATATTTGCCGTAAGCACTCAATCCCGTTGCTGGATTTATGGCAGGATATTTTAAGAATGCATAAGTTTCTGGTTTATAGTCGATTAAATCTCCTCCTATTTCTCCAAAAATGTATTTCGAGCCGTTAAATTCCCATTTGCAGGCAGTCCAAATTGGACCAGCCTCCGAAATTCTGCCCAAAATATATTTGCCGTCAGCAGAAATAAGGTCGGGTATAACACCCTTATACATTTCTGCATCAAAAGGTCGGCTTTCGGGGAAATCAAGTTGAGTTTCAACGCCGTTTTTTACCACATACGGGGTATAAAAAGTGCGTCCTGCGGTTCTGTTTGTTATTTTAACAGTTGCAGTACCATCGGCTGTAACTCCGCGCGCAAACGGTTCGCCGCTGTTTGTTATTCCGCGCAATGCAAAAGAATTGTCGGTAATAAGTTTTCCGTTATCGTAGGTTTCGTCAAAGACTATGCCAGCATAGTCTTCGTTTTCGATTTGCGTCAAATCGAAAACCAGTCCGAATTTGTCATATTCCCCTGCAACATAACGTCCATTTTCTGACAGATGTTCAAAAGGAATGGAGGTTGCACCCAAAAGATTTTCTACCGAAACAGATTTTGAGTAATGTGTCGGTGCGCCGTCAATTACAATTTTGAAGTCTTCGTCTGTCGGCGTAATAACAGGGGCTTTGCAAGATAAAACAAATAATGCAATAAGCATTGTTGATGCCGCTCTGAAAACGGCTTTGTACATATTTTTCATAATAATTACTGGTGTTTTTAGTTAATTAAAATTATATATTAAAATTATTTGGCGCAAAAGTAATAAAAAATTATCAATAATATTACATAATCATATTTTTTTTTTTCGATGTTTGAAATTTTAAATATGAATACACCTATATTCGCCCCAAAATTATTATCTCTTAAATAAGAAACCTTGTATTTCTCTGTGTAACTCCGTAAAAAAAAATCATTACACAGAGAAAACCTTTGTTTCCCTGTCATTGCTCTTATATTCAATCAGTTACAGCGATATTTGGGCATATATAATTCATTTAACTTTCGCAAGTTTGTTAAATCATTGATATTGAGACAATTAAAGCAATCAGTAATTTTGCAAGATGCTCATAATTAGAAAGTTAGTGGTTTTTGTCCCGAAGGGACAGTACCTTAATAACCGCAGGTAAGGCGGTAGCCGCAGCCTGCGGAAGCAAAATACCTCCC
>JAISYF010000140.1 GCA_031270065.1 Prevotellaceae bacterium | reverse complement strand
TTTTATGCAAAAGTAATGCTTTTTACAACAAAAACATAGCAGTCAGAATAAAAATATAGATTTTTTTTTACTGCCACAACCGTTATCTTTCTGTAAATCAATATTTTAAGTTCTATTTTTTTTGAAAAAAATATAGATTTTTTTTTTGAAATAATTTGAAAATTTGAGGATTTGAAGATTTGAAGATTTGAAAATACAAAATGCAATTTGAAAATTTGATGATTTGAAGATTTGAAAATGCAAAATGCAATTCAAAAATGCAATTTGAAAAAATTTGAAAAATTGAGGATTTGAAATTAAAATTTTCCAATCCTCAAATTGCATTTTGCATTTTCAAATTATCAAATTTTCAAATCCTCAAATTACATTTATGCCGTAGGCATTTAATATCGGTAGAAAATGCCAATTTTCCCCACGCTGCACGCCGTAGGTGTGCAACAAAATACACACCGCAGAATTATGAATTATAATTTGTGATTGGGATTGTAGGGGCGAACCTATGTGTTCGCCCCCTACACAAAGGGCGAACACATAGGTTCGCCCATACACAAAATATTCTTCCTCTTGTTGCACACCTACGGCGTGCAGCGTGGGGGGGGGAATTGGCATTTTCTACCTATATTAAATGCCTACGGCATATTGAAAATTTGAAAATTTGAAAATACAATTTAAAAATTTGAAAATGCAATTTGAATATTTGAGGATTTGAGATTTTAATTTCAAATTTTCAAATTGTATTTTGAATTTTGCATTTTCAAATCTTCAAATTTTCAAATTTTCAAATTGTATTTTGCATTTTTGCATTTTCAAATTTTCAAATTTTCAAATTGAATTTTTGCATTTTCAAAATATTAGATAAAAAATTGATATTCAGTATTTTACAAAGAAAAAATTAAGAATATTATTGACCATATAAATTTTATGAATAAATTTATAAAAAAAATCTATAATAAAAATTATATTTTTTTTTTGTTATTTCAAAAAAATGTATTACTTTTGCAGTCGAATTATAAAGGAGATAAAGTAGGGGTTTACCTGCTCGGAAAATATAGAAATTCTCTGGTAAATTAATTGAAATTATCAAAAACAAATTATATAATATATTATAATATTATATATAATATATAATGAATTATTCAAATGAATTATTCAAATGAATTATTCATTAAAAAAAACAATGCGATTCTTACCAACAAAATACAAAGTTTTGTTACAAAATATTTATTTTATACGATTTTGATATTTATTTATACGGTTTTGATTTTTATTTATAAAGTTTTGATTTTTATTGACATTGTCCATTATTACTGACGTACTTAACAATGTTTTGCACGACTGAATAAAAACAGATAACAGGTTATCTCTGCATTATCTGTGTGCTAAAAAACCAAAAAATAAGTAACAAAATTTTTATTAACAAATTTAATCTATTTATAAAGATGACAACAAACACTTTTTTTAAAAAAATGACTTTACTTTTTACTGTGTCATTTATTTGGGCGAATAACACTTATTCGCAAGTAACAATCGGAGCTAATCAGGCACCTTCAAACTTTTCAGTTCTTGAGTTGATTAGCAACAATGCAAGTGGAGGGCTGCGGCTTCCGCACCTGGACAATACTCAGCGCGACAATATGGTTCAATCCCCTGAATTTAAAAGCGAGAGAATTGGCAAGGCTCGCGGGCTAACGATTTTTAACACCTCGACCTCCTGCATAGAGACATGGAGCGGCTCAAGGTGGATTGGGCAGTGTGCAGACTGCAGCGATGTGACTGTACTCAAAATCACTGCACCTGTCAATATCTGCCTGCCTAACACCGACATAACTTTTACCGCCTCGTATGCTGGAGATTATACATGGCAAATAAGCGACGACAACGGCGCAACTTGGACTGACGTTATTGGAACAGACGTTCAACAATACAGTTTCTCCAAACTTGGCACTTACCTTGTGCGCACTTCCGTCATTGGATGCAATGAAAAGTTTTCCAACACGCTCTCTGTAACGGTAGTCTATGATATGACAGAACTTGCCAACCTGAAGATTAGAACCTTAAACAACGTGATGTACTCTTACCAGTATATCAAATTGGGAACATATCTTGCTGCAGGCTCACCGACCTCATATCAGTGGTATATGAGATTTTCAGGTTATGCCTATCAGGGGCAGGACAACCTTCCAACCATCCCCGCCAAGAACGAGGTTACCGATATAATTGCCGGCGCAACGCAACCGTCTTACACTTTCGACCCGTCTTCTTGCAGCCAATATCAGGGACCGGGAACATATCATTTCTACTGCAAAGCGAGTGGAAACGGTGAATCTCTCGACTCTATCTTTATTCGCGTTGAGGATTTGTACGATGCAAGTAGAGGAGGCGGCATTGCAAACCCACTTCTGATTACCAAAGCAAAGTGGGTAGAAGATTCCATTGCAGCAATCAGCGTACCCAAACAAGAAGGTCCAATGTACTTTATACCTGTTGCTGCAGGTGGTACAGGTACGAATCTTAATGGTTTACCCAATTTGAGGGTAGCGCACGCCAATCTTGGCTCTATTGCCACCCGCAATGCAGGCGAACTCGGCAACCTGTATCAATGGGCGCGCAATGAAGACGGACACGAAGTACGCCAATACGGAGAAAATTTTTCTAAATGGGACAGTTTGGACTATTCCACAGGTTTTGTAAGTGATTCATACTACGGGCAAGCTTCTAATAATCAGCCAATGAACGGGAAGTTCTTTTATGGTCATGAAAGTTGGATAACACCTAATAATCTTTATGACGGAGGTTGGGGAACAGGAGTATCGACAGATCCTTGTACATCTCGCAACTCTTTGTGGCGAATTCCTTCCGGCAATGGTCCCCAGTCCGATTTTGCAAGATCAATCCATAGTGGATCAACAATCTCTAATTATAACATGGCTGATATCTATACGGAATCCAGCACAACTACTGACATTTATCGTTACGGCACGAACAACTATTCAGGTTCACTTGCTGTTGTTTCCAAGTATACCTTCGGTGGCAATAAACACTATGTAGTTATTTTTCCCGCTTCGGGTGTGCGAGAAGGATTGACTGGTAAGCTGGTCAATGTCGGCAAACATGGCAGCTATTGGAGCAGTTCATACCTCAGTAATAATACAATAACAACTCAATCGTTTGGTTTTTACTTCTATACAAAGCATTTATCCATAGGGATCAACCACGGTTTCAAATCTGACGGTCTTTGTGTGCGCTGTGTAACAGAAAATTAATAATTAATAATATGCTGGCACGATTTTGTAAATCGTGCCTTTTTTTTTGACTTCGCCACAGGGACACCCAAATACAAATAAACCTTTGTAGAAGTGAATATCTGTGCGCAAAAAAAAATACACGCCGCAGCAAAAAATGTCTGCGGTGTGTATTTTGTTGCACACCTACGGCGTGCAGCGTGGGGGGAATTGGCATTTTCTACCGATATTAAATGCCTACGGCAATGCAATTTGAATATTTGAAAATTTGAAAATTTTGGGATTTTAATTTCAAATCTTCAAATCTTCAAATTTTCAAATTGTATTTTTGCATTTTGCATTTTCAAATCTTCAAATCGAATCTTCAAAATATTAGATAAAAAATTGATATTCAGCATTTTACAAAGAAAAAATTAAGAATATTATTTAATATATAAAGTTTTATAAAAAAAATTATAAAAAAAATTATATTTTTTATTTGTTATTTCATAAAAAAGCATTACCTTTGCAGCCGAATTATAAAGGAAACAAGTTGTGAATTTGCCAACTCGAAGAATATAGAAATTATCTGTTACATTGATTTAATTAATTGAATTAATTAAAAATATATTATATAATATAATATAAAAATATACAATGAATTATTGATTTTTAAAAACAATGCTATTATTAATAATGATAAAATACAAAGTTTTGTTACAGGATATTTATTTTATACGATTTTGATATTTATTTATACGGTTTTGATTTTTATTTATACGGTTTTGATTTTTATTGACATTATCCATTATTACTGACGTACTTAACGATGTTTTGCACTACTAAATAAACCAAAAAACAGATAACAGGGTTAAAATCTGTGTTATATGTGTACTAAAAACAAAAAAACAGATAAGAATTTTTATTAATAAATTAAATCTAATTTTAAGATGGCAACAAACACTTTTTTTTCAAAAATGACTTTACTTTTTACAGTGTCATTTATTTGGGCGAATAACACTTATTCGCAAGTAACAATCGGAGCTAACCAGGAACCTCAAAATTTTTCAATTCTTGAGTTGATTAGCAACAATGAAAGTGGAGGACTGCGGCTACCTCAACTTGACAACGCTCAGCGCAACGATATGGTTGCAACCGCTGAATTTCAAAACGAGAAAATTGGCAAGGCTCGCGGGCTAACGATTTTTAATCTCTCCACGTGCTGTATAGAGACGTGGAACGGATCAAGGTGGATTGAGCAGTGTGCAGACTGCAACGAGATTGATGGACCCACAATCACTTCCTCTTCCCTTGTCTGCTTGGAGGGCAATTCCATAACTTTTACCGCCTCGCCTGATGGATATTATAAATGGCAAATCAGCAGCGACAACGGCGTAACCTGGACTGACGTTGATGGAATGGACCCCGTTAACGTCATCCCGTTCCCCATTGGAGGCAATTACCTTGTGCGCAGTTCCATCATTGGATGCAATAAAAAGTTTTCCAACACGCTGCCCGTACAAGTATACCAACAAGGTCAGATTCCTGTACTGGGAAACACCCTGACCCTTAAAACCTTAAACAACGTGATTTACTCTTACCAGTATATCAAAATGGCAACGGTTCATAATGGCACAGCGTTTAGTTATCAGTGGTATATGAAATTTGCAGGTTATGACTATCATGGAAACTCCCTTCTAAACGGACCTGCCAAAGACGAAGTAACCGATATTATTGTCGGTGCAAATCAATCTACTTACACTTTCGACCCGCATTCAAATCAGAAATATACTGACCCGGGAACATATTATTTCTACTGCAAGGCATTCGGCTTCAACAGTACCAGTGCCCCCACAACACTTGTCGACTCTATCTTTATTCGCGTTGAGGATTTGTACGATGCAAGTAGAGGAAGCATTTCTTCGCCAACTCTGATTACCAAAGAAAAGTGGGAAGCAGATTACGTTACTGCAATAAGCACCGGACAAGAAGGTCCAATGTACTTTATACCTACTAACTCGTCCTTACCCAATTTGAGGGTAGCGCACGCCAATCTCGGCTCTATTGCCACCCGCGATGCAGGCGAACTCGGCAACCTCTACCAATGGCTGCGCAATGAAGACGGACACGAACGCCGCCAATACAATGGACTCTATTCTAATTGGGGAGATTTGAACGATACCATAGGTTTTGTAAGTCTAACATACCCAGGTCCCATTACTATTAATTCAGTATGTATTTCGCTCCCTCACTTCCCGGAGTTCGCATGTTCCCCAGGTTACGGGCAGTTCATAAAACATGCGTCCAATTGGGTAGGTACAACAATCAATCTGACTACTAAGTGGGGAGATGTTTTGGACCCGTGCGAATCCGAGTTCCCATTAGCCTGCAACACAACCGATCTTTGTGCAAAACGCAACGCTTTGTGGCGCATTCCTACAGGCATGGGCGAGACTTCCGATTTTGCAAAATTAACCACTGGACAATCTATACAACTATGGGGGGTTCCGCCCGGCAACTTACCCTCCTGCTATGTATACACCATCCCCGCAATGAATACTACCATTTATCGTTACGGTTACGGCGAAAATAAAGATTACGGTTCACTTACTGTTGTTTCCAAGTATCCCTTCTCCAGTGAGAATAAACACTATGTAGCTATTTTTCCTGCTTCGGGTGTGCGAAAAGGCGCGTCTGGTCATTTGGAAAATGTCGGCGAAGAAGGGCAATATTGGAGCAGTGAACACTACGACTCAAGCGGTCCCGGTGTCAACTATCCAGGTGCTGATCACGCGTATGGTTTTTACTTCCAGAACAACCATTTAGCCACAGGGCATAACCACAGTATCAAGTCTGACGGTCTTTGTGTGCGCTGTGTAAAAGAACAGTAACAATTAATACTTAACAATTAATAATATGCTGGCACGATTTTGTAAATCGTGCCTTTTTTTGTTTGATGAGGATTTGAAAATTCAATTTGAAAATACAAAAATACAATTTGAAAATTTGAGGATTTGAAAATTTGAAAATACAAAAAATTCAAAATACAATTTGAAAATTTGAAAATGCACCTGACTTTGACAATGCGACACCCGCGACATCTTTGACCTCACGAGAATTGAATATTTGCATACTTTCAAATAAAAAAATGCCAAAATCTATGCCGTAGGCATTTAATATCGGTAGAAAATGCCAATTCCCCCCACGCTGCACGCCGTAGGTGTGCAACAAGAGGAGGAATAATTTTGAATTATAAATTATAATTTATGATTGGGATT
>JAISYF010000209.1 GCA_031270065.1 Prevotellaceae bacterium | reverse complement strand
TTTGAGGATTTGAGGATTTGAAAATGCAAAATGCAATTTGAGGATTTGGAAATTTTAATTTCAAATCCTCAAATTTTTTAATTTTTTCAAATTGCATTTTTGCATTGCATTTTTGCATTTTCAAATCTTCAAATTTTCAAATCTTCAAATTGTATTTTTGTTAATCGTTAATTATATTTCGTATTTTGAAAAGTAATGTCATTTCGACTTCGCTCAATGACCACGTAGAACATTGACAGTACGGGTGGTTGAGCGTAGTCGAAACCAAAACCAAACTAAATGGGGACTTCTAAAAATTTGCGCAACCCAATAACATCAGAGTTGGAAAAATAAATCAAAAATCAAAATTTAGACTTCATACTTTTCTCTGTTCAGTACCGCCTCCTCGATTTTTTCAAGCATTTTTGTTATTGGCAGGTAACTTTCGCCGCCAGCAGCGTTGAGGTGTCCGCCTCCATTGAAATCCTCCGCCATTTTATTTACAGGAAAATTGCCTTGCGAGCGGAACGAAATCTTAATTTTGTCTTTGTCTTGGCGAACAAAAACCGAAATTTCGATATTTTCTATCGAAAGCGGAATATTTACAAAGCCCTCAGAGTCGCCGACCTGATAGTTGAATTGCTCTAATTCTGATAGAGTTAGCGAAATTACAGCCGCTTTTTGTTCGGGGTAAATTTTCATTTTTTTCGACAGCGCGTAACCCATAAGCCTCATTCTATCAGCGGAATAAGTGTTATAAACTTTGTTGTAAATTTCGTCTTTATTAATGCCGAGCAACAAAAGTTCGTGGATTATGCTGTAAATTTCGGGGCTTTGCGAGTTGAACGAAAAATTGCCTGTGTCGGTCATCATTCCCGTATAAATGCACTCTGCTGCGGTTTTCGTGAGTTTTTGAAACATCTTCAAACGGCAAATAAATCTGAAAATCAATTCGGAAGTTGAGGAAACTTCGGGGTGCGAAATTTTGACATTGCACAGCAAATCGGGTTTCGGGTGGTGGTCAATTAGAATTTTTGCAGCGGGCGCGTCTAACGCCGCCGTTTTTAGTCCGTCTATTCGGTTCAGCGTGTTAAAATCAAGGTAAAAAATTAGTTCCGCCTCACGCACCACTTGTTCTGCCGCAGGTTTGTCTTCAGTGTAAATAACGATTCTTTCACTGCCTTCGAGCCATTTCAGGAAGTTCGGAAACGGGTTTGGCACAACAACGGTAACCTCTTTTTCGAGTTCCGTCAAAAACCAGTACAAGCCCAATGCTGAGCCGAGCGCGTCGCCATCTGGCGATATGTGCGTGATAATCACGATGTTATTGTGCGCTTTTAACAATTTCCACGAGTGCGTAATAGCCTCTTCCTTAATAATTTTTGATAACACTTTTTTTAATTATGAATTATGAATTATAAATTTTTTCAGTTAAAATTTAACCATTCTTTTGCACTTGCATCGCTCGGCATTCGCCAATCGCCGCGTGGCGAGAGGTTTATTGAGCCGACTTTTACGCCGTCTGGCATACACGAGCGTTTAAATTGGTTTGTGAAGAAGCGTTTTATAAACACTTTTAACCATTTTTTTATTTCCTCTTCTGTATAAAATTTCTCCTCCTCACTGTTTTGGTTCTCACAAAAAGCATTTTTTGCCAAAAAAAGTATTTTTTCGGGCGAAAAACCAAAACGCAAAAAGTAGTACAGAAAAAAATCGTGCAAGTTATACGAGCCTACAACTTCCTCTGTTTTTTGCACAATTTCGCCGTCTTTGGCAGGCAAAAGTTCGGGCGAAATCGGCGTATCAATCACATCAAGCAGAATATTTGCCGTTTTTTCGTCTGTTTTATTGTCCGCAATCCACCTGACCAAATGTCTTACAAGGGTTTTTGGCACGCCCGAATTAACGCCGTACATCGAAATATGGTCGCCGTTGTAGGTCGCCCAGCCGAGCGCAAGTTCGCTCATATCGCCTGTGCCAACCACCATTCCGCCGATTTTATTGGCGTAATCCATCAAAACCTGCGTGCGTTCTCGCGCTTGACAATTTTCGTAAGTAACATTTTGATTATCAACACTTTGCTCTATATCCGAAAAATGCTGCAACACCGCTTTTTCAATTGAAATCTCTTTTGAGGTGATTTTTAGCACATTCATTAAAGATAAAGCGTTGTTTTTTGTGCGGGCAGTAGTGCCGAAACAGGGCATTGTAATTCCAAAAATATTTTCGCGCGGAATTTTCAGTTTGTCAAACGCCGCCGCCGTAACCAGCAGCGCAAGCGTACTGTCTAACCCGCCCGAAACGCCGATAGTAACTTTGTCGATTTTTGTGTGGAACAGCCTGATAGCCAACGCATTAACCTGAATATTAAAAATTTCGCGGCAACGTTCCTCTAAATCTTTTCCTCGCGGCACAAACGGAAATTTATCTATTTTGCGAGTTAAATTTATATGATTACTGTAAGGTATTAAAAATTTAGTTTTATAATAATCATTTGAATTATTATTTCTTTTAAAACTATCATTTTTCAAACGTTCATTTTTCAAACGTTCAATATCTATCTCACTGATTATTAATTGTTTATCAATAGAAAATTTTTCACTTTCCGCTAAAATTGCGCCATTTTCAGCAATCAATGCAGATGAGGCGAACAGCAAATCGGTAGAACTTTCGCCGAAACCCGCCGAAACATAGACGTATCCTGCATTGCAACGCCCCGATTGCTGTGCAACAAGCTGCTTACGGTAGTCGTTTTTGCCCACAAGTTCGTTTGAGGCGGACAGGTTAAAAATAATGTGCGAACCCGCCAACGCCTGAAAAGACGAAGGCGGCACAACAGCCCACAAATCCTCACAAATCTCAACTGAAAAATTAAAATTTACGTTAATAAAAAGTATTTTTTTGCCAAAAATCACATTTTTTTCACTCAAAAATATATTTTGTTGATTTACGTCAAGCGCAGAGGCAAACCATCGATGCTCATAAAATTCGTTATTATTTGGGCGGTATGTTTTTGGAATAACGCCCAAAATTTCGCCCTGTTGAAACACAACGGCACAGTTAAATAGTTGATTATCAACCTTTACAGGCATTCCAACAATAGAAATTATTTGAAAATTCTTTGTTTTTTCGAGCAAAAACGAAAGTGCATTTTCGGCGTTTTTCAGCAATGTAGAATTGAGAAACAAATCACCAGAAGTGTAGCCCGTAATGCAAAGTTCGGGGAAAGACACGAGTTCAACACCCTGATTTTCAGCATCTTGCACAAGTTCAAAAATCCGTTCCGCATTGGTTTGGCAATCCGCCACCTCCACCACAGGAATTGCCGCCGCTATTTTTACAAAATTATGATACATAAATTCAAACTAAAAACTATTTTTTTGTATCTAAAAAAATCCTTTTCAAATGCCTTTCAAAAATATTTTCCTCAACGCATTTGCCGATAATTTCGCTGTATTTTTTGAGTAAATCAATGTATTTTTCGCCCATTTCGGCAGCAATTTTATAACCGACGTGGATTAATTGCCTAAAATTCGGGTTATAGTCTTTGTTTGACTGAATATGCCTGAGCGTGTTTGCAAATTTTTCGCTGCTCCAAAGATTAACTTCCTCTACATCAGGCAGTTGTGCAACATCAATATCAATCACATCGGCGTATGGAGCGCAAAGTTCGTCTTTGCGGGAGAGCGATTTTGCGTAGATTTCTTTAGCTGCAGCCAACGCCTCTCCGCCAGCAAGCGCAAGCCCTGTAACTTCTTCGAGCCACGTTGTTCCTGCGGTTTTCAGGTGCAAACCTTTGCCGTATTTTTTGATAATTTCCGCCATAATTGGGTAAATCGAAAATTTGTCGCTGCCCGAATGTATGCTTAATTTTAGTTCTTTGGGCAAGCCAAAATGTTTTATTGCAAAATCAATCACAAGCACGTCGTCTTCAAATTCGCGGGCAAACTGCGCCAAATCGCCCTGATAATCAACGCCTTTATTGAAACGACCTGTAAATTTTGGCGCAATAGTCTGCACAGGAACGCCCTTATCTGCAAGCATTTTCAAAATAAAAAGCATATCGACAGGCGTTTGCGGAGTTTCTACCTCGTCCATCGAAACTTCGGTAATAAAATTATCTGCGCCCTTTTTTTCAACCAAATATTTGTAAATATCGGCAGCCTGTTGAGCGGCTGCAAGAAATTTTCCTGCAATGCTGCGCAAAAGTTGTTCCGTTACAAAAATCGGTTCAGAAATGCCGTCAATTTGTAACGGCGTATTACAATACGCCCCTGCGCTTTCTATAAAGGCTAAAATTTCATTTTCCGCGCTCTGTTTTCCGATAAAAGCGGCAACATCAAGCGTAAAAAAGTCGGCTGTATCAACAAATTTTTCCACAGTAGAAAGGTTGATATGGTCGGCATCAACAAAATATTTGCCGTTGAAATTCAATGCTTTAACGGCGTTGTCTGCCTCTGCGCGCACGTTTGCAGGCTGAGTGCCAACAATGGAATGTTCGCGGTTTGACTTGTTCCAAACAGGCGACACCTCAATACCCGCCATTATTACGGCTCTCAACTGCGCCTCGCCCTGATGGGCAAATCTGTCGCCAATGCCGATGCTAAATTTTTCAAGTTGCATATTTTTTATTATGAATTATGAATAAAAAACTTGTGTCTAAAAATATGCACAAAGGTACTATTTTTTTTCAAAAACAAAAAACGCTGATAATTGTCTTAAATATTATAATAATTTTTTAGAGTGAATTAATCATTAATATTAAGTTAGACAGTATCAGCGTTAATTGCATGGAATTCCGACTGTTATCGGAATTTTTGCCCTTGCAGAGAGTTATTCTTGCGGTATAAGCCTTTCAAAAATAACGGTAAATTCTACTCGGCGGTTTTCTGCGCGACCTGCGGAAGTTTTGTTTGTAGCCACAGGAAGGGTTTCTCCATAGCCTTCTGTTTTCATTCTGTCCTCAGCAATATCCTGTTTTACAAGGTATGCCTTAACAGCGGCAGCGCGGCGTTTCGACAAATCCATATTCATATCATCATTGCCCACATCATCTGTGTGTCCTGCAATATCAAGATTGAAATCGGGGTTCTCTTTCATTATCTTTGCAATAGAATTGAGGATAGTATTAGATTTTTTCTTAATTGTAGCCTTGCCTGTTTCAAACTGAATGCCGTGCAATGCCTGTTTGAAAACTTTGAGAATTTCCTTTTTAATTTCGGGACAGCCGTAGTTTTCCACTACTCCTTTAATATCAGGACAACGGTCAATATAATCTGGTATGCCATCGCCGTCTGTATCTTTTGGGCAGCCGACTTCATCAACGTAGCCGTATGCAGCATCAGGCGTATTCGGGCATTTGTCGAGGTAATCGGGTACTCCGTCTCCGTCTGTGTCTGGCGTGCAGCCGTCTTTATCAACTTTTGCGCCAGCGGGCGTATTCGGACATTTGTCAAGGTAATCAGGCACTCCGTCTCCGTCTGTGTCAAACGGACAACCGTCTTTATCAACCTCTACGCCAGCGGGTGTGTTGGGGCATTTGTCTAAATAATCAGGCACGCCGTCTTTATCCTCATCAAGCGGGCAGCCGTCTGCATCAACAAGCACACCAGCGGGAGTTTGCGGACATTTGTCTAAATAATCAGGCACGCCGTCTTTGTCCTCATCAAGCGGGCAGCCGTTCTCATCAACAAGCACGCCAGCGGGAGTTTGCGGACATTTGTCGAGGTGGTCATAAACGCCGTCGCCATCTTCGTCAAACGGACAGCCAAATTCATCAACAGGAGTATTCTCTGGCGTATTCGGGCAACGGTCGTAACAATCCGTCACGCCGTCTTTGTCTTCGTCAATAGTACAACCTCTTTTTTCACCTTTTTTATAGACAAAATCTTTGCGTTTAACATCAGGGCAAAGCGACATCAGATAATCAATATCGGTGTCTTTACATTTGTCTTTACGATTTTTAACTCCATCACGGTCTTTGTCTGAGGAGTTTCTGCCGAAATTCCAAGTCAAACCCATTTGAATGTTAGCACGCTGCAAGCCGTAAGGCAGGGGAATATCGTTTTTACCCAAAACATCGTTTCCGTCAGCGTCTTTAAGATTTTGCATTTTTGCCCAATTAAACGGAATGTAATCTGCTACAAGATAAGTATTTATGCAACCCATTCTAAACGAAACTCCAACTCCGAGATTTGAGCCTCTGCCGTCAAGGAACGAATATGAAAAATAGGTTTTAAACCAGTCGGCAGGGCGAAAATTAATAGCCAGCGTGATTTCTTCCATTACTCTGCGTTGATTAATTCTCGTATTCGACAATGCTCCGAAACTAATTTTATTATTCAAAATACCGTATTCGATACCGACATTAACCTTTGCGGTAAGCCATTGGTTGATTTTTCTACCGCCGTTTTCGCCGCTGTATTCAAAAGCAGATGTCAAACTATCAACCAAAGCATTAATTGATTCTTCAAAATTAATATCAGTTACACTGCCCCAATCCATTCCCTCGAAAGAGAAAGAGCCGTTGGTATTAAAATGCACCATATCTTGCGGCTTATTCCAACGAATAAAGCCAAGGTCGGTTACAGAAGCCGAAATAACGAGATTTTTCACAGGTTCGTATGTTACGCCCAGGTCCAACGCGCCGCCGAAACCTTGAAAATAATCTTTCCAATTTTTTGAAAAATCATTAAATCCAAGCGTTGTGTCCTGCATGTTCCAATTTGCGAGTTTTGGCGTCATTAAATACGCATCTGCGTTTGCATTCAGCACCCAAGCGTCTTTTGATGCGTCAAGCGAAAGGTTTTTGACATCTGTGTATGCGCCAAAAATGCCCGCCAAACCTTTGAGTTTGAAACCGATATTCCACTTTTTATTAATTTGACGGGTATAACCCAAAGCCAATTCGCCGTAAGCCATACCATTTACACCGAGATTTTTGAAATCAAAATGATTTACTCCAAACTCATTCGGCGTGCCGTAGAGAGCAAGTTTAAACACATCTTTTGGAATATAAACGCCTAAATCTGCTTTTGCAGAAAGTCCAAAAGTGAAATAGTTTTTATCTTTTACTCTAAAACCGAAATTTAGAATATCGTAGCCAAAATTCATCTCAAGCGCGGTAGATTTTGGAAATCTTTTGTAGAGTTTGTCAATACCGTCTCCACTTGGCGAAAACGGAGTTACAAGCATTGTCTTGCCTTTGTTGTAGTACAAGAGGTCTTTGAGAGCCAATGCGTTAGTTCCGCCTTCAAGGTAAAAACTCGGAAGAACTGCAAAATTAAAGTAACCCGAACAATTCGGCATAAACGCAGGGTTCATTATATTGCGCGTAGGAACTTCGTCCATAAAGTAAAACGTATTTGTTTGCGCGTTTGCACCGAGGCAAAGGCTGAAAAACAATACAAGACTTAAAATATTTTTTCTTGTTTTCATTGTTATGTGATTTTTAATATTCCTCCCCGTTATTTCCGTTAAATAATGAATCTAAATTTGTAGAAACTTTGCCTTTTACAAAGAGGCTAATTCCCGCTTTCAGTTCGTCTGTGGCGCGGACATTAATCTGTTCTCCGTCTGTTCTGCCTGTAATAAGATAATCAATTACGATTGTTTGAGTTGTCATAATTTTATCTGTGTCATCAGAATCAACAGGAATATTTACAGTACTGACTTTCGGCGAAACAGACTGCCCCTCTTTGTTGCCGCCTTGATTGTAACCTTCTGGATAAACATCAGGCGCAGAAATTTCGATATTTTCTTTTGTAAAAACTTCAATTCCGTTTGCATCCAAGAAATGTGCCGTAGCTATTGCCTTAATTGGGATGCCGTTTGTAAAGGTTAAATCGATGGAAATGCGGTCTAAATCAATTTCAAAAGCCCCAAATTTCAACGATACGCTGTCTAAATTTGCAGACAAAGTATCGGTGTGATGGTAATACGAAGTCGGGTCGAAATGGAAGGGCAAACGCGATTGCACATACATACTGATTTTTGCAGGGCGGATAAGAAAATGATTTACATCGCCCGCAGCAACTGCCTCGTGATTTACATTAACATGAAATTCGTATTTAAACTCGTCAGGTTTGAAACCATCTGCAAAAAGCCTTTCGGTTTTGCCATATTCTCTATTGAAAGTAATAGATGTACGGGTAGAATCGCCCTGAACCTGCGTGCGTTCAATCGGCACGTTGGTTGAAAGACTGCCACCGAAATCAGCATAAACTTCGTCTGGTTGTCCATTTTTTTCGCCTGTCGCTTTAATATAATCAACGATAAATTCCAATGGAATACCGATATTATTTACTATGCCAAAGGTAACTTGCGGGTCGCGGAACAAAAGCCTGTTGTTTTGAATCGTCTCGGATTTAAACAAATCTGTCGGAACTTCGGCGTACAATGAATCGCTTGTAACGGTGTTGCTGCGGTTGAAAAAGCCTTCAACTCTGTAAGGAATCATATCCGTTATTTTCACATTGGAGTGAATGTTTCCGCCAACAATAACAGGAGGATTGCCCGCGTTAAGAGCCGAAAAATCAATCACAATCTCCGTCAAGTTATTTCCGCCTGTAAAAGTAACCAGAAAAGCGGGCAAATCAATAACTTCCTCAACATTGTTTGATGTTATATCTATGTCAAACGACTGAACTCCGCCCTCAAATACAATATTAGGAAAACGAATGTTCATTTTTATGCCGCCACCAAGAGTAATGTTCGTCAACTCTGCTGTAATGCCAAGTCTCGCATTTTCTCTAACGTGCATTAAATCAATCCGCTGAACGATAACGCCGTTTTCATCATCATTCAAGTCAAAGTCAAACATGCTTGAAAGGTTTTGCGGCAATGAAACGCCGTCATAAAAATTAAAATCAGACGAAGAACTTAAATCTGTCGAAATGTTGTTATCAACAGGCAGATGCAGATCTTTTTGTTTGAACAAAAAGACAAAATTACTGTCTAAATCTGCACCCAAGCCCCACTCTTCGCTGCCGTCTGATTGAGAGTTTATTTCCTCAATAATATCAAAAATTGAGGTGTGGGTCTGACCAACAGGGATTACGACAGAAGTGCCGTATTCAACACTTTTGTCCAGTTTATCAAAATTAAGTTGATTGATACACGAACAAAATGCAAATAAAATCCCTGAAAAAGTTAAAAATAGTAAGGTTTTTTTCATAAAAAATTTATTTTTAATATTAATAATAAAATCATTATTTAAATATATTAGCAATAATCGTGCCAAAATTATTAACTTCTGCGTTCTGTTTCATTTTATGCTGTCCCCTTTATACCCCTTTGTTCTTTCAGCACATTTTCCTTTAAAAAAAGGGAAAATACGGGACATTCGAGGTACAATATTTTATTCCCTGCTATCTTTGTTTCTACCATATTCCACCCTGTTAATAATACGCGGGGGGTTAAAATTCTATGTTATCTATCAATCCAAAAATTTCCTCTTTTGTTTCGGCTCTCAGCATTGCAATTCTTGTCGGACGAAAATTTGGAATGCCTTTAAACAAGGGCGTTGCCGCGATATGCCGCCGAGAATGAACAATGCCTTTCCTCTCACCGCCGAGCCATTCGATACTGCGGAGAATATGCGTTTTTAAAATCTCTTTTTTCTGTTCGTTTGTTGGCAAAATAAACCTGTTTTTGTTTTCCCTGTCATTGAGGGCTTGACCCGCAATCTCATTTTTTATTTCTGCAAAAATCCACGCATTGCCAATCGCACCGCGCCCTACCATTATTGCATCTACGCCATATTTTTCAAAATTTTCTTTTGCAATTTTCGCCGAAGTTACATCGCCGTTGCCTATAATCGGAATTTTTATTAACGGATTGCGCCTGACTTCGCCTGTCAATGTCCAATCCGCCTCGCCTGCGTACATCTGCATTCGGGTTCTGCCGTGAATTGCCAACGCCTCAATGCCGCAATCCTGCAACATCAATGCCAACTCTGTAATTACCAGAGAATTGCTGTCCCAACCGAGCCGCGTTTTGACGGTAACAGGCAATTTTACCGCTTTCACTACCTCGCGCGTGATTTCAAGCATTTTTGGAATATCGCGCAACAAGCCTGCACCCGCGCCTTTCGAGGCGATTTTTTTGACGGGACAACCAAAATTTATATCCAAAATATCGGGTTTGCTCTGCTCCACAATCTGCGCCGCCTCCACCATTGTGGTAACGTCTTTGCCATAAATCTGCACAGACACAGGGCGTTCCTCCTGCAAAACCGTCAGTTTTTGCTCCGTTCTGCTCACATTTCTTATTAATGCGTCTGCCGAAACGAACTCGGTATAAACCAAATCCGCCCCGAACTGTTTGCAAATCAGCCGAAAAGCCAAGTCGGTAACGTCTTCCATCGGCGCAAGAAACACAGGAAATTCCCCAAAATCTATATCTCGGATTTTCATTAAGAAAAATTTTTGCAAAGATAACATAAAATTTTCAATTATACACAAATGTATAAAAATACAATTTGAATATATAAAAATTCAATTTGAATTTCAACAAATTTCAAATCCTCAAATTATCAAATCCTCAAATCTGCCTGCAGAGAGCGCAAAGCATTGATAATCAATATCAAAAACTTTGCGCTCTTGGCATTTTCTTTGTGTTTTTTGCGTGAAAATGAACTTTTGAAACAGCCCCAATAAGTCAAATTTTAAGGTTCTTTAAAACAGCGCGCACATTGTCCTTCAATTTTATTGGTTTCGGTGTATCCTGAATATCCGTTTTTATAAATTACTAATAAGCAGATTCCATTTGAGACGTTCGAGGCCGTACTGCTTATGTAGAAGGTCAAACTATTGCCAAAATAGTGATCATATACTCCTCGGTAGCCTGCGTCGGACAGGAATATTTTTTCATTAGCAGAGTTAGTTACGATGGTACCGCCGTAAACGGTGTTGTTATTAGAGACAGAGCGTATTTGCCAAGTATTATTAATAGCAATATCCTCAATTGTGGTTACATTTGCATTAGGATAATTATCAGAACCGTTGCCACCGGCAATATCCCACCAATTCCAAATGGATGGAATACGCCATCCGGAAGGACAGGGATTGTTGGCAGGTTTATCCCAATTAAAATTAAGAGAACCCTGATTACTACGCCCCTTGCCCTTTGCAGTACCCCACAACCCGTTGTCGTAAGAACCACTGTTACAATACCAGTCTCTACCATAAATAGCTAAATTATTAATGATAAATTTACCATAATATCCACTACTTGCCACTACTTGATGAGTCTGATTATCGTAAACAGGAGGATTGCTGATATTATAATCAATCTTATCAGAAGTATTGGCAGGAGTTGTGCCGTAAGGCAATACTTGATTTACGTGGCTTGTGTTTTTACTCCAAACAGTATTTTGGTGTCCGTCAGCCACGCGCCCCCACTGGTAAAAGTCGCCAAGGTCAGCAGCGTTGTTGTTGGAAACGTAACCGCCCGCGAGTGTCCAGTCTGCGCTTTGTCCGAGGTTGAGCAGAGCCACTTTCACCTTTGCAGTACTGCCATCAGGAACGGTTTGTCCGCCAGAACCCATGTCGAGAGTAAGGTATCTAACGCCGTTTGCGTCTGTGCCGTAACCCGAAGTATTGGTTCCGATAAA
>JAISYF010000169.1 GCA_031270065.1 Prevotellaceae bacterium | reverse complement strand
AAACAAAAATAAAATCGTCTTCACTCCGAAAAACACTACTAAAAAAAAGGTTTGCAAAATTACAAATAATTTTTCATAAAAAAAGTGTTTTTATGAAAATATTAGTATCTATAATATTAGAGATGTTTATAATATTAAATATATCTATAATATTATAAATAAAAAATTTAGCAGTTTTTTTTATTTGCTACAAGATTTTATTTTAAAAAAAAAAAAAAAAAACCGCTTTTCGTAAGAAGTTGAGAAGTTGAGAACGTAAATTATTGATATACAATTAGTTGCCAACTTCTTACCATTCAAAAAGTAAGCAGTTGGTAAGAAGTTAAGCAGTTGAGCAGTTGAGAACGTAAATTATTGATATACAATTAGTTACCAACTGTTTACCATTCAAAAAGTAAGCAGTTTTGTAAGAAGTTAAGAAGTTGACAAGCAGGAAGTAAAAGGCAGTCGGCAGGAAGTAAAAGGCAGTCGGCAGGAAGTCGTAAGAAGTTAAAAGGCAGTCGGTTATATCTCTTTTTTTTCTTTATTCAATTGAATATTAAGAAGTTAGGAAGTAAGCCAAAACGAAAAAAACGGTCTAACTTCTCAACTTCTTGCAAAACTGCATTTTTAAGGGGGGGGGGCAAAAAAAAAACGTGTCATAAAAAGAAATAAGGTGCGCTGCGCGCGAATATTTTTTTAAGGCGCTCACGCGCCTATACAATGGGGGAGCAGGGATGAAAAAACGCCACACTTCACAGCGGGGCGTTCTGATGAAACCTATTTTACATGAAACTTTAACATTTTTTATTTCGTTGTTCTAAACATTTCTTCATCGTGTCGGAAGTCGGGAAGAAATAAAATTCGTCATCTGTACTGCGAAATTCACTGTACGGAAAGGCTTTTTTGCGACAATATACCCGTACCCATTCGAAGAATTTATTCTTTGGCTTCTTATATACATTTAATGTGTCGCTGTATTTTTCCATATAATTTCGATAAAAATCGTCTTTGACGAACATTTTTTCAGTAGCAGAAGTAGAAACATCGGCAATCTGCGCATTAATCCAAAAAACAAAATCATCACAAGTATTGTCAAATATGGAACGTTCAGAGAAATTAATATCTGATGCCTCTGTAACGCCCTTTTGAATATATTCGTTACTGCAATTTATCATAAATGAATAAAATTCGTTCCATTCAGCACTGTCCCAATCGACGCCAAAAAACCACTTCTTGAACTCATCGGACGGACGTAATTTATCTGAATAATAATTACTCAATTCAAAGATTTTTGCCCGGCGGCGGTCTGATGCGTTGTTAAAATCGGGGGCAAAATTTGTTGTTATTAAAAACTTTACATTTTGATAAAAACTGTCGGCGTACATTTTGCGGACACTCACGCCCTCTGTGATGTCAGTGATAAATGTGTCGGGGCGGCTGTTTTTCTTAATATCGTCAATACAGACGACTTGCGTATCAACATCTACATCACTGTAACGGCGTTCATTTTTTTTATCAAAACTGTCGCCGTCAATTCTGACAAAAATTCTATTTTTTTGAATATCACGGTTAAGCATTTCGCGGAGTGCCTTATACAATATACCTTTGCCCGTGCCGCCTGCGCGCTCCGTAAAATCAGCATTTACATCGGTGAGATAAATCGCGAATAAATCGTAATTAAAATAATTGTGCAGCAAGTAACCCATCATTGACATTAGCGACTTCTTGCGCTCACTGTCGTAACCTGTAATTTTTTCAAAGAACTGCTCAAAATCGCCTTTTCTCTTTGAATAGGTAAAATCGCGATTGATGATATTATTTTCCCATACTTTTTTTGAAAGATCGGAATAATCCAATGTAGTGATCTCACTGCCCTTGTGAAGTTTTACAACGCAATTATTAAAATAGAAAAATTTTGTGTCGAGCAAATCACACTGAAATTCTAAATTCGAAATAAAATTTAGAAAATAGAATGTTACTTTATTTGACAAATTGCCGCTGTTATTTATAAGCGCGTCAATAATTCTTTCGGGAGTAATGGTAAAATCTATCACAGTTTCTTTGTCGAGATTAACCGTTATTTTCCTGTCAGGCAAATTTTTAATGTAAGCCGTTAATTCGGAAAAAATTATATCGTCTGAAACAGGAACGGCGCGGTTATTCTTTATATAAATATAACTTGCAGTCTGCCCATTGATATAGTATTTGCAAAAGTTCAGCCTTTTGAGCAACCTAATAAAATTAGGCTTTGAAATGGTAAGTTTCAATTCTTTTTTGTCGTTTTCTTTCGCGAGTTGATAAGTATAAAAATCGTGCAAAATTTCGATTTCATTTACATCAGTCTTGGGGGTAGTGTATTGTTCCATATAATTTATAGCTTTATGCCATTATTTTTTGCTAAATAATAAAAAGTTAAAATAGTTATACCATGCTTTCCCCGCAAACAATGTGTATATTGTCTGTTGGTTTCGGCAGTGCTGTATTTGTGATAAAAACGACTGCAACGGTGAAAGTAGTCGCGCCCGCTCTCACCAAATTCAGACGCAAACGCAAAACCCAAACGCACCCATTGAGTATAAGTTGGCGCAATATCAATGCCGCGCCTTTCGATTTCAGCAATAATTTTGTCGAAATTTGAATTGCCTTCACGACAATCGCGCGGGGTTCTGGGCGTGTAAGTGTCTTGCGCGGGTTTCCATTTTTGAGGATTAAACATGTTTCAATTTGTAAAAATTAGGGTTAATGTAAGCCTGCGGGTCATGACAGATAAAGCAGGCGCGGGCGATGTCGCTGCCTGAATTGTCTATTGTTAAACCGTAAGTATTAAGAATGTAATAATAAATTCCCTCAAACCATGCGCGGTGTGAATAGCGTGTAATATCAATATTTATTACCCACTTCAACCCATCACCCGAAGGACTGCGGAACATTAATAGTGTGTCAAAATATTTGTCCTTTAAAAGCCGGGCTTTCAGCGAATTTATAGCCGCAAAATCGCCGATGTGGTCAAAGTCAATTACTATTAATCCGCTATGTTTTAGCAGACATTTTGCATCGCGCTTTGAAAATGTACCCGAAAAGGTAACATAATCGAAATTAGCGGCTTTGAACTTGCGCGCATTTTCTTTGTCAGTAATTTTGCGCAATTTGGCGGTAACTTCCCTGTAAGCTTCGCTTACAATCAATGAATGGAGTAGCGGTATATCATATTCTACCGCAGGAATAATATTGCCAATCGGCGCGTGGTAACAAGAGAAAAAAGTTTCCGCAAAAGGAAAGGGCGTCTTGCCCTCGTCCGAATTTGCAGGCGCGGTTTCTTCTTGAATACAGGCAATAAATGCGTTTATGATTGACTCGGAAGTCAATACATAATCGTTTATTCCATGTCGTTGCGCGTATTTTTCATTGCGCCGTTTCAGTTCTAAAATTGCGTCTTGCGGTGTCATACATCTTTGTAAATGGTTTTTCTTGTTACCTCATTGATTTTTTTCTGTGCCAAAACAGGCACTTCGGTAACTCCGCGCATCCAATTACCGAATTTTACACGGTTTGAGTTTCTTACAGTTTTGCTCGTGGTTTCATTTTCAAGGAAGCAAGCCTGTATAAGCCTGTCCTTGACGGCAGGCATTGAGCCGCTGCGAATATTGTCTAAATAATCCTTTAAAGGTGTTGTTTTTGTTTCCATAATTTATTTTTTTATTGTTAAATAATAATCAGTCCATTGGTCAGCCATTGCGTTCCACCCTTTATTTTCAAAGGCGTCCCGCACACCCGCCCGCTGTATTCACAACAGGCAACTAATATATTTCCGATGTAGTTTTTCATTCCAATTTTAAAGTATTCGTGTCAAAATCTATATCAGGGTAATTGTTGTAAATTTCTAAAATGTGTTTTTTTAAGCGCAAATAATTTTTTTGAGAAATTTGCGTAAAAGGGTAATTCCCTTGTTTACACATTGAATAAATAAAATCCAATTCGGTTTGAGCGGAAGAAATATTATGTAGATTTATCCCCTTATTGTGATTAAACATTAAACAATGATAGGAGTTGTAATTTTTACAAGCAAATAATCTCAAATATTCCATATTGCAAAAACTTCTGCCCTTAGAACCATCGTCTTTCCACGCTTCGAGCGTAATACTGTGACAATCGCGATTGTATTCGCGGCTAATAAAATAGTAATTTTTCATAAAAAATCTTTTAATTATTGATTTATATAATTTTAAACAGTCTAATAATATTAATAGTATTTATAATATTATTAGAGTTGCAAAGGTATAACATTTTGTTTTACGCAACAAATATTTTAGCATATTTTTTTTAAAAATATAACAAATTGCACTAATATATTAATAATCAAATACTTAAATTTGTAAAAATGAAATCTATCATTGAGAAAATTAAGGAAATTCGGCAACAAAAGGCATATAGTCAAGAATATATGGCTACACGGTTGCAAATGGAACAGGTCGGCTATGGATTAATTGAGAACGGAAAACGAAAATTAAAGTACGAAACATTAGAACAAATTGCTTTAATTTTTGAAATAAATGTTATTGATATTATAACATATCCAAAAAAATACATTGACGCCGATAGTTTAGTTTTTGAAAGCAACGGTACAGAAAAAGTAACCGTTATGTTTGAAGTTTCTGCAAAAAATAGAGAACGCTTAATAAATATTGTTTTGAATGATAAATTAAAAAATTAAGAATAGCCCAATATGATACTACTAAATTGTTATTTAACGTGGGTAGGAGTGATGGCTACTCTTATGGGAGTGGCTGCTGTCTTTGTTGCTGTAAATCCATTTTTTGTTGAATGGAAACTTAAAACAATTCTTTCTAAATTAGAAAAAGAAAAGGAAAATCTGAAATCAACAAACAGAGAAAATAAAAAATTATTTGAACAGGTGCTTGAATACGAACAAAATAGCAACAATTATATAGCCCTTAATTTTAATCAGTTATTACACCTTTTTAATAAAAAAAACAATGTTATACCTCGAATACTTGTTGTTACAAAAACAAAACCATATGTAAAGCAATATATATTGAAAGATATATCGCATGTATATAATAACGATGGTTTTTTGAAAGTTGCAGACAACGTTATTTGTGAAAAAACGAATCAAATTAACAAAAATGATATAATGATAATAAGGTTATTAAATCCAGAAGAATATTTTAAAATTACTAATTAAATTTACACTGTTTATGAATGATAGCAAGAAATGGAACTATTTGTAAAAGATAAAAATAACAAAGAACTTGAAGAAAAATATTATAAAATATCTATAAAAGAAGAAAAAGGAAAAAAATATATTGAATTCATTGATGTACAAACAAATAAAAACGTAGAAGCAATTTATATAAATGATAGACTTAACGAGTATTACGGTCATTTAAGTTGGATTGATGTAGAAGATTTGAATTATTTATTAAATCAATTTTATGAATATTTATATAACTAACTAACTAACAAAACAATCCCCAATCTATATAGAAATAACCGTTTGAAAATCAGCGCAAAAAAAAAGAAGTAGAAGATTCCCTTATTCTCCACCAGAAAAAAAATTTTACGCTGATAATCAACAGATTATCAGCGTAAAATGCGTTTATAAGGGCTTGTAAATTTCTTTTATAAATGGTTACTGGTTGAGTATCAAC
>JAISYF010000232.1 GCA_031270065.1 Prevotellaceae bacterium | reverse complement strand
GCGTTTAAAAACCAAATCGCTTTTAGGGTCTAAATAGTGTGCCATAATCGTAAAAATTTTGTAATTAAAAATATGGTGCAAAAATACAAAATTATTTTTATTATACAAAACATTTTTTTAAGTTTTCCTATGATTTTTGTTGTTTTATAGCAGCATACTTTTCCTGACTGCGCCACAGGGACACCCAAGTGTCAAAGTCAGGAGTAATGCAATTTGAGGATTTGAATATTTGAATATTTGAATATTTGAAAATGCAAAAATGCAATTTGAATATTTGAGGATTGGGGAATTTTAATTTCAAATCCTCAAATATTCAAATATTCAAATTGAATTTTGCATTTTCAAATTATCAAATTATCAAATCTTCTTTGTCACAGGGACACCCAGTGTCAAAGCCAGAAAAAAGCAGGGGCGAAATTCCGATAACTATCAGAATCGCCCCTGCCGTTTTAATTATTAATTTTTAATTTTTAATTAACAATTATTTTACCAGCACTTTGCCGTAATAAACTTCATTTGTGCCTGTTGTTACTCGAACAATATACATTCCACTAACCTTGAAACCTGAAACCATTAACGGATATGTGTCGGGAGTTGTAACTTGTATTATTGCGCCGACAGAGTTAATGATTTCAACTTTTAAGCCGTTACGCTGCAATGAGGTAAATTCCGCTGCAACCTGTACCGTTCCGCCGACATTAATCGGGTTAGGAACGATAGTAAAGGTTTGATAATCGGGATAAATCAGACCAACAACGGGCAAGTAGATTGAGTAATGGATAATGCTGTCGCAGTCTTTATCAGTTCTGCCGTTAACATCAAAATTGTAAGGACCTGAGTGCATACCAAACTCAAAATCTCTTCCGCCGATGGTTGCAGGCAATTCTTCTTCCGTCAAGTGCAATACATAACTCTCCTCATAAGACGGATTAACTGTCAATTCCAATCTGTCAACGCTGTCGCAGCCATTTGCCATGCTATAAGTGTAAAAGTTGTAGGTGTATTTACCTGGTACGGGAGCGAGCTGCCGTCCGTGGAAAGGAACTACATCGCCATAGCAAACAGTTTGAACAATCTTGTTTGTATTGCCTTCGATAACGTGCAGAGTAAGCGAAATCACTTTTTTGCCCGCTGCATCAACATACACAGTATAGAGATCGTATGTATCAGGAACAGGCAGTTCGTTTGCAGGAATGTTAAAGTGGTTTTTCTCATAACTGTAGCCGAGACAAACGGAATCCACCATATCAATCATTTCTGGTTCCACAAGCATTAGATTATCTACTGCTGCGGGAGGATTACTTCCCCAACTGCCGTCATTTTTCCAGAATAAAGCGAAATAGTAATCTCCCGAATTCTGAATGGTAAATGTCCTTTCGTGTTTCTGCCAGTCTGTTTTGCCGAACATTGCTTTATCATACGCCGATGTTGTATCTCTGTCCAACGCAATCCAACCTGATGGAACTGAATTGGAACTACTAGTCATTACAAAAGGATTTCCTGTTGATAAATCAACGCTTGCAGGAACAAGGAACACCCTTAATACGTCCCAATTAGAATAATTGCTTCCTTCTCCATTTGCTTTCCAGTCGAAACTCAACTCATACTCAATGCCTGCGTTGAATTTGTAAGCACCTCTGTATGCGTATGAGTATGAGGTTACGTCGTTGTTATAACTGTAATTGGTACCGTTAGAAGAGATATACAAAGCTCTGCTGCCATCTTTTACCGCGTCTGCGTGGTTGCCGAAAGTCCATTTATTTACGCCTCCCGCATTGATAGAGATTTTCCATTTTGCATTATCTGATGTACTTTCAAATTGTGTTATCAATGGCAATTTGCCTGTAGTTGTAAATTCTTTTTGAACATAAGGCGAATTAACATCAACGTCATTAACATTGCAAACTCCATTTACTGTTGCAATATATCTTACGTCGGAAGTTAATCCTGTGAATGTGTAAGTAAATATATTGCCTGCAAGCGGCTGCTGTATAATGTAATTGTTGTCTGTTTCCGGGTCTAGCGTTGTAGAGTAATGATAGAGCCTTACCACATAAGAGTCCGCCTCGCCTGTCCAGGTGAGCGTTGCCGAGTTATCGTTGTTGTCTACAATAACCTGTTTTGGATTTTGGCACTCCAGATTGCAACTAAACGATGCATAAACAAAAGAGTTATCCGTTACAGCACCAAGTGCTACATTCTTTATCAATTCTGTTTCCCTGTAAATTTCATACGAGTTTTGGGACGTATAAGAACTTGCGATATCATAATCGAACGTGATTACGCCCGGACACAAACTGAAAGTATGTGTTGCCGAACCTCCGGTCTCTACCGTATATGTTCCTTTGAGGACTCCGTTGTGGTATACCTTTATGTTGTCTCCGCTCCATCCGTCTCCGCTATTGTCATGCAGGTCGAGTTGATATAAGCATTTGTCGGCGGTTTCGCAGTCGGTTTCAAACAATGCCACTACAAACTCTGCATCGCCAGCAACGCAGTTGCCCTGTACTGCAACATAGTATCTGGTATTAGCATTCAGCGTAGTTGTAAATGTATATGCGTTGCCTGTAACAGTGTCTGTCTCCTCAATCGGAGTTGCATCAATATCAAAAGGTACTGCATAAGGGTACAAACGTACTGTGTACGAGTCCGATTCGCCTGTCCATGTAACCGTTGCAGAAGTGGTTGTGGTGTTTGCAGCCATGTTTTTAATATTGGAGCAAGCCAACTCTTCAAACCTTACGTTGTCTACTGCTGCGGGAGGATTACTTCCCCAACTGTCGTCATTTTTCCAGAAGAAAGCGAGTTGATAAACGCCGCTATTCGGCACTTCTATCTCTTCCAGATTTACAGACTGCCAACTGGTCTGTGAATTCAGAATATTTGTTGCTGCTATGCCGCCTATATCAATCCAATTTGACGGAGTTATATTTGTATAAGATGTCATTCCAAATGCGCCGCCTGTGGTTAAATCTACATTTGCAGGAATAAGGAATACCCTCAACAAATCGTAAGTGCTTTCACCTCCTGCTTTCCAGTCAAAACTAAACTTATATACTTTGTTTGCCGATAAATTAAACAGTTGGTAAGCGTAAGCGTAAGAAATAGAGGTAATGTCATATTCATTTGTCGTTCCGCCATTCTCGGAAATATACATACCTCTGCCTGTGCCATTGCTTGCAGCCGAGCCTATATACCACTCGTTGTTTCCTCCATTGCTGGAACCAGCCCACTCGTTGTCGCGAGGTTCGCTTTCAAAATCTGTGAAGAAAGGCAAAGCCGAAAGAGGAAGAGTAGTTTTGAATGTTTTAGATTTCCAGGGCGAACTTATCGGATTTCCGCCATTGTCGCAATTTCCACGGATATAAACTACATATTGCGTATTCGGGGTTAATGCAACATTAAATGTAGCAGATAAGCCTGTTACAGTCTGGTTGTCGATAGGCGCAGTTATATCAGCGTTAATATTGGTCGCATAATTAAAGAGCCTTACGGTGTAAGAATCCGCATTGCCTGTCCATGCAACTGTTGCAGAAACGTCAGCAGGAGTTACAACGATGTTTTTTGCAACATTGCAAGGCAAGGCGCAAGTTGTTCCTTGATATTCAAACAAATTGCCAGACACAACACTTGAAACATTCAATATTTCTTCGTCTTCCTTATAAACTTCATAAGAATAGGAGCTACTGGTATATCCGGAGTATTCAACTTCTATTTTGCCAGGGCATAAATCTACATAAAAGGTTGCATCAGAGCCTGATGTAAATGGAGTATAACCCAAATATTCATCGTTAAAATATATATTAAGATAATTTGATCCCCAGCCGTAAGAGCCTGTTGTATGCAAATATAACCAATATCTACACTTTGCTTCGGAATAGCAATCGACAACAACCTCTTTTTCTACCCAGCGCGATAAATCATCTTCTGTGCAGAGAGCGCGCACAAAGACTTTGTAAGCACCGCCAAGAGCCAAAATATCAGGCAAAGACACTGAACTTTGCGTTACGGTAGTGTCGTTCAAAGGCGTTGAAACATCAGGGTCTAAGTTGGGCGCATTTGCAAAAATTTTTACCTGATAAGAAGGCGCAGTGCCTGTCCATGTAACGTCTGTGCCTGTTGTATAGGGTTCTACAACTATATCTTTCGGTCTCGAGCAGGTTACAACTTCCAATACGATATTATCTATTGCAGCGGGAGGATTGTATACGTAAAGATTGTCATTATGCCAAGCAAACACAATTTTATAACGCCCATTCGGAGCGGTTGTTGAAATATCTTTATGTTGCCAGTTTTCTTGTACTTTCAATACTTCGCCTGCCAAATCAATCCAGCCTGTCGGCATTGTGGTTGGCATTTGAATAGTAGAAAGATCTACTGTCTCAGGCACAAGGAATACACGCAGATAGTCAAAGTCATAGGAAGTACTTTCGCCTACTGCTTTCCAATCAAACGATAAATAGAGTTCTCCGCCTGCAAAATTGTAAGTTCTGTAAGCATAAGAAGTAGATGTTGTGTTACTGTAAGTATTTGTTGAGCCGTTATTGTCGGAAACATACAATGATTTAGTGCCGCTTCTTTGTGTTGCAGAACCGATATACCACTTATTTGGAGAGTTGCTGTAATTGGCAAATTGCCACAATTTATTGTCATCATCGTCTTCAAAGCCAGTTTCCAAAGGCAGTATGTCGGGCAAAGTTTTGAACGATTTGATTGTAGAATACCAACTGCTGTAACCGTTGCTGCAAATTTGCCTTACATAATAATAATATTTAGTGCTCTGCTGCAAACCGCCGATTCTTATAGATGTGGTATTTCTAATTTCATTTGCGGCAATATCAGGCGAACTGTAAAGTAACATAGTATCCAACTGAGAAAAATCATTGCTCACATTGACAGTAGTAATAATAACCTGATATGATGGAACTATGTTGTTGCTTATATATGGCGTTTCCCATGAAATAGTTACGGAATCTTCCACAATATTCGATGATGAAACTCCAGTAGGAGGCAGGCAGTCACTTGCCATATTCACGGCAAGATTATCAACAACCGCAGCGAAAGAGGCTTGCGAACCATTAATTTCCAACGCTAAATAATTACAGGGATTTTCCGGCGCGCAGGCAAATACATAATCATCTGCGTCAATTAACGCGCAAATGTAGTTTTGCCAACTGCTTGTCAGTTCAAATGTGCGCAAAACGGTAAATGTAGACTGGTCGCTTGGGTCTACCATCACGCCGACAGAAATAGAGCCTTGTCCTACCGATTTTGCGTCAAAAGAAATCTGCAAATCGGTAACAGGGTTTGTAAATAACGGCAAAACAGCAATTTCTTTGGTATAACCGCCTTCCGCAGAGCCAGAATACCATACTTCCATTCTTAAAGAATGCGCATCGCCATCGCTTGCATCTGCATTACTGATATAAGGCGCGGGCAGGGTCAAAATTACATCTTGATTCGACGGGTGGTTAATAGCCCTCCAACAATCTGGAAAAACGCCTGTTCCTAAGCCGTAAGTATTAAAATGCTCAATATAGGGAATGGTAATCGGCAAGCATGAAGTTGTGAAAACAACAGGAATAAAGTTGTAATAACTGCTGTAACCGTTATCGCAATTCGCCTGTACATACACATAATAGGTTGTTCCGGGAGCCAGACCACCGGTACCTTCCATTGGGTCTTCTTTCAATTCGTAATACGCATTACGTTCGTTTTCTCTATAAAATCCGTCTGCTCCTACGGGGTCGGTTTCAGGATTAATCTGCACAGTCGAAACTTTAATGTTGTAACTTTCCGCCGAGCCACTCCAACTAACGTATGCGCTTACAGATGTAACCTGTGAAACATTAATATCATTAACCGCACGGCAATTAATCTTGTAGAAAGAAATTTCGTCTATTGCAGCGGGTTTCTGGCTTGGAGAGTAGTAACTGTTTGTCCAATAGAATACAAGGTTATAATAACCGCCGTTTTCAAGCACAAATTCGTCTGTTGAAAATTCTTGCCAATCGTTTTTCAAATTCAATTTTCCGTTTGTCAAGTCAATCCAACCGTTAGGAGTTGTTGTTGAATTGGTAATTCCATTGTTTGCTCCCGCAGTAATAACGGTTGTTTCAGGCACAAGAAATACACGCAGATAGTCGGAAGTGCTTACTCCCATTGCTTTCCATTTGAAACTTAAATGATGCAGACCTGCTGTCAGTGCAAAGTTTCTGTAAGCAAAGGAATGGCTTGTACCAGACTGATATTCGTAATCTTTTGCACCTGCTTTATTTTTAGTAATATAAAGTCCTTTTGCATCTTTACTGTGTGCCTCCGCCGCCGTGCCGATAACCCAGTTGTTGGTAGAAGATACTGTTGTATTATCAAGCAAAACCCATTTTGCATTTTCTGTATTATCTTCAAAACCGTAATTATAAGGCATCGGCGCAGGTTTTTTGAAAGTCTTAAAAGAAATTTTCACTGTGTCCGAAGTGCCTCCTTCAAGACAGTTTGCATAAATATAGAGGTCGTATTCATAATTATCCGTCAAACCATTTATAATATACGGATTTGCAGCATTCGGCGCGGTGGTTATATTCAAAGGAATATAAGAAGGATTGGTTTTGTCAAATCCTTTCGGTCCCAAAATCAAGTCCCAGGACGATGCACCGGCACTGCCGTCAAACAGCACATTCACGCTTGAATCTGTGGGGACGGCTTGTTGGTGCAGCGGTTGTGCGCAAGGTTTGGGCGCAATATGAATATTGTCCAATGCACCCGCTGCCGTTGGTGTGCCTCCTGCATTATTATTTTTCCAAAAAGCGGTAAGTTTATACCTGCCCGAAACAGGTACTATAAATGAGCCTGTTTTTCTGACCCAGGACGCCTGACTGTGCAAGTGTCCGCCCGACACATCAATCCACCCGTCTGGAACAGGGGTGTTGTTGTTGCTTGATAATCCTGGAGGAGCATTAGTAATCTCATTGCCAGCCTCAAACGGAATACTGTCGGCAATAACAAACAAACGCATGTTGTCGTACGAGGCTTGGGCTTGTTGTCCTAGTCCGCCAAAAGTATTTGTTCGCCAATCGAAAGCGATGTCGTACTCCTCGCCAGACGACAAGTCTAATGTTTTGTAGGCATAAATGTATGCTGGTGCAGTAATCGTATATGCCCTGGTTGTGCCGTTGTCATTTGAAACATACAAACTTTTCGAGCCTGTGCCGTTATAATCTGCCGAGCCTACAACCCATTGATTAGTCAGATTGGCATTGAGCAAAACCCAACTGATATTTTCCTCAAAATCCTCGTCGAAAGGATTTGCCGAAACAGCGATTTGAGGAGCAAAAAACGATGCTGTAATCGCTTTGCCTTTGTGCGTACCGCAATTTGATACTACATAAATGTTATATTTTGTCCTGTCAGGCAATCCGCTGAACGTATATGCAGGCGCGGTTGCCGTAACAGGCGCAATGCCTATGGTGTCCGTACCCTCAGGCACACACCAGAGCAACCATGAGGTTTCGCTGCCGCCCGCAGTCCAGGACACAGTTGCGCCGTCTGGCACAATATCTGAAATTGCAAGATCCCTTATTTTTGCGCAGAATAGTTGCCCAAAATAAACATTGTCAATAGCGGCAGGAGGCGCACCGTTTGAGGAAGCATCATTTTTCCAAAAAAATGTCAATCTGTAAATGCCCGAAGCAGGCACAGAGGTTAATCCTTCGTGGAATTGCCACGTTGTTTTACCGCTTAATACAGGCGAAAGTTCAATCCAACCTGCTGGAACGGTATTTGTATTTGCGGTCATTCCATAAGCATTTCCTGCGGTAAGCGGAACAGATTCAGGCACTAAAAATGCGCGGAGAATGTCATTATTTGTCTGTCCGTTATTTTTCCAATCAAAGAAATATTCATAATCTATGCCTGCCGTAAGATTTAATTCTCTGTAAGCATAAATGTATGAGGTTGTATTGGCGTAAGCATTAGTCAAGCCTGTTTCATTATTTGAAACATAAAGAGATTTTGTTCCTCCGTTGTGAGTTGCCGTTCCTACAAACCATTTATTAGTTTGCCCTGTGTTGGTAAAATCCCAATTCATACTGCCCTCAAAATCCTCAATATAAGGCATAACAGGTGGAGTTTGCCGAGTTTTGAATACTACCACACTCGACCAATTTGCCAATACACTATTATCTGCACAACTTGACCTTACAAATACATAATAAGTTGTAGATGAACTAAGTCCCGTCATTACAAACGGCATAGCCTTGTTTTGATAAAGCGCGCCGCCTCCCGTAAGCGGATTAGATATAGTTGGGTCTTTTCCATCTGAGGTATATACCGCAATATGGTAATTTGTCGAATTGCCCATCAAATTGACTGTTGCGCCATTATCTGTAATATTGCTAATCTCTACAAATAAAGGTTTCGCACAGGGAGGAGTTTCGGTTACAACAACGTCATCAAGATATACAACTTCTATTGCAGAAACGTCAGAGCCGTTAAGCATAAAACCTACAGCCTTTGCCTCTGTAGTTGTGCCGTTCAGATAAACGGCATATTCATGCCACCCTGTTTTTAATGGAACTGTATAAACATTTTCAAGAGTTGAAATATCATCAACATCAGTCATAATGCCTACGTGCAGTTTACTGCCCGCTGATATGGAATTAGCCCAAAATTTTACCTGATACGGTTTAATATCAGTTACGTCGAAAAACGGCGTAGCCGCCCAAGTACGCGAAAATCTTGCATTGTTGTCGTTAGAATAATAACTGTATAATTTTAATGAATGCAAACCGCTATGGGCAGTTATTGTAGAAGAAGTCTTTGGCAGAGAATCGCTTGCTGCGTAGTTGCTGTAATCATTAACAGTCCATTCTGGCGCACCGATGCCGCCTCGGTCGAATCCTCTCGACCAGCAGCCGTCAAAATCGCCCAACGGCACTCCGTCAAAACTATACACAATTCCCGTAGATTGAGGCACACATTTCGATTTAAAAGGCTTGCCTGCATACCATACTGTAACATCGCCGTCTCCGCAGTCTGCCCTTACATACCAATAATATGTAGTTTCCGCATCCGGCAAAGAAGCAACATAAGTATGTGTGTTGCTTGTATGATTTGGAGCAACAGCCACAACACTGTCCAACACATTCGCCGTAGTTGATGGAAGATTTGCCAAAGCAATAGGCACAGTAGAAATTTTTATGCTGTGGTCGTGAGCATACATACTCGAACTCCAAGAGAACGTTACGCTGTTGTGAGTCAGGCGCGAATGTTTTAAATCACGACAATATTGGCAAAAATGGTCATCGCCTATTCTTACCTCATCTAATCCGATGCCTTTGCCGTTTCCATAAGCCCATTCAAAAGCAATTTGAAAAGTCGTATTAGCAACAGGAATTTTACTCCTGATAACGAGTTTTTCATATTTCCAACTGTTTGCGCCAGAAGGAAAGCCTTGAAAAAGAGACCAACTTCCTGTTTCAGAAGTGCGGTAATAGATTTTCAAAGTATCATACACGCCTGCGGCAAACCGTTGCGCTGCCCACTGAAACTCCAAAACCGGGTCGTTCATCCCTGAAACATCTACCATAGAGGTAATAAGTTTTACAGGCTGCTGATAATCTGCCGAAAAGAGTTTTGCGTATTTGCTTCCGCTTTGCGCTGTAATTGTACCTGCGCCCTCGGAGCCGATGCTCCAAGGAATAGGAGCATTTGCTGGACTTTGAGTCCATTTTGAAGGGTCGAATATTCCGCTCTCAAAGCCATCTGAAAAAGCAGTGCGCTGTGCGGACAACCCCAAAATTGTCCCTACTAAAAAGAATAAAGACAATAAAACTTTTGCTGTAAAGTTTCCCATACTAAAAAATGTTTTTTTTTTATTAATACTAAAAATTTATTTTATAGTTTCAATTTTAAAATAACAATAAATAAATTTCCTTTTGCAAAGAAAAATCAATTTAACTAACTGTCTGACTTGTAGTCAGTTACAGGTTTAAACACATCTTTAATAATAATTCTGCACTTATGCCTTCTTGCAATTTTGCACCAAAATCAACATAAAAATATCAAATTGTAAGCATCATTTTTTAATTAAGCATTTTAATAGTGCAAAGGTAGAAATTTTTTTTTAATAACAAAGTTTTTTTTTACAACTTTTTTTGTTAAAAAAAAAATTTTTTTTTTCGTTGATAAAATTTCAAATAAAAAAATTATATTTGCAAAAATCATTTTTAATAAAAATAATTATGAAAAAACTCTATATATCAGCGATTTGCGCTTTATCAATATTACTTTTTTCTTGCAGTATTCCGCGTATTATGGGTCCATATACGGTTGCTCTGCCGAATAAAAATAAAACGTCAAAAACGTCAAAAACGACAAATTCCACACAAAATACGTCAAAAACGCCAAAAATTGCTCCAAATATTTCCGCTAATTCGCAAAAATCAACTGAAAATTCGTCAATTATGCCAGAAATAAATTCAAATACAGGCAAAATAGACCCGCCAACATACCGAGAGGAAACTTTTGTGCCGATTAATTTGAATGATGCCAATAAATTAAAGTCATACAATGTAGTTGTGGGCAGTTTTTCCATTGTCGAAAATGCGGAAAGGGTGCAAATGTACCTGATAAAAGAGGGTTATAATCCTGTAATTGTGAAAAATAACAACAATATGTATCAGGTTATAGCAGCGTCCGTCAACACTTACGAGGCTGCAAATACAGCAAAAAAAACAATCGCCGAAAAATACCGCGACCTCTCTGACGCTTGGATTCTGGTGCAAAAACGATAAGGCATTGATTGAGCAAAGTCGAAAATAAAAAAAAAGAAGAAACAGCCTTACTTCACAGTTTGTCTGCTTCTACCAAAATGTTTAACCAAAAAACAATTTTCGTTACTAAAGATGACTCACAATAAGTTATGCAAATAGCGTGCCAAAAACACAATATGCAATTTATTGATAATCAGACACTTATCTTTTAATATGAAAAAATCAATTATATTTTTAGTCGTTTTTTTACAAATTAACGCATTTTTCTTAAATTCTCAAACAAAAAGTAGAGAAAAAGAGAAAACGCCTGAACAATATCAACTTTTGGGCGAAAATTTTTATAAAGATTATCAATTTGAACAGGCTGCCGAATGTTTTGCCAAAAGCAGCGACAGCGTTTTTTATCAACGCGCCATTACCGCTGCGCAAATGCTGCAAAGAGTTGAAAATGTGGAGTTTATCGACAGCGTTGTGGTGCCGACAAGCGATATTTTGCAATATTTTCCAAAAAATGAGGAAATTGGGTTTGTGTTTTGTGCTCCCTCTCATTGCAGGCTTAACCCGCAATCCCCTGAAAAAAAGGACACAACCGCGTTATTCGGTTTTCTTACAGGAAAAAAAGACAGAAAAATTTTTGCAAAAAACGACAGTCTAAACCTAAACCTCTATCAATCAGACCTTTTCCTTGACGGTTGGCACGAGCCAACGCCGCTTTCCTCAAATATTAACAGCGAAAAAGATGAGAATTTTCCCTTTGTGCTCTCTGACGGCGTTACCATTTTTTTCGCGTCAAAAGGACATAATTCGCTCGGCGGGTATGATATTTTTATGTCGCGCTCAAACTCTGCTGGCAAATATCTGCTGCCGCAAAACGCCGGAATGCCATTCAACTCGCCCGCAAACGACTACTTGATGGTGATTGATGAACGCCAAAAACTCGGTTACTTCGCCTCCGACCGCAATCTGCCAAGCGGAAAAACAGCAATCTACACATTTATACATAACAGCGAAAAAAATATTTTGAAAAATCTGACAGAGGGGGAACTTCGCGCGGCTGCAAGAATTGAAAATTTTAGAATAAAAAGGGAAAAGCAAAAAACAAAGACTGAGGAAAATCAACAACCAATAATCAATAACCAACAAATTTTTGCATTTGTGCTGACAGATACTGTGGTTTATCACTCTTTTTCGGACTTCAAAAATACCGCTGCATTAGAAAAATTCAAACTTTTGCAACAAAAAACATCGGAATTGGAAAATTCCAAAACCGAACTTGAAAACCTGCGTAAAGATTATTTTTTTGCTCTAAATCTGCAAAAATTTATTCTTAAAGAAAAAATTATTTCTTTCGAAAATCTTGTAAAAAACCTACAACACGAAGTCAAAAAACTCGAAAACGAGGTGCGCAAACTCGAACTTTTGGCTTTTCTGCACACTGATAACACAGATTAAACAAACTTACAGAGGTTTTTATTTTATTGATAATCAATTATTTACAGAATAAATTGGTTGTTCTTTAAAAAAATCATAAATCATAATTTATAAATCATAATTTTTTCTTATCTTTGCAGCCCCAAAAAGAGCGGGATGTAGCTCAGCCCGGTAGAGTACGCGTCTGGGGGGCGTGTGGTCGCAGGTTCAAATCCTGTCATCCCGACAAATTTAGATTTAAAGATTAGTTTTATCAACGACAAATTATTGAATCTTTAAATTTTTGAATTTAATAATTCGGAGTTTGGCGCAGTTGGTAGCGCGCTACGTTCGGGACGTAGAGGTCGTGTGTTCGAGTCACATAACTCCGACAAATAAAAAAAAATACGCTGATAATCAACAAATTATCAGCGTAAAATGCGTTTATAAGGGCTTGTAAATTTATTCTATAAATGGTTACTAAAAATGATAAATTTTTCTGCGACTTTTAATATGAAAAATCACAATTATTTTGTCGCCGTCTAATAATTCAATGTTATTTATCATAATATAAAAATTACATTTTTAAGACGGTCGCGCCTAATGCCGCCTGAATATAAAATAGTCGTATCGTTTAAAGCAAGTTCTGCGGCTTTGTCATAAACCTTTTCCCTTGATTTATGCTTATAACGAACAATGCCACTTTTTAGCAAAGCACCGTCATAATCAGGGTTTTCGATTAACAAAAAACTATCTGGGTAACGCTTCTTTATGCTATCCCATTTTTCAATTTTTGTTTCCATTTTTTCAAAAATTTAGTGTTAAAAATCTCTGCAAAGGTAGCATAAAATTTTCAATTATACACAAACGCATAAAAATTTTTTGAAAAATTTATAGGGGAAAGATACAAATTATTTTATAGTAATTTCATAGTAATCACAAAAATCTTTTAAAAATAAAATTTTCGGTTTTTCTTTGAGCAGTGCGCTACGGCAAACATTAATCATATTGCCTGCTCGCGTATCGCTCACATCTATCAGTTTTTGAACTTCTTTTATGGTGCTGATTTTTTGCATAAAAAAATAAAAATAAAAATATTTTGTCAATTAAAAAATAAGTATTACCTTTGCATTGCCGTAGCGCACAAACCGAAATTCGGCTATTTTCGGCGATGGTAGCGGCAAGTAAGTTTAGCCAACTACTTTAAGGGGTGCGCTCCCTTTGTCCAAACTAACAGTTTGTTTTTAAAAAAGGCAGTCCTTACGGGGGTTGCCGTTTTTATTTCCCAAAACTCAAATTTCTCAATTATTTGCCCTTTCAACGTACCTAATTTTTTACGGTTTTGTGCCACAATCCGCTTTTGTTCGGGCGTAAGAGGTTTTATTAAGTCCTCTGCTTTATAAATTTTTGCCATAATATTTTTACATTAAAAATTTTTTGGCAAAATTACAATTTTCTTTATTTTCTACCTACCAAATTATCAAGTAAATATTTTGTCTGTTTTGGTGAAAATACTTTTTGGCAGGTTTCTCAAAAAAAAGCGCGTTACCATAATTGTAACGCGCCCAAACTTCGCAATGAAGACTATATTTTAAAGATTTAAAAGATATTCAATCTTTTTCTTTGTAGTGCTTGGAAGCCCAAGAAACAAGTACTTGACCTTGTTCCAGACTGTCTTGCACTATTTTAAAACGAAGATTACCATCATATCCAAGCGATTTGTGTAAACTATCATACGCGCCGATTAAAGCACGAGACATTTTTTTATCTTTTTTAGAAATTGCCTCTTGATAATCTTTAATATCAATACGTTGTCCTTTTTTTAAGTTTTTACGCACGTCAAGAACAGCATCAAGTGCAACAAGTACGCCATTCCAAGCCGTATTTCCAGCCATTTTTACATATTTTCTATCATTATAATAGTCGCCGTCTTTTTCGGCTTTTTCCGATAGAATTTGCTTTGCATTCAGTAAATAACGCTCAGCCTCTTTGATTGGGTGTTTTAATTCTGCCATAATTTTTTACATTAAAAATTATTTGGCAAAATTACAATTTTCTTTATATTCTACCAAATTATCAAGTAAAAATTTTGTCTGTTTTGGTGAAAATACTTTTTGATTTTTTTTTGTAACCAATTTTAGAAAGTTCATCGAAAAAATCAACGTTGCACCATTGCATAATTTTTAATTTAATTTATTTTGTTGATTAAAAAATTATTTGTAATTTTGCAGCCGAAATTATTGTGTTTCAGCCACTTTTTTAGTCAGTCCTGTTTAATTACTGATTAAAAAGGCACAGAAATACAGGGAACAGGTTTACCTGTATGCTAATTTGAACTTATGTTAGTGGTCGTTAGCGCATAATAATTTTTTCTTTAACAGTTGCGCATTATTTATAGGCGTGGCTGTTTTTATTTTATAAACCTCGCTACTATCCTCTATTAATGACAATTCGATAGCGGCATATTTTCTTGTTTTCACTGCTAACATTTGATTTTCAATAAGTATTAATATTTATAATATTAGAGTGTTGTATATTTTTTAAAAAATAATTACTTTTGCGCTATAAATTAAAAAAAATATATTATGATTAAAGGTATTCAAATAGAGCGCAACAGCAAAGGCACACCTACATACGCCCGTATTAGTATAAAAAAATACGGTGCGCGGTTAATGCCGTTTTTTTTAGAAAATGGTATTATTTTGGAAAATCATTTGTTAAAACAGCCTGTAAAAACGGCAAAACTACCAAAGGGCAGCGTTACATCAAAAGAGTTTTGGAACGATGGTTTTAAAATTGTAAATGAAATGTGTAATCAATATGGTATCGTATAAAAAAGAGTATTAAAAGACTTGCAAAGTTTGTTTGTTGGTTTATTGGAATAGTCGGCAATTAAAACCTGCCCCTTACTAATTTTATTCTTTCCAAAATTCATAAAAATTAAACCATTGTTCAGGATATTTTCTGACGATTTTTTCTAATTCAGCAACGTAATTTTTTGCAAGAATTGAAATTTGTTCGCGTTTTGTCAGGGGCGACCGCAAAGGTACGCAGCTACACGTCTGTACAAAAATTTTGTACTTTTTTGCTGAAATTTTTACACAAAAAACCGACAAAACCTCTACCTCAAATGCTGCTGCCAATGCAAACGCGCCCACAGGAAAATCGGCTTTGCCGTTAAGAAACTGGCACTCAACGCTTTTCGTAGAGCCGAATACGCGGTCGGCAGGCATACTCACAATTTCGCCGTTTTGCAGTGCAATATTTGCCGCAAACAAATGCGACATATCATTTTTTACAGGAATAAGCGTTATATTGTTGTCGTTCAGCAGTTTAGAGCGGTTTTGCTGTACAATTTCGGTTTCGCCGTCGTAAATCACAGCGTTAAAACGTTTTTTATCGGAATGTAGCAGGTAACCGCCAATTTCAAAATTTCCAACGTGCGAGCCGACAATCACAAAGCCCTTTTCGCTTTCGACAAGCCGCGTAAAATGCTCATTGCCAACGATTTCCACCTCAAATAGTTGGCGCGAGTTCGCAATTCGCGCCATAGAAAACATTGCAAACCTGTCCAAAATCACTTGCCCGAAACGGAAATGATTTTTGTAAGTCCAACAAAATGCTTTGAGTTTTGAAAATCCGAATTGTTGTCTAAAATAGTGATACACAGCAAGATAACCACTCCGCGCAAAGAGCATATAAAATGGCACAACAAACATTAAAACCGCATATAACGGCTTTAAACCGAAAACATTAAAAAGAAAAATCAATGCCCGCTGCCCAATGTTTCCTCCGCCTGTATTGCCTTGCCACTGACGTTGCATAGTATAAATTTGAGTATCTGCAAATTGCGCCGAATTACTCTCTGCTCATCAACTAACCTTGCTTGCGATATAGTCGTAAAAATCGCTCAAAGTGCGGACATTCGCCATTTCTTCGGGTTTAATTTTGAAACCGAAATGCTTTTCGACAATCACCACAATATCTACAAAATCAAGCGAATCAATGCCCAAATCATCTTTGAGTTTCGCTTCGGGCTTAATTACAGCCTCGTCAATTTCGATTTCATCTACAAGAAATTCATTTACCTTTGAAATTACTTCGTTTTTTGTCATAAAATAATATTAGTGTTTTTTTGATTTTATTTTTGGAGTGCAAAAGTACAATTTTATTTTGAAAATACAAAAATACAAAAATTCAATTTGAAAATTTGAGGATTTGAAAATTTGAAAATGCACAAATGCACAAATTCAATTTTCAAATTTTCAAATTGCATTTTTGTATTTTCAAATCCTCAAATTTTCAAATTTTCAAATTGAATTTGTATTTTCAAATTTTCTTACCACCAACGCGCTGTTTGTTCCCCCGAAACCAAAAGAATTTGACAAAAAAACATCAATTTTTTTCTCCTGCGTTTTTGCAACAATATTCAGGTTTTTAGAGTATTCGTCTGGCGTTTCAAAGTTGATATTAGGAGCAATAAACGAGTTTTGCATCATCAGGGCTGAGTAAATAATTTCGCTTGCTCCCGCCATCCAACATTCGTGTCCCGTCATTGCTTTTGTGCTGCTAATCGGTGTTTTGGCTACGGCAAACATTCTGTCCAACGCCTGCGCTTCTGCGGCATCGCCCTGCGGGGTAGAGGTGGCGTGTGCGTTAATATAGTCAATATCAGACACTTGCACACCTGCATCACGCATTGCCATAGTTATGGCGCGAATGCAGCCATCGGGTGAGGGTTGCGAAATGTGCAAGCCGTTTGATGAAAATCCGTAACCAACAACTTCGGCGATAATGTTTGCGCCTCGCTTTTTGGCGTGTTCGTATTCTTCCAAAATCAAACTCGCCGCTCCGCCCGAAGGCACAAGTCCATCGCGGTTTTTGTCAAAGGGGCGGCTTGCTTTTGTCGGCTCGTCTGTACAAATGGAAAACGCACTTAAACCGTCAAAACTGCCCATTGACAGATAGTTTGTTTCCTGCGCGCCACCGCAAAGCACAATATCCTGCAAGCCCTGTTTGATAAACAGATAGCCCAAACCGATTGAGTGCGAACCGCTTGCACAGGCAGCGGAAATGGTCATATTTGCACCGCGCAAACGGAAAATAGTGGATAAATTCATCGTTACCGTTGAGTTCATTGATTGAAAAATTGCGCCCGAACCCATTAGCGTGGTGTCTTTTTTTTCAACAGCGATTTGGTGCGCCTCAATAACCGCTTTGGCAGAGGAATCATTGCCGTAGAAAATACCTGTCTCGTTGTTGTCCAAAAAGTTATCGTCAATTCCTGCATTGCGCAACGCCTCAACGGTAGCCATATAAGCGTATTCGCCCTCTTCTGCCAAACCAACACGCAAACGTCTGTCTAACAGCCCTTTAAGTTGAGGACGTTCCACAATGCCTGTCAGCGGCGAGCGGTAGCCGTATTCAATACGTTTTTCGTCAATACCGATACCCGATTTGCCCGCGTACAAAGATTCTGCAACTTCGTCTAAATTTTTACCCAAACAGGAATAAATACCTGTGCCTGTGATAACTACTCTGCGCATAATTTTAATTTAAAATTATCAATTTTTTCTCTCTTCTAAAAAGTGTGCAAAATTAAATAAATTTTTCAAAAAAAACAATCATTCACATTGAAAATTTATAACACATTGATTATTAATACAATACACTTTTCAAAAAATATTTTAGAAAAATAAAAACTGCTTGCTGAATTTTTTTTGTAACTTTGCATTTCTAAAAAATGGGCACATTCATATAATGTCCCTATAAAAATAATAAATTTTATGCAAAATATTATTAAATGTTTGATTATCGGCGGCGGACCTGCGGGCTATACGGCTGCAATTTATGCTGCGCGGGCTAATATGAACCCCGTTTTGTATGAGGGCGTTCAGCCTGGCGGGCAACTTACCCAAACCACAGAAGTGGAAAATTTTCCCGGCTACCCGCAAGGCGTTGAAGGTTTTCAAATGATGGAAGATATTAAAAATCAGGCAATTAGATTTGAGGCGGACATTCGCAGTGGAGTGGTTACAAAAGCGGATTTCTCTATCCGCCCGTTTGCTGTGGAAATTGACGGCAAAGATACTGTTTTCGCTGAAACCGTGATTATAGCCACAGGCGCGTCTGCGAAATATCTTGGTTTAGCAGACGAAAAAAAGTACAACGGCAAAGGCGTTTCTGCGTGCGCCACCTGTGACGGATTTTTTTACCGCAAAAAGCGCGTGGCAGTGGTTGGCGGCGGCGATACTGCGTGTGAGGAAGCGGTTTATCTTGCGGGATTGGCGGAAAAAGTCTATTTGATTGTACGCAAACCTTTTTTGCGTGCATCAAAAATTATGCAAGAGCGTGTTTTTGATACAAAAAATATCGAAGTTTTGTTTGAACATCAAACATTGGGGCTTTTTGGCGAAAAAAAGGTTGAGGGAGCAAACATCGTTTTCCGCAAAGGCGGGGCTGACGAAAAAGAGGCGAAGATAGCGATTGACGGATTTTTCCTCGCAATCGGGCATCACCCTAATTCTGAGGTCTTTAAACCTCTTATCGAAACAGACGAAACTGGTTATATTCTCACAAAACAGCATTCGCAGCACACCAATATTGAGGGCGTTTTTGCTGCGGGCGATGTTGCAGACCCTCACTATCGGCAGGCGGTTACCGCTGCTGCATCAGGCTGCCGAGCAGCGATTGATGCAGAAAAATTTTTGAAAAATATTGAGTGTAAAAATTGATATAATTAACATGTTTTATCTGTAAATTATGAAAATTGTGTTTTTTTATAAAAAATATGACTGCACAACAAATTAAACAAGAACTTTTCGCTCTGTCAGAGGTGCAGAAACGTGAATTTTTGCCCTGTTTTTTTAAAACGGGCGAGGGACAATACGGTTACGGAGATAAATTTATCGGCGTGGTAGTGCCGAAAATTCGGGAGGCAGTTCGTAAAAGCGATTCCGATAATTATCGAAATTCATTGCCTGAAATAGAAAAACTTCTCAATGACGAATACCACGAATGCCGTATGGCTGCACTGTTTTTTTTAGTGAAAAATTTTAAAAAGGCGAAAAATAACCCGACACAGCAAAAAGAAATTTACGACTTTTATATCGCTAATTATCAGCGAATTAATAATTGGGATTTGGTTGATTTGAGTGCGCCAAGTATTGTGGGCGAGTATCTTTTGGACAAAAATGCTGACATACTTCATCAATACGCAAAAAGCGAAAGCCTTTGGCTGCAACGGATTTCGATAATGGCAACGTTCAGTTTTATCAAAAAAAACCGTTTTGAGCCGACCTTTGAAATTGCAAAAATTCTGCTCATTCACCCGCACGACCTTATACACAAGGCGGTCGGCTGGATGTTGCGCGAAGTCGGCAAACGCAACTACGATGCGGAACTGCGCTTTTTGCTCGAAAACGACCGCTACAAAACAATGCCCCGCACAATGCTCCGCTACGCTATTGAAAAATTTGACGAAAGCATCAGGCAGGATTTTTTAAAAGGGAGAATTTAGAACGCTTATTTAGCGAATCTGCCTCCCGCGCTGTTGCACATCTCCTTTTGCCGCTTTTTATAAATGAAAGTTTTTTAAGTTTAAATAATGCAAATTATTACTGTCCGCTAAACATTTTTTTGAGCAAAAAAATGTTTAGCGGATAGTAAGTAATAAATGCAAATATTATTATTTTTTAAGCACTACCTCGTCAATCACGTTTTTCAAATCCTCTTTTGACAATAAACCTGCTGCCATTTGCGGCTGTTCGGTCATCGGCACAAAAAGCAACGTTGGAATTGACTGAATTCCGAACATTTCCGCGAGTTCTTGTTCCTTATCTACGTTAATTTTGTAGATGTAGAGTTGCCCGCTGTACTCCTCTGCGAGAGCCTCCAAATGCGGAGCAAGTATTTTGCACGGCTGACACCAATCGGCATAGAAATCTATCACGCAGGGCTTATCGCCGAGATATTTCCACTCGTTTTGTGTGTAGATGTTGGCGACTTTTTTCAAAAAATCGTCTTGCGTTAAATGAATTATGGTCATGACTTTTTCGTTTTGATTGTTAGTTTTTTTGTTTCCGCAAGATACAAAAAACAGCAGAAAACAAATAAAAATTAATGATTTTTTCATAATGATTTTTTTATAATAACATTTTTATTTTTCAAGTTGTAATTGAATTACCCAAGTATTGCCAACAATATTCCCGCCGCTACCGCAGAGCCGATTACTCCTGCCACGTTTGGTGCCATTGCGTGCATAAGAAGGTGGTTGTTTTTGTCGTAGTGCAAGCCCCAATCCTGTGACACACGCGCAGAGTCAGGTACTGCCGATACTCCCGCAGAGCCGATAAGCGGATTGATTTTGTTCTCTTTTTTCAAGAACAAATTCATAAACTTCGCCATAAGCACGCCGCCGCAAGTTGCTATGCAGAACGATGTTGCGCCCAGTACGAAAATCAAAATCGATTGCTTTGTAATGAAAGTTGTGGCTTGCGTAGATGCGCCGACTGTAACGCCGAGCAAAATGGTAACGATGTTCATTAGCGCATTGCGCGCTGTGTCTGCCAAACGCTCTGTTACGCCCGATTCTTTGAGGATATTTCCAAAGAAAAGCATACCCAAAAGCGGCATTGCGGTAGGCGCAATAAAGGTTGTGAGCAAAAGTCCAACGATTGGGAAAATAATTTTTTCCAATTTCGACACTTGTCGCGGTGCTTTCATTCTGATAACGCGCTCTTTTTTGGTGGTCAAAAGTTTCATAAACGGCGGCTGAATGATAGGCACAAGAGCCATATAAGAGTACGCCGCTATTGCGATTGCGCCCATAAGATGAGGCGCAAGTTTTGACGAAAGGAAAATTGCCGTAGGTCCGTCTGCACCACCGATAATACCGATTGCGCCTGCTTCCTGGTCGGAGAAACCTAAATAGTGCGCACCGAGAAATGTTGCGAAAATGCCGATTTGCGCCGCTGCACCGAGCAAAAGCAGTTTCGGGTTGGAAATCAATGACGAAAAGTCCGTCATTGCACCGATGCCCAAGAAAATCAGAGGCGGATACCAGCCATTCGACACACCGCTGTACAGAATGCTCAATACAGAGGGTCCGTTGAATTGCGGGTTGGCAACGGATACATTTTGAATGCCGTCAATACCGTTCTGCAATCCTTCCATTGCAACTTTTGTCATTCCGTCTTCGTAAATGCCGACTTGATAACCAAGCGCAAAAGGTACATTGCCGATTAAGATGCCAAATCCAATCGGCACAAGCAACAATGGCTCCCATTTTTTAACAATTCCAAGAAATATGAACACAAGACCTGCAAAAATCATTGCCAAGTGTCCCCAAGTGAAATTGTAAAAGCCTGTCATTCCCCAAAATCTGCTTAATGTTGCGCCAAAATCCGTTGCGTATGTACTCAACGGAAGTGCCAGCAACATCAAAGCAACTAAATAGAATTTTTGTGATAACTTCATTTTATTCTTTAATTAATGTAATTTTTTTGAGAGAAAAATAAAGAGTAAAGTTTAAAATTTTTAATATCCTAAACTTTACTCTTTAATCGTTAATTAATTATACTCAAACAATACCTCGTCTTGCAGCACCGCCTGTCCAGCGGCAACGCACACTTTGGTGATTGTGCCGTTGTTTTCGGCGAGAATGTTGTTCTCCATTTTCATACTCTCCATTACCAAAAGCGTGTCGCCTTCGCGGAACGCCTGCCCAGCGGCAACATTAACCTTAATCACGCTGCCGGGAAGAGGTGATTTAACGCTCTTGCCGCCCTGCGACTGTACAGGTGCGGGTTGCGCTGTAAGTGCGGGTTTAGAAACTGCCCTTACAGGTGCAGGTGCAGGTTTTGGCGCAGCAACAGGTTGCGCAACAGGCATGGGCGCAACAGCACCAACCTCGGAATATTCAAACAAAACCTCGTCTTGCAAAACAGCCTGCCCTGCATTGACATTGATTTTTGTTATAACGCCGCTGCTCTCTGCGAGAATGTTGTTTTCCATTTTCATACTTTCCATTATCAGGAGAGTATCGCCAACGTTAAACGCTTGTCCCACAACGACATTAACCTTAATAACGCTACCGGGAAGCGGCGATTTAACCGATTTGATTGCGCCTGTGGCTACAGGGGCGGGTTTTAAACTTGTCCCTACGGTTGCGGCTGCTTTGGGCGAAGCAAGATTTTTCTTGTTCTCGCTTTCAATGCTTTTTACATTGACGGAATAGGGCGTGCCATTAACTTCGAGTTCGGCAACATCGCCTTCGAGGGACTTGATATGCACCTCGTATTCTCCGCCGTTTATTTCAAAACTAAATTTTTTCATATAAAATATGATTTATAAATTAATTAAATATTTTTTTTTATTGTTTTTTCAAAAGTTCGACTATCTTGTAATTCAATGGTAACAGTGAGGTTATGAGTTTGTTCTAATGTTGGATTTTGTGTAAAAAGCAAACAACCTGTCATTTGAGCATCTCCTGCCAAAATTAAACCATTTTGATTTAATTCAGATAACCTCTTATCAATAAGATGAGTTTCATTTCCAAAATTAAATATGCCTTGTGGAAACGTATAATTTTCTGTCCAATAATTTTGCCAATCAAACAAACTGTTATAATTGCTTTCAATATACGGATACGGCGTAATAGATAAAAATTTTATTACACCATTTAAAACAACACCTGATGGGTGGCTGTTGTCAAAGTTATTACTGCTAATAACAGATATTGTCTTAATATCAGAATTAAAACTGCGACAATCACCGCCACAAGACATTAGAAACACTGTCAGAAAAAATAAACATACTTTTTTCATATCTGCAACATTTTAAGGTTTATCTGTTGTTACTGTTCCAAAGCCCCAAAAGCAGGTTCTTGAGTTGCTATCAACGGCATCCCCAATCGCCATAGTAGAGTATGGATTATCTGTATTAAACAGTACCAATATAATTTGTTAGTGTTTTTGCCAATTTATCATCTTGTTCCAAAATGGAATTTGTACAAGAAAACAAACAACTAAAAGAAATAAATAATATTAATATTTTTTTTACTGCTATTTTTTTTAAAAATTTTAACTAAATTTTGGTCAAGGTATAAGGCAAAGGGAAAAACTCCCTTTACCTTTTTCCTTTAACCTTTTGCCTATCTCCTATACGAAGATTCCAGTAACCTGAAATTTTTTGAATTCCAAGGCGAAAAACTGCGTTTGAGTTGCTTTATTGTAATGATATTGCTTTCGTTATCGTGAATGTCGTCAGCATTCATATACAAGTGCAACGCCATTGCGACAGCAGCAATTTCGTCAGCCGCCACTTCGGCAACGTCAATATTGCTATTTACCGCAATCATTCCTCCCAAATTTTTTACTGCACGTTTTTGCATCGCTCTTTTGGTTAAATAGCCCACAAAAGTAAAGGCACAAACCAACAACGTAAGTGCAGAAAAGACGATGACAATCGCAAGCCCAGAGTTTAACAACATATCTGTGCCAGAGGAAATTGTAGATGCGTCTAATAAAATTGATAATAATCTCATAATATTTTAATTTTTTTTTTCAAGACATTAGATTTTAGATTTTTAGACCTGTATTTTGGTTCTGCTCAACCGCCTTTTTGTCTTTTAAATCTTTGTCTTTCTTCTTGTGTCTAATATCTTGTGTCTGTATTATTACAAAGGAATATTATCGTGTTTTTTCATTGGATTGCTCAGTTTTTTTGTCTGCAACGCTTGGAAAGCGCGGATAACGCGGAAACGTGTATTCCTCGGCTCAATAACATCGTCAATGTAGCCACGAGCAGCAGCGGAATAGGGATTAGCAAATTTTTCCTTGTATTCCGTTTCTTTTTCAAGCGCGTATGCTTTCTTTTCTTCTGCTGTTTCCAATGAGGCGATTTTTTTGCCTTCAAGCACTTCAACCGCGCCAGATGCACCCATAACGGCAATCTCCGCTGATGGCCATGCATAGTTGAAGTCGCCGCGAAGTTGCTTGCAACTCATTACGATATGCGCTCCGCCGTAAGATTTGCGGATTGTAACCGTAACTTTCGGAACTGTCGCCTCTCCGTAAGCAAACATAAGTTTCGCGCCGTGAGTGATAATGCCGTTGTACTCTTGTCCTGTTCCGGGCAAGAAACCGGGAACATCAACCAAAGTAAGAATAGGAATATTGAAAGCATCGCAGAAACGAACAAAACGAGCCGCTTTTCTTGAACTGTCGCAGTCCAAAACGCCCGCCATAAATTTCGGCTGATTGGCGATAATACCTGTGGAAACGCCGTCAAAACGAGCAAAACAGCAAATAATATTTTGCGCGTAGAGTGGTTGAACTTCCAAAAAATCGCCGTTATCAACAATCGCACGGATAATATCTTTCATATCATACGGCTGATTTGGATTGTCAGGTACGAGGTCGTTTAAACTGTCTTCCAAACGATTAATCGGGTCGTCGCAAGGCAACATCGGGGTGTCTTCAACGTTGTTTTGCGGAATAAATGAAATCAATTTGCGCGTCAATTCCAAACATTCCTGTTCAGATGCAGATTTAAAATGCGCCACACCACTTTTGCGCGAGTGCATATTTGCGCCGCCGAGTTCATCAACCGAAACATCTTCGCCTGTAACCGATTTCACAACTTTGGGACCTGTGATAAACATATACGAATTTTGTTCGGTCATCATAATAAAGTCTGTGAGAGCGGGTGAATAGACCGCGCCGCCTGCGCAGGGACCAAAAATGAGTGAAATTTGCGGAACAACGCCCGAAGCGAGAATATTGCGCTCAAAAATTTCGGAATAACCTGCCAAAGCATCTGCGCCTTCTTGGATACGCGCTCCGCCAGAGTCGTTGATGCCGATAACGGGGCAACCCATTCTCATCGCCAAATCCATCACTTTGCAGATTTTTTGCGACATAGTTTCAGACAACGAGCCGCCGAAAACGGTGAAATCCTGCGCAAAAACGCACACCATTCTACCATCGATAGTGCCGTGTCCCACCACAACTCCATCTCCGAGGTAACTTTCTTTTTCCATACCGAAGTTGGTACAGCGGTGCGTTTTAAACATATCCATTTCTTCAAATGAACCTTCGTCAAGCAACATTTCGATTCTTTCGCGGGCGGTAAATTTGCCTTTTGCGTGCTGCGAATCAATGCGTTTTTGTCCTCCGCCAAGTTTCGCCTGCACCCTCAAATCAATAAGTTGCTTTACCTTTTTTTGATTTTCAATAGATGACATACTATTAAATTATTAATTGATAAAATTTTATATATATTGTTAAAAATCTTTATCTTTTTAATCCAATCCGCATTAACAAATCCTTCGTAATCGCTCGTTTAGTGTCAAAAAATATGAATGATTGAATAAATTCTTGTATTTTGTCTTTGGTGATTAAATTAATCTACACTTAACCAACCTATTTTATTCAATTACGCCTATAATCTTTAAAGAAGTGTGTGCAATTTCTTTCATAATTGGCAACATTTCTTCAATAGTCCATTCTGTGTGTTTGGTGTAGATTGACACTGCTTGCAACATAACCGATTGTCCGTCAACTGTAATGAAAATATTTTTGCAACTATTTTGGTTGATGGGCAAACTGTAATTTGCCGATGTTAATCTATCTATTCTGTTGAGTGAACCAATGTCGTGTTTCAAGATAGTTTCTGTTCCATCAGGTCGCTTTACGGTTATTGGCACTGTAAGAAAGTTTGAACCTTGCAAAAACAAAATGTAAGGAAAGTGTTTCTCATCAATCATAATGTTTCTTATTTCATTTATGTTTTTATGTGAACGCTCAATGGCATTTCCTGCTACCATTAGTTCTTGGTCGCTATTTTTGCCGACTAAAATTCCCTTGCTGATATTTTCAATATCTTTTCCCTGATGTTTGGCTTCACAAACCAATACAATACGCCATTTGCCTTCCTTGTCTTTAACCTCAATAATTCCGCCATCGGGTTTGACAGATGCTTTTTCAACAAATATTGTAACACCCAATCTTGCATCAACCGAGTGCAGTTTTTCATTGATTTCTTTCTTGTCAATGCTATCCCTAAAACGAAATTCAAAATTTGGAAAATCGTTTTTCAGAGTTTCAAAAGCAACTTTTGAGAAGTCGTTAACCAATGTGTCGTGCTTTTGTGCCGATTTCCCAAAAATTTCCTTTGGTCCCTGACCTCTTATTTTTTCTGCTCTTAATCGGTCTGTCTGGTTTTTGCTCATTTTATAACATTTTTATTTTTAATTAAAATTCTAAAATATGGACACTTGCCATTAATAGATAAATCCTTTTCGTCATTTCCTTTGCGAAATTTTATTATCTCAAATTGTTCTGGATTAAATTTGTGCAAAAAGGTAATTGGAACACCCATGACGCCCTTATAGTCCATCGGTATATCTTTGGTTTTATTTACATTGATTGCATCGTAATTATCAAATTTTGGATACTCACTTTCATTTCCGAAATATTTTTTGGAAAGAAGAATGTCTTCGTGTCGTTTTGATGTATCTAAATTTGTTAGCCACAAACAGTTATTTGTTGCAACTATTCTGTTCCCCAAACTGTCAATATGAGTTTCCGTTCCGTATAAATTATATTTCTTTGGAACGATAAACCCTGAAATACCCCTGCCCATATTTACACCTAACCAAGCCCTGTTTTCTTTGATTAATTTAAAAATTTCTTTGTATGTTATGGCGTTAATATTTCCGATTATTAAATATTTCTTATCATATTTCACTAATTGTTCAACATATTCTCTGAACAACGAAAACGGTGGATTAGTAACAACAATATCGGATTGTTTCAACAAGTCAATACATTCTTTGCTGCGAAAATCGCCGTCTCTTTTAAGACGAGTTAAATAATTCTTGCTGCTGCCGAGTAAAATTTCAATATCTGTCAAATTTACAATATTGTCGGGTATTTCTGAAATTTCTATTTTGTGAGGTACTCTTGTTGTCTTATTTTCTTCTATATCTTCATTAAACAAAGAAAGTTTTGTATTAGCGATTGGTGAGCCGATATAACAAGTTGCAATTAGTTTTTTTAGTCCTAAATTATTGAAATTCAACGAAAAATATTTAAAGAAATTGCTTTCGTAAGGGTCATCACAATTGCAATAGACCACTTTGTTTTTAAAATGTCCTTCGTAATGCCTCAATTCTCGTTCTATATCAGATAATTGGGTATAAAACTCGTCATTTTTGGCATCTTTCGCCTTGTGTAAATCCTTATTTGTTGAAACTCTTGCCATA
>JAISYF010000121.1 GCA_031270065.1 Prevotellaceae bacterium | reverse complement strand
TGATTATCATAGAGATAACAACAAAATTATCTGAAATTTTTGCAATCGAACTTGATGTTTTGATGTTTCACATAACATCTGATAATCAAGAACTTACAAATATACTAAATTTAAAATCCCTTGCGAAATCAAGTTAAAAACAACTTGCGAAAGTTAAATTAATAATTCAAAAATATGTAAATTTTTTGTTGCACCTTTCAGGTGCGGTGCATAAGTATTGCACACCGCAGGTCGCGACTTGCGGTTATGCAGATTTTGCCCTTTCGGGCAGTTTAATTCGTAATTGATTACGCTCCGCAACAATTTTTATATTTTTTTCCACTCCCGCACGGACACGGGTCGTTTCTGCCGACTGTCTTTTCGGACTTAATCGGTTGTGTGATTTGCCGCTCGCGGGTGTCTTGGCTGCGCGGGTCGTTGGGATTGCCGCCGCCTCTGTATTCGTCTTTTTGGGTGCGGTAACGGCTCATATCGGTACGGCGTTGTGCATCGGCGCGGCGCACTTGGTCGGAGTCGCGCACAGGAATTTGCGCACGCATCATTATCGAGGTGATTTTGCCGTTTATCGTGTCCATCATTGTTTTAAAAAGATTGAAACTTTCGAGTTTGTAAATCAAAAGCGGGTCTTTTTGTTCATAAGAGGCGTTTTGAACGGATTGGCGCAGGTCGTCAAGTTCGCGGAGATTTTCTTTCCACGCCTCGTCTATTGTGTGCAGCAAAATTGCCTTTTCAAACGCAAGAATAATTTCTTTGCCCTCTGTATTGTACGCCTTTTCGAGATTAACAGGAATGTTATAGTTGCGCTTGCCGTCTGTGAGCGGGATTAGAATATTTTCAAACTGTTGCCCCTGTTTTTCATACACCTGCTTGATAACAGGATACGCCATTGTCGCCATTTTGTCCATTTTGCGCTTGAACGAGGTAAAAGCGGCATCGGCAGTGCTTTCCACTAAATCATCGGCGCGTTTTGCGCGGAAATCGTTTTCGGTAAAAGGCGTTTCAAAGGCGAAATTGCGCATTGTTTCGAGTTGCAAATTTTCCCAATCACCCGAATTATAGTTGTCTCCCACAACTTTTTCCGCCGTATCGTAAAGCGTATTCACAATATCAACGCCGATACGCTCGCCCATAAGCGCGTGGTGGCGTTTTTTGTAAATAACAGTTCTTTGCGAATTCATCACGTCATCGTATTCCAAAAGGCGTTTTCTTATTCCAAAATTATTCTCCTCAACTTTCTTTTGCGCACGCTCTATTGATTTTGAAATCATAGGATGTTCAATCATTTCGCCCTGTTCAAAGCCCATTCTGTCCATAATTTTAGAAATTCTTTCAGAACCGAAAAGTCGCATTAAATTATCTTCCAAAGAGACATAAAAAACCGAACTTCCAGGGTCGCCCTGACGACCGGAACGCCCTCTCAACTGTCTGTCTACGCGGCGACTTTCGTGGCGTTCAGTGCCGATAATTGCCAAACCGCCCGCCGCTTTTACTTCGGGCGTAAGTTTAATGTCCGTACCGCGTCCCGCCATATTGGTAGCGATAGTAACGGTACCTGCTCGCCCCGCCTCTGCCACAATATCTGCCTCTTTTTGGTGCAATTTCGCATTCAAAACATTGTGTTTAATTTTTCGCATTGTGAGCATTTTCGACAAAAGTTCCGAAATATCAACCGAAGTTGTACCAACCAAAACAGGGCGTTTTTGCTCAACAAGTTTAACAATTTCATCTATAACGGCAGTATATTTTTCGCGTTTTGTCTTATAAACGCGGTCTTCCATATCAATTCTTACAACAGGTTTATTTGTGGGAATAACCACCACGTCAAGTTTGTAAATGTCCCAAAGTTCGCCTGCCTCTGTTTCCGCTGTTCCTGTCATACCCGCAAGTTTATGGTACATGCGGAAATAATTTTGCAGCGTAATAGTGGCGAATGTCTGCGTTGCCGCCTCCACTGTTACGCGCTCTTTTGCCTCGATTGCCTGATGAAGTCCGTCCGAATAACGCCTCCCTTCCATTATGCGCCCTGTTTGTTCATCAACAATTTTAACTTTATTGTCAATCACAACATATTGGTCGTCAAGGTCAAACAGCGTATATGCTTTAAGCAACTGATTTACAGTATGAACGCGCTCTGTTTTTATAGAATAATTTTGCAAAATATCATCTTTGCGGTTTTGCTTTTCCTCTGTTGTTAAATTTTCATTTTCCAATAAAGAAAGTTCCTCCGCTACGTCAGGTAGCACAAAGAAATTCGGGTCTTCCGAACTTCCTGTCAAAAAATCAATGCCTTTTTCGGTTAATTCAATCTGATTATTTTTTTCCTCAATAACAAACAGAAGCGGGTCGGTTGCTTCGTGCATCCTTTGGTTATTGTTTTCCATATAAATTGTTTCGGTTTTGAGCAAAATTTGCTTAATGCCCTGCTCCGAAAGGAATTTTATCAATGCTTTGTTTTTCGGCAACGCCTTATATGTGCGGAACAACGCCAACGCACCCTCTTCTTGAATTTTTTTGTCGTCAGAATTAAGTTTTTTTCTTGCTTCGGCTAAAAGATTTGTAGCCATATTGCTCTGTTCTTTCACTATCCGTTCAACTCTTGGGCGGTACTCCTCAAAAAGTTGTTCATCTCCTTTCGGCACGGGTCCCGAAATGATTAACGGCGTTCTTGCATCGTCAATCAACACGCTGTCAACCTCGTCGACAATGGCGAAATTGTGCGCTCTCTGCACCAAATCGAGCGGCGAGGTTGCCATATTGTCGCGCAGATAGTCGAACCCGAACTCGTTGTTTGTGCCAAAAGTAATGTCGGCGTTGTACGCTTTTCGGCGTTCATCGGAATTCGGTTGATGTTTATCAATGCAATCCACGCTTAAACCGTGAAACATATACAAAGGTCCCATCCATTCCGAGTCGCGTTTTGAGAGGTAGTCATTTACGGTTACTATATGCACACCGTTGCCTGTCAATGCGTTGAGAAATACGGGCAAAGTTGCTACGAGCGTTTTTCCTTCGCCCGTTGCCATTTCCGCAATTTTTCCCCTGTGCAGCACTGTGCCGCCAAAAAGTTGCACGTCATAATGAATCATTTCCCAAATGGTTTCGTTTCCGCCCGCAATCCAACGATTTTTGTAGATTGCCTTGTCGCCGTCAATCAACACAAAGTCGTGATTTACTGCGAGTTGCCTGTCAAAATCGGTTGCCTTAACCGCAATGTTTTCGTTTTCGGTAAAACGCCGCGCAGTATCTTTCATTATCGCAAAAACTTCGGGCAGAACTTCGTTGAGTTTGTCTTCGTATTTATCCAAAATTTTCTTTTCAAGCGCGTCTATTTTGGAATAAATGCTTTCGCGTTTTTCAATTTCAGTCTCTTCTATGCTTTGTTTCAGTTCGTCAATCTGATGCTTTTCATCTTTCACATAATCGGCAATTTCCTGCCTTACATCCTGCACTCTATCGCGTATTTCGTCAGTAGAGAGTTGGCGTATTTCCTCAAATTTTGCCTTAATTTGTTCCACAATCGGTGCCACTTCATTCGCATCGCGCTGCGCCTTATTTCCGAACATTTTTGTTAAAAAACTGTTTAAACTCATAATCTTTTTATTTAAAAAAAAAAATAATAATTCTGTGTAAAAAAAATACTAACTACTTAATTTTTAGATAGTTAAATTTTCAAGTAAATAATTTACAAAGGTACAAATTAATTTTTAATTATGCAATATATTTTTGACCGAAGGAAAAAATATACATTCAACCCTCAAAGTTATAAAAAAAATGATTTCAGGCAATTATTTTTTTTTTAAAATAACAGTTAAAACTTTGAAAAAGTTTTTGGATAAAAAAAATCTTATTACCGTTTTTCAATTTTATCAAAAGAAATTGCTAACTTTCCCCTATAAATTTATGATAATCCGCAAAGCGACCTATAATTCAATTTGAGGATTCAATTTGAAAATTCAATTTGAATATTTTGGGATTTTAATTTCAAATCCTCAAATT